>UQHK01000001.1 GCA_900540855.1 uncultured Collinsella sp.
GAAAAGTGCGAACATAAAAACAGTTTCATCAATATTCTCCTTTATATATAAATTCTTATTTGTTGAACTAAGCCGTGTATACCATTCTTTCCAATGAAAGAACGCCCTAATATAGCGAAATTTTGCCGTTTTCCTGCGTACGTGCGTACACACTCCACAGGAATTCTAAGGGGCCTGCCCCCTTAGCACACGGGCTTTGGAATAAAGTCTAGTGTGTTACGCCTTGCCAGAGGTGTACAGGCTCCCGGTATGCACGTACGAGGCAATTGCCATCAATGCGCCATATAAGTGGCGATCAAGTTCGCATAAAGCGACCTTGATCCCGCAAAACAAAAGGCAGGATACCATCACCACGATGATACCCTGCCTCTGTTCGTCCCTGTTTACCGTTCCGAGTAGTCCTTCCGCAGAATTTCCGATAAACAAAAAACGTACCCGAACCCTTTCTCGTAAAGAATCGGGTTCGAGTACGAACTGAATGCTGGAGCAATAAAAAACCACCAGAAAGGTGCCTGTCTCCTTTGTGGTTGTTTTGGGCCAGTCCTAGAGCGTGTGGCCGTAGGCGTTGGCGGCCTTGATGGCGGCGGCGAACTTCTCGTCGGTGAAGGGCTCCGGGTTACCCTGCTTCCACTCGTTGGTGGCGTGCGCATACTCGCACAGCGCCGGGATTTCGGCCTCGGTAAGGCCGACCTGCTCAAGCGTCACAGGCAGACCCATCTGCTTGTTAAAGGCGGCGTAGCGCTCAAGGTTCTCGGTATCGCCCGTATAGGCAAACAGCACGAGCACGCCCAGGCTCACGACCTCGCCGTGCAGATAGGTTCCCTCGCGCGGAATGCTGCACGTCGCATTGTAGAACGCGTGCGCCACGCTCGAGTTGTAGTAGTAATCGTTTTGGTTGGTCAGGTTCGAGACATAGCCCGTGTTGACCACGATGTCGAGCGCGATCTGCTTGACGGCCTCGCTCGACAGATTCTGGTGCACATCCTCAAGACCCTGGACGCCATAGGTAAACAGCGGCTCGGAGCAGGTGTGGGCAAGCGCCAGGCCAAGGCCGGCCGTGTGCTCCAGGTTGCCGGCGCTCGTGGCGTACTCGACCTCGGGCTGCTTGGACAGGGCATCACCCACGCCGGCCCAGAAGTATTCCGCCGGTGCCTCGGCGATGATCTTGGGGTTGATGAAGATGTGCGCCGGGCGGTTGGGATACGAATAGCCCTCGAGCGAGCCGTCGTCGTTGTACACGACGGCAATGGCGGTCGCGGCCGAGCAGTTGGAGCAGATCGTCGGTACCGTAAAGACGATCTTCTTGAGCTCGATGGCCGCCGTCTTGACGGTGTCGAGCGCTTTGCCGCCGCCGCATGCGATGAGCACATCGGCCTCTCGGCAGGCGGGGGAGTTAACAAGCTTGGCGATATTGGCACGCGTGCTGTTGGTGCCGTAGACGCGTGTCTCCAGAATCTCGATGTCGGTGCCCTCCAGTGCCGCTTCGATACTGGGAAGCGCCGCGGCCAGTGCTCGTTTTCCACCGATAATCGCGACCTTGGCCGCTCCGTACTCGTCCAGCGCGCCGGGCAGCTCGTCAAAGCAGTCCTCGCCGACGGTGTAGTCGCTCATTCCAATCGTGCGCATAGCAGCCTTCTTTCGTTAGATAAAGTGCTTTCAGGTATTTTGCTCCAAGTGAGTGCTTGCGATCGCGAGAAATTACTAAAGTATGAAACCGATGTTGAGGGTTTTTCGCCGGCGTTGACCGTGCTACCATACAGCGCATAAGCGTTGATGGGGACGAGTAGTCGGCCGTCCGCATGCTACAGAGAACGGGGAGCGCTGAGAACCCGTGCATGCGACCGATGAAAATCACCCCGGAGCTGCGGTCCCAACGGACGCGCCGTACAGGCACGTCTTAGTAGACATCGCCGAGATGGTCGTCGATACAGGCCAGCCGAGTAACGGATGCGAGCGCGCTGTAATGCGGGCGAGGGCATCTAAGCTGGGTGGTTAAGCGAAGAGCTTTTGCGGGCACACGGCCCGTTTTGTGGCGCTTCGTCCCAGCTTGTAGGGACGGGCGCTTTTTTGGTGCCCAACGGGCGTGCGCGCCCACGACATGAAAGGGGTACCGTGGCAAACGAGTACAAGCAGACGATGAATCTGCCCAAAACCGGTTTTCCCATGCGTGCCGGTCTTTCCAAGTCCGAGCCCAAGCGACTCAAGGACTGGCAGGACAACAAGGTCTACGAGCAAGTTCTGAAGAAGAACGAGGGTCACAAGAAGTTCGTGCTGCACGACGGCCCTCCGTACGCCAACGGTCCGATCCACATCGGCCACGCCATGAACAAGATTTCTAAGGACATGATCAACCGCTACTGGATGATGCAGGGCTATGAGGTTCCCTACGTCCCCGGTTGGGACTGCCACGGCCAGCCGATCGAGCACAAGGTCGAGGAGAAGCTCGGCACCGAGAAGTTCAACCAGACTTCCACGGCCAAGATTCGTGAGCTCTGCAACGAGTTCGCTGTCGAGAACATTGAGCTTCAGAAGGCCGGTTTCCGTCGCTTGGGCGTGCTCGGCGACTGGGACAACCCCTACCTGACGCTCTATCACCAGCATGACGCCGCCGACATCGAGGTTTTCAAGGCGATGTTCGATAAGGGCATGATCTATCGCGGCCACAAGCCGGTTCACTGGTGCAAGCACTGCCACACTGCGCTGGCCGAGGCCGAGATCGAGTACTCCGACGAGACGAGCCCGTCCATCTTCGTGCGCTTTGAGATGACCTCCAAGCCCGCCGGCCTCGAGGACTTCGACGGCCCGGTCGACTTTATCATCTGGACGACCACGCCGTGGACCATTCCCTCCGACCAGGCCGTTTCCCTTAAGCCCGGCGCCGCCTACGTCGCCGTTGAGCACGATGGTCGTGCCGAGGTCATGCTCGAGGACCTGGCTCCCAAGTGCTGCGAGGAGTTTGGCTGGGAGTACACCCCGGTCATGGTCGACGGCAAGCCCTATGTGGTTCCCGCCGAGACCTTCCACCACATCCGCTACAAGCAGCCGATCTTTGACGGCGTCGAGGGCGTGGCGCTGCTGGCCGATTACGTCGGTGTCGACGACGGTACCGGTATCGTCCACAACTCGCCCGGCCACGGCGTTGACGACTACTTTGCCTGCCTCAAGGAGGGCATCACCGACATCTGCATGCCGGTCGATGACGACGGCAAGTTCTACACCGGTGAGGAGTTTGGTACTGGTGGCCCCTTCAGCGGTATGGATACCGATGAGGCCAACCCGCACATCATCGAGTTCCTGCGCGAGCGCGGCACCCTGGTCCTCGAGAAAAAGATCACGCACAGCTATCCGCACTGCTGGCGCTGCAAGCACCCGGTGCTCTTCCGTGCTACCGACCAGTGGTTCGTCTCGATGGACAAGACCGGTTTGCGCGAGCAGGCTGGCAAGGAGGTCCGTGAGAACGTCAAGTGGTATCCGGCCCACGCGGCAAACCGCATCGGCGCCATGGTCGAGCAGCGTCCCGACTGGTGCATCAGCCGTCAGCGCAACTGGGGCGTGCCTATCCCGAGCTACACATGCGCCGACTGCGGCGAGAAGGTCATGAACGACGCCACGCTCGACGCCGTCATCAAGCTCTTTCACGAGAAGGGCTCCGACGCCTGGTTCACTGACGCTCCCGAGAGCTACCTGGGCGAGGCCTGCGTCTGCCCCAAGTGCGGCGGCCATCACCTCAAGGCTGATAAGGACATCCTTGACGTGTGGTGGGACTCCGGCGTGTCTTGGAAGGCCGTCTGCGAGTACCGTCCCGAGCTGGAGTACCCGGCGGACGTCTACCTCGAGGGTTCTGACCAGCACCGCGGTTGGTTCCAGAGCTCACTGCTCACCTCGGTGGGCGCCAACGGCCACGCTCCGTACAAGGCGGTCGTCTCGCAGGGCTTCACCCTCGACGGCCAGGGCCGTAAGATGTCTAAGTCACTCGGCAACGTCATCGACCCCAACAAGGTCTGCGACGAGATGGGTGCCGACATCATCCGTCTGTGGGTCGCCTCCGTCGATACCAGCTCCGACGTCTCCATCGACCACGAGATTCTCGCTCGTACGTCCGATGCCTACCGTCGTTTCCGCAACACGCTGCGCTTCCTGCTCTCCGAGCTCGAGGGTCAGTTTGAGCCCGAGACCGACGGCGTCGCCTTTGCCGACCTGCTGCCGCTCGACAAGCTCATGGTTGCCCGCCTGACTCAGGTCCAGGCCGAGGTTGACGATGCTTATGCCAGCTACGAGTTCCCGCGTGCCTACCGTGCACTCTACGACTTCGTGGTGACTGAGCTTTCCAACGTGTACCTCGACGCCCTGAAGGACCGTCTGTACTGCGAGAAGCCCGGCTCGCTCGAGCGTCGCAGCGCCCAAACCGTGCTGGCCGAGCTCTTCTCGATGCTCATGCGCGACCTGCAGCCGATCCTGTCCTACACGGTCGACGAGGCCATGGCCTATGCGCCCGCCGGCTGCGTCGATCATCAGAAGTACGCCGCGCTGCTCGATTGGTACAAGTCGCCCATCACGATCGACGAGGCCAATGAGTTTGAGGGCGTGCTCGAGGCTTCACTCGAGCTCCGTAGCGCCGTGACCAAGGCCCTTGAGGACGCCCGCTCCGCCGGCACCTTCACCAAGAGCCAGCAGGTCCGCGTCAAGGCGGTCGTTCCCGCCGAGATGTACGCGCTGCTGACCGGCGACAAGGCCGTCGACCTGGCCGAGTTCTACATCGTCTCCGATGTTGAGCTTACCCAGGGCGAGGAGCTTTCTGTTGCCATCGATGCTGCCGAGGGCGAGTGCTGCGACCGTTGCTGGAACTACCGCACCACCGTCGGCGAGTACAACGGCCACGCTCACATTTGCAAGAGGTGTGCGGACGCCTTGTAGTTACGCGGTTTTACCAAACCGCGTAACCGGTTGACGCTGCAAACCCGCCAGAGCGGCAATCTGCCTTTCAACTTCGGCGGCATGACCAGAAGGTCAATGCCGCCTCGTTTCAAGGCACCTTGCTCGCTCTGGCGGGTTTTCGCTGTCGGTAATGAATCATCGGCTATTTCGTTGCTGGTCAATATAAGATATTGCTTTGCGTTAAACGTAATTCGATTGTTTTGAGGGTAGGGGATTGATTTGGGTCGTACTGGGGGTATGACGCCGCCTTTGCGTTGGCGGTTGGGTGTTGCTGGTGGGGTGGCGTTGGTTGTGCTGCTTGTTGACCAGCTGACCAAGCTTGCGGTTCGTGCCGTGGGCGACGCCTTGCATGTGACCGTCATCCCCGGTGTTTTCGACTTTATGTTTGTCCGCAATATCGGTGCTGCCTTTAGCATGGGCGAGGGGCATGGCATCGCGTTTGCCGTGCTGGCGTTGGCGGTCATTATCGCTATTGCCGTGTACCTCGTTCGTGCACCTCAGCTCGCCCATCTTGAGGTTGTGGGCATGGCGATTGTTGCGGGTGGTGCTATCGGCAACGCTATCGATCGTTTGGCCTTTGGCTTCGTGACCGATTTTATTGCCACCACCTTCATCGACTTCCCCGTCTTCAATGTGGCCGATATCGGCATTACGGTCGGTGTGGTGCTGGCGCTCTTCGGTTACATGTTCTTGAGCCCCGCGGCTCGTGAGGTCGATGCGACCGCCGAGCTTAACGCCCGTGACGAGGCCCGCGCCAAGCGCAAGGCTAAACAACGTGGGGAGCGTGCCCGCAAGATTCGCGAAAGGACTGAGCGCTAATGGCCGACATCCATATCCTTGTTGCCGACGATGCCGCTGGTCAGCGTCTTGACGCCTATCTGGGCGCCAATGACGGCTGCCCTACGCGCTCTGCCTGCGCACATCTGATTGAGGGTGGGGTCGTAGTGGTCAACGGCGAGACCTGCCTGTCCAAAAAGTACGCCGTGCGAGCCGGTGACCGTATTTCGGTTGATTTGCCCGAACCGCACGATCCCACCGACGTGATTCCCGAGGCCATCCCGCTCGACATTCGCTATGAGGACGACTACCTCATCGTGCTCTCCAAGCAGCGCGGCCTGGTGTGCCATCCTGCGCATGGTCATGAGAGCGGTACGCTCGCGAATGCGCTGGTCTATCACTGCGGTATCGACCATCTGGGCACCGTGCAGGGCGAGGACCGCCCCGGTATCGTACATCGTTTGGATCGCGATACCTCGGGTCTTATGCTTGCGGCAAAGGACGACGATACCCAGCGCGCGCTCCAAAATCTTATCCGTACGCGCACGCTCGACCGCCGCTACATTACGCTCGTTCACGGTCATATCGCCATGGATGAGGGCACCATTAACACCGGCATTGCCCGTTCTACACGTGACCGTGTCAAGATGGCGGTTTCCGATGATCCTTTTGCACGCCAGGCCATCACGACCTTTAAGGTCCTTGAGCGCTTTGATTCCACGCGCTTTGATGACGGCTACACACTCGTTGAGTGTCACCTGTTTACCGGTCGCACGCATCAGATTCGCGTGCACATGCGCCATATCAACCACGCCTGCGTGGGCGATCCGCTCTACGGTAAGTGCGATGCGCGTGCCGATCAGGGTCTGACCAGGCAATTTCTCCATTCCTGGCGCGTGGCGTTCGATCATCCCGTGACGGGAGAGCGCATTGAGTGCCGCGACGAGCTGCCGTGGGATCTCGCCGCCGTCCTCGACGACTTAGCCCCGCGTTCGCTTGGCCGCACTGCTGCCGGCGACGAAATCGTACCGCAGCTCGGCCTGCTCGAAGCCTAGCCAGTATTAGGTGGTTTCTTGAACTCGGTAAGCCTGCGGTAAGATATACGGTTGTTTACGTAACACGTTCCTGGGAGCCTGCATGCTCGCCTTTTTACAAACCAACACACCCATCGTGATCTTCAACCAGATTGTCGTCACGCTGCTCACGGTCTGCTTCTTGTACCAGGTGGTCTTCTTTGTCATCGGTGCTCTCCGCGGCGAGGTCGCGCCTCCCAAGGCCAAAAAACTCCACCGGTATGCCTTCTTTATTGCAGCACACAACGAGGAGGCCGTTATCGCCAACCTCGTTCGCTCCATCAAGGACCAGGATTATCCGTCCGAGCTCATCGAGGTCTTCGTGGTCGCCGATGCTTGCACCGACAACACGGCGCAGCTCGCGCGCGAGGCCGGTGCCATTGTTTACGAGCGCAATGACCTGGCCCGCAAGGGCAAGAGCTGGGTCATGGACTTTGGTTTCGATCGCATTCTCAACGAGTATCCCGACACGTTTGAGGGCTACTTTATCTTCGATGCCGACAATGTTATCTCCCGCGATTACGTCTCCAAGATGAATGATGCCTTTGACCAGGGCTTTCATGTGGTCACGAGCTATCGTAACTCCAAGAACTTCGGCAGTTCGTGGATTTCCTCTGCCAACGCCACCTGGTATTTGCGTGAGGCCCGCTTCCTCAACAACGCGCGTAATATCTGCAAGACGTCCTGTGCCGTCTCGGGCTCGGGCTACCTTATCTCCGCCAGTGTTATCGAGGGCATGCACGGCTGGCAGTTCCATACACTGACCGAGGACATCCAGTTCACCACGTTCTGCGCCATTCACGGCATCCGCATCGGTTATGCGCCGGCGGAGTTCTTTGACGAGCAGCCGGTGACGTTTAAGGCGTCCTGGAAACAGCGCATGCGCTGGACCAAGGGCTTCTACCAGGTCTTTTTTACCTACGGCAAGCATCTGGTCAAGTCGACGTTCCGCTATCATCGCTTTGCCGCATATGACATGTTTATGACCATCGCTCCGGGCATGCTGCTGTCCCTGATCTCCATGCTCGCCAATGCGACATTCCTCATCGTTGGCGGACTTTCGCATGGCTTCTTGGCCACCGAGGTCGAGATGCAGGCTTGTGCCGCCTCGCTCATTATGACCTTCGCGATGATGTATCAGACCTTCTTTATCCTGGCGCTACTTACGACCATCTTCGAGTACAAGCACATTCATTGTGCGCAAAAGTGGCGCCTGGTGACCAACCTGTTTACCTTCCCGATCTTTATGTTCAGTTATATCCCCATTACGGTGGCTGCGTTGTTCCTGAAGGTCGACTGGGTCCCGACGCAACACGCCGTCAACGTTACCCTCGACGAGGTCATGCAAGGCGCCAAATAACCACCACCAAAACCACCACAAAGGTGCCTGCACCTTTGTGGTGGTTTTTGCTTTTGAGTGACTGCCCAAGGAGGTTTTTAATGGTCTATATCCCGTTTTGGATTTGTATCTTTGCCGGCGCGGTGATTGATGCCCGTGAGCGGCGGTTTCCCAATGAGCTTGCCGGCGTGTGTGCGGTGGCGGCGCTTGCAGGCGTTTGGCTCGACAGAGGTGTTAACACGGCGCTTGACCACGCCGGTCTTGCGGTCATCGTCTACCTTGCCCTTGTGCTCACTGAGTCGCTCTGGCGTCGTGTTCGCCAAGCCCCCGGCATCGGCATGGGGGATGCCAAGGCGCTTTTCGCGCTTTGCACGCTCGACCCTCTGGGCGGCATCGTGGCATTTGCCGTTGCGCTCCTGGTCCTGGCCCTCTCCTGCCTCTTCACAAAATCGCGCTCCCTGCCATTGCTCCCGTTTTTGGTGCCGATATTTGCCATAATCGAGGTCGTGGGCTGGACATTGTAACCGATTGCGCATCCTTTTTAAGGAGCATGCCATGGCAACTAATCAAGAAACGGCCGTCATTAAGGCGCGCATGGACCGTATTCCCTCGGCGTTGTCGCCCGAACTTTTCGAGCGCATTGCCACCGATCGTGCTTCGGGCTATGTTAACCTGTATCGTTGCAACGACGATCAGGTCATTCGTCGTATTGATCGCGCCGCCGACAAAGGCACGCTTATGCGTCCGGCGTTTATGCGCGATACCGAAAAGATACTTCATCTTCCGGCGTACACCCGTTATGCAGGCAAAACGCAGGTCTTTAGCTTCCGTAGCAATGACGATCTGTCACGCCGCGGTTTGCACGTGCAGCTTGTCTCCCGCATTGCGCGCGATATCGGTCGCGCCCTGGGGCTCAATTGCGATCTGATCGAGGCGATTGGCCTGGGCCACGACTTGGGACACACGCCTTTCGGCCATGCCGGTGAGCGATTCCTCAACGATATCTACCACGAGCGTACGGGGCGTTATTTTTTCCATAACGTGCAGTCGGTCCGCGTGCTCGACGCGCTGTACGGCCGTAACGTGTCACTCCAGACGCTCGACGGCGTGCTATGCCATAACGGCGAGTACGAGCAGCGCGTGTTTGAATTGTCGGATATGGGCTCCTTTGACCAGTTCGATCAGGCGGTCGAGGACTGCATCGCCACGGGCTATGGCGCCATTGGGCACCTGCGTCCCATGACGCTCGAGGGCTGCGTCGTTCGCATCTCGGATATTCTTGCCTACGTCGGTCGTGACCGTCAGGATGCGATCGCGGCGGGTCTGCTTTCGCCCGACGCTTTTGACGATGGTCGGGGCGGCGCCTATAACAGCTGGATCCTCACGCACGCTTCCATCGATATCGTTGAGCATAGCTATGGTAAGCCGCGCATCGAGATGAGCGAGGACCTGTTTGAGGAAATTCGCCGAGCCAAGCGCGAGAACTACGAGAAGATCTATAGCAAGGGCGGTATCGAAGGCGATTCCGAGGAGGAGCTGCGTGAGGCCTTCGAAAAGCTCTACGACCGTTGCCTGCGGGATCTAAACAGTGGCGACGAGTCCTCTTATATCTTTAAGCACCATATTTCGCGCATTGAGCAGCAGCTTTCCTACTACGATCGTACCTATGCCTGGCAGGACGACAAGGATCAAGCCGTGGTGGATTACATCGCGAGCATGACGGACGGTTATTTCTGCGAGCTGACGAGCAAGCTGTTCCCGGGTCTAAAGTTTCCGCATCGTACCTATATTAACGAACGGTAGTTCGTATCCTTTCGGTATACTGTTGGTCAACAACGATTTTGATTAATGCACGGGATGGCTATGGACGACCTTTTTTCTGCTTCGACGCGCGAGCGCTCCTTTAAAAATGCGCCGCTTGCGGTGCGTATGCGCCCCGATTCGCTCGATGAGTATGTGGGCCAGCAAAAGGCCGTCGGTAAGGGCTCGTGGCTGCGCGCCGCGATTGAGCATGACGTGCTGTCGAGCGTGATTCTGTACGGCCCGGCTGGCACGGGCAAGACGACGCTGGCCCACATTATCGCCAACCATACCAAGAGCGAGTTTGTCGAGGTCAGCGCCGTGACGGGCACTGTGAAGGACCTGCGCCGCGTAATCGATGAGGCTAAGACCCGTCTGAACACCTACGACCGCCGCACCATTCTGTTTATCGATGAGATCCATCGCTTCTCTAAGTCGCAGCAGGATGCCTTACTGCATGCGGTTGAGAACCGCACCGTCATTATGATTGGCGCCACGACGGAAAACCCGTACTTTGAGGTCAACTCGGCATTGCTCTCGCGTGGGCGTGTGGTAGAGCTTGAGCACCTGAAGGACGAGGATATCGCCATGCTCATTGAGCGTGCGCTCGAGGCGCCGCAGGGTTTAAACGGTAAGTTCTCGGCCGATGAGGATACGGTCAAGACCATTTGCACGCTGGCCGCGGGTGATGCGCGCTCGGCGCTCACGACGCTCGAGCTTGCGAGTGAGATTGCCGTTACGCGTCCCGATACTGAGGGAACGCCAGCGCCGGCGGCCGGGGAACGCTATCCCATTACCGTGGATGACGTGAAGATCGCCAATCCACGTCGTGGGTTTTCGTATGACAAAAACGGTGACATGCACTACGACATTATCAGTGCGTTTATTAAATCTATGCGCGGCAGCGACCCCGATGCCACGATCTATTGGCTCGCGCGCATGATCGATGCAGGGGAGGATCCCAAGTTTATCGCTCGCCGCATTATGATTCAGGCTTCCGAGGATGTTGGCAACGCCGACCCGCAGGCGCT
The DNA here is from genome assembly GCA_900540855.1 of uncultured Collinsella sp. GTDB lineage: Bacteria > Actinomycetota > Coriobacteriia > Coriobacteriales > Coriobacteriaceae > Collinsella. Next base: position 10,956 of record UQHK01000001.1, read on the forward strand.
TTTGGTGGCACATGCCGCATTTAAATCTGCCGAGGTCATTGGCTATCCCGAGTGTCGCATCAACCTGGCTCAGGCTGCGCTCTATGTGTGCCTGGCGCCTAAGTCCAACGCGTGCGAGGCCTCGATCGATGCGGCGCTGGCCGATATCCACAGCAGTGGTCTTCGCGAGGTGCCCAGCTACCTGCGCGATCGTCATCGCCCAGGCAGCGATGAATATGGCGTGTATAAGTATCCGCACGATTATCCCGAAGGCTGGGTCGATCAGCGCTATTTGCCCGAGGGGTTGGAGCGCGGCGCGTTCTGGCAGCCTGCCGGCCGCGGTTGGGAAGAGTGGCGTGTTGAGCAAAGCGAACGCGACCGTAGCGGTAATGCTCCGAAGTAACTGCTGATTATTTTGTCCCAGGATCTCACGCTTGGCATGTTCGGTCCCCTTTGGGGTACCATAAACAGCGTCTGTATTTCGATTCCTTTGGGAGGCTTGTATGAGTCCCATTCAAATCGCCCTGCTGTTGCTCGCCGTTGCCGGCGTGTGGGCTGTTGTCGAGCTCGCGCTCACGCTGCGCAAGACCCGCACCGTCGTTGATTCGCTCGACAAGACGGTGAGTGACCTTAACAATACGCTCGCCGAGGCACAGCCTGTGGTGGCAAAGCTCGACGGCGCTGTCGATGAGCTCACCCCCGCGCTGGCACAGGTTGAGCCGCTCCTCAAGTCGAGCAAGACTGCCGTTGATGCTCTGACGTCTAACCTCGTTGAGGTTGAGGCGGTCGTTCGCGACATCTCCGAGGTCACGGGCAGCGTGGCTGAGGCCAGCAATGCCGTATCGAGCGTGACTGATTCTGCTGCTGGCGCCGTGCAGAAGCTCTTCAATAAGGTGAAGGCTCCTGCAGCCGACGCCGATCGCAAGCTCGCCGCTGCCGCCGCCGAGGCCGAGCAGCCTACTGAGCGCGTTCTGATTGGCGATGACGATGCCGCTGCTGACGACGATGATGTTCAGAAGCCCGCTGCTAAGCCTGCTCAGTATTACACTTATACGCCTGCCGAGACCTCCGAGGAGTCCTGCGATGAGTAGCGAAGCAACCTGCCCCATTACGCTGAGCGTTGCCGGTGATCCGCGTCTCGCGCGCTTGGTGCGCATGACGGCCGCCAACGTCGGCGCCCTGTGCTCTATGTCCGTTGATCGCATCGAGGACATTCGTATGGCTGCCGAAGAAGCCTTCATCTTTGGCTGCACGGCTGTTGATTCCGACGATATCTCGATCAAATTCGATGTCGACGAATCGCATGTGGGCATGACCTTTACCTTTGGCGACCAGGCGACTGTCGATGAGGATGACCAGGCTGCCGTGTATGCCGAGCTCATTTTGGCGAGCGTGTGTGACTCTTACGAAAAGACTACAGCGCCCCTAACGCTTTCCCTCGACCTCAAGGCGGATATCTAATATGACCGAACGCTCCCGGAGCGGCAAGACCGCTTGGGACAAGGAGAAAACCCGCGAGCTGTTTCGTCGTTATAAGGAGACCGGTGATCCGGATGCTCGCGAGCAGCTCGTCATGTCCCATATGAACCTGGTAAGGTTTCTTGCCAACAAATTCAAGAACCGCGGCGAGCCGCTCGATGACCTTTTGCAGGTCGGGTACTTGGGCTTGCTCAAGGCTATCGATCGCTTTGATCCCGAGCGCGGACTCGAGTTCACGACGTTTGCCACGCCCACCATCTTGGGCGAGATTAAGCGCCACTTCCGCGACAAGGGCTGGAGTGTGCGCGTGCCGCGTCGTCTGCAGGAGCTCTCTGCCAAGGTTAACCAGGCTACCGACAAGCTTACCAACGAGCTTCAGCGTTCGCCCAAGGTTGAGGAAATCGCCGATTACCTTGGCGTGACCGTCGACGAGGTGCTCGAAGCCATGGAATCGTCCTCGGCCTACACCTCGGTGCCCATCGAGGCTCCCGGCGCGTCCGACTCCGACGATGCTCCCTCGATTCTCGATCGCTATGCCGACGACGACAACGAGCTCGACTTTACCGATGACCGCCTGGTAATCGAGGAAGCCATCCGCGATTTCTCGCCGCGCGAGCGTGAGGTGATCGAGCTACGCTTTGTGAAGGGCATGACCCAGATCGAGATCGCCAAGAAGCTGGGCATTTCGCAGGTGCAGGTCTCGCGCCTACTGCGCCGCACCCTCAAGAAGATTCAAGACAAGATTGACCCTGACGGAGTTATGGTTCGTTCATGAGTGAGCACCCCCAACAAACCGACCGCACGCTGCGCGATACCCGCATTCTGACGCTTCGCATTTGGGCTGTCGTCGGTTGCATCGTCATCGCCGCCGTCATCTTTAACCTTATGGGCATCCTGGCACCGGTTATTGAGTTTCTTGCCGTCGGCTCCATCATTGCTTTTGTGATGTCCCCGATCACCAACTGGCTCGAGCACCATGGCGTGAATCGCGGCATCGGTTCGCTTATCGCGCTTATTGTGGTCGTTGCTGTGCTCGTCGGTGTCGTTTGCATCTTGTCGCCGATTCTCTTTGGTCAGATCATGGAAGTCCTGAGCCGCCTGCCCGAGCAGCTTCGTGTTGCGGGTGGCGACCTCAACGAGATGATCTCGCATGCCAAGACGCTCAACAACACGCCGCTCAAGGAGTATCTGGACGATAATCTTTCGTCGCTGGTTGCCGTGGCATCGAAGTATGTGTCTCAGATCGCTGCCGAGCTTGGCCGCGGTGTGTTCCCGCTCATCACCAATACAGCCTCGCAGTTGTTCGTGATCTTCCTTGGTCTGGTGCTTGCGTACTGGATGGCCTGCGACTACCCTCGCATGCACCACGAGATTTGCACCATCATCGGTCAGGAGAAGGAGACCTCGTACCGCTTTATGGTCGCCATCCTTTCTCGCTCTGTCGGCGGCTACATGCGCGGTATGGTCGTGACGTCCATCTGCGGTGGTTTCCTCGCCTTTATCGGTTTTATGATCATCGGCCATCCGTATGCGGCGCTCATGGCCATCTTTACCGGCATCATGCATTTGGTTCCGGTCGTCGGTCCCTGGGTGAGCGCAGCAATCGCCACAGTGCTCGGTTTCATGTTCAGCCCCATGTTGGCGTTATGGACGCTCATCGTGACGATGGTCGCTCAAAACGTCACCGATAACGTAATTTCGCCTAAGGTCATGCAGAGCTCGGTGCAGGTGCATCCCATCATGAGCCTCACGGCGCTCGTTATTGGCTCGGCACTCATGGGTCCTATTGGCATGATCATTGCCATTCCGCTGTGCGCAGCCCTCAAGGGCATTTTCGTCTACTACTTTGAGAACGAGACCGGCCGCCAGCTTGTGGCCTATGACGGCGCCGTGTTTAAGGGCACGCCGTACCGCGATGCCGATGGCAACCCGGTCGCCGCCTATGACGCGCTCGGGGACGATACGTTCATCTATGAGTCCGAGCTCATCGGCAACGAGACCGCGCCCGAGGCCAAGGCTATGCCCAAGCCCGAGCTCGATAATCCCTGGATCAAGCTCTCGGGTCTTCAGCCCGATGCCACGGGTTTCTTCAAGAATCCCTTCGCCAAGGATGACGATTCCAACTCTGATGACGATACCAAAACCGGCATCGACGGGTCCATGGACGATTCGGATTCTAAATAGGCCCCATTAACGTTTCTTGAAGTTGTAAATGACAAGAAACGCGAGCAAAGCGATTGATAAGGGACCGGCAACATAGAAAAAGAGAATGTCAATTGCGCGTAAAGTGTAATAAGCCTTATCGCCGGACATTACTGCATACAACACGTAGCCAAATGCTGGTTGGTTTGCGTACCAGCAGGAGAAAGCCAATAGCGTTAAAAGTGCCGCTAACAGAAGTGCATTGAGGAAAAATCGTTTGCTTTTCATCGATCGCTCCTTCCGGGTGACTCTTATATGTAATTCTACAGCAGTCCTTTTTCAAAGGATCGCACAGTACTAAATAACGTGCACTTTCGCTGGAGGGTCGCTGTTTGGCGGCCCTCTTTTTTGCACAGGCGCGGTGGGATGGTAATATCGTAACGTTTGAACTGTTTCGATGTGAAACCGAGGAGATTCCCTCTATGAGTGCTGACTACCCGTCAATGACTACGGCCGAGATTCGCTCTAAGTTCCTCAACTTCTTTGAGGAGCGCGGTCTTAAGCTCTATCCTTCTTCGTCCCTCGTCCCCGACGATCCTTCGCTGTTGCTTGCCAACGCCGGCATGAATCAGTTTAAGGAGTACTACCAGGGCAAGAAGACCATGAAGGAGATCGGCGCGATCTCCTGCCAGAAGTGCGTCCGCACCAACGACATCGATTGCATCGGCGAGGACGGCCGTCACCTGTCCTTCTTTGAGATGCTCGGCGACTTCTCCTTTGGCGGCGTCTCCAAGCAGCAGGCCTGCGCTTGGGCCTTTGAGCTCATCACCAAGGAGTTCAAGCTGCCGCTCGATCGCCTGTACTTCACCGTCTTTACCGAGGACGACGAGACCCATGACGTATGGCGCTCCCTGGGCGTTGCCGAGGACCACATCTCCCGCTTGGGCGAGGACGACAACTTCTGGGCCGCTGGCCCCACCGGTCCCTGCGGTCCGTGCTCTGAGATCTACTTTGACATGGGCGAGGAGGTCGGTTGCGGCAGCCCCGACTGCAAGCCTGGCTGCGACTGCGATCGCTTCCTTGAGTTCTGGAACCTCGTGTTTACCCAGTACGACCGCCAGGAGGATGGCTCCATGCCGGAGCTGCCGCACCGCAACCTCGATACGGGCATGGGTCTGGAGCGCATGGCCGCCATCATGCAGCACAAGACCGCTAATTACGACGGCGATCTGATGCAGCACCTCATCAAGCTGGGCGAGAAGATCAGCGGCAAGACCTATGACGCCGACGATTACTCCGGTGCCAGCCGCTCCCTGCGCATCATCGCGGATCACTCTCGTGCCGTCGACTTTATGATCTCGGACGGCATTCTCCCCGGTAACGAGGGTCGCGAGTACGTCCTTCGCCGCCTGCTCCGCCGTGCCGTGTTCCACGGTCGCCTGCTGGGCATCGAGGGCGCCTTCCTGACCAAGTTCATTGATGAGGTCAACGCCCAGATGGGCGAGGCCTATCCCGAGCTGCTCAAGAACGTCGCGCTCGTCAAGGGTATCGTCGCTTCCGAGGAGGAGCGTTTCTCCACGACGCTCGACAACGGTCGCGTCTACCTGGACGAGGCCCTGGCCGCGCTTGCCGAGGGTGCTGTCCTTCCGGGTGACGTTGCCTTTAAGCTGCACGACACCTTTGGTTTCCCCATCGACCTGACCGTCGAGATCGCCGGCACCGCTGGCCACGACGTCGACATGGACGGCTTCACCGCCTGCATGGAGGACCAGAAGGCCCGCGCCCGCGCCAATGCCAAGGGCGACGCCTGGGGCAGCTTCAACGACGTGTGGGTCGAACTTTCCGACAAGGTCGCCGCGACTGAGTTCGACGGCTATGACAACGATGCGATCGTAGGCGCCAAGGTTGTTGCCATCGTGCGCAACGTCGAGTCCGTCGAGTCCGCTGCCGCCGGCGAGGACGTCGAGGTCGTGCTCGACCGCACCCCGTTCTACGCCGAGATGGGTGGCCAGCAGGGCGATGCCGGCGAGCTTTTCGCCGAGGGCGTTGCGCTGACCGTTTCCGATACCAAGAACCACAATGGCCTGTATGCTCACGTCGCCCACGTTGCCGAGGGCACATTGACCGTCGGTGCTACCGTGACCGCCGCGCTCGACGCCGAGCGCCGTGGTTTCCTGCGCCGCAACCACACCGCCACCCACCTGCTCGACGCTGCGCTTAAGCAGGTCCTGGGCGAGCATGTCTCCCAGGCTGGCTCGCTGGTGACGCCCGAGCACCTGCGCTTTGACTTCACGCACTTCGAGGCCCTGTCCTCCGAGCAGCTCAAGGCTGTCGAGGACCTGGTTAACCAGCAGATCTTCGCCTCCAAGCCGGTCGTGACCCGCGTCATGGGCATCGACGAGGCCAAGGCCGCCGGTGCTGTCGCCCTGTTTGGCGAGAAGTATGGCGACGTCGTCCGCGTTGTCTCCGTGGGCGCCGAGGACCAGCCGTTCTCCCGTGAGCTCTGCGGTGGCACGCATGCCGCCAACACCGCCGAGATCGGCCTGTTCAAGATCATTTCCGAGTCCTCTACGGGCTCCAACGTCCGCCGTATTGAGGCCGTGACCTCTAAGGGTGCTCTCGACTACATGGCCGACCGTCTGGCGCTCGTCGACGCCGCTGCTGCTGCGCTCAAGTGCCGCGTGGATGAGGTTCCCGCCCGCGTGGAGAACCTGCAGGCCGAGCTGCGCGAGACTTCCAACAAGCTCAAGAAGGCACTGACCGGTGGCTCCTCCGACGCTATCTCCAGCGCCATCGAAGGCGCTGTCGAGCTGAATGGCTACAAGCTCGTTGTCGCTGAGCTCCAGGGCCTTGAGGCTGCCGACCTGCGCAATGTGTGGGATACCGTGCACCAGAAGGTCGCCGGTCCCGTCGCCTGCGTCGTCGCTAGCGTGACCGAAAAGGGCACCCCGGCCCTGCTCGCTGCCGGCTCCGATGACGCCGTCAAGGCCGGTTTCCACGCCGGTAACGTGATCAAGCAGATCGCGGGCCTGGTCGACGGTCGCGGTGGCGGTCGTCCCAACATGGCCCAGGCTGGCGGCAAGAACGCTGCCGGTATCGCCGATGCCCTCGCGGCTGCCAAGACCGCGCTCGGCGCTTAAGTAGTCGCTGTGGTCGCGCTCGCGCTGGACATAGGGGAGACCCGGATTGGCATTGCCGTCTCGAGCCGTGATGGCAAGATGGCAATGCCCGTCAAGGTGCTCCCGGCTGCCGAGGTCACTGGCATGGCCAAGACGTTCCGTTACCTGGTTGAGGACTATGAGCCCGATATCCTTGTAAGCGGACGTCCCTTGACCATGGCCGGTGAGCCCGGCCCCCAGGCCGAGCGCGTTGCCGCCGTTGCGCAAAAGATTGCCCAAGAGCTCGATCTTCCGCTTGAGTTTGAGGATGAGCGCCTGTCCTCGCAAGAGGCAAAGCGTATCCTACGCGAGCAGGGACTCAACGAAAAGCAGATGAGGGGCAAGATTGACATGATCGCCGCCAGCCTGTTCTTGCAGACGTGGCTCGATCGCAAAAACGAGGAGGTTTCGCATGCCTAGCGCTTCCGATCCGCGCCAGCCGAATCGCCAGGGGCAACCTACGCCACGCCCTGCCCAGCCTGGCCAGCGTCCGGCACAGCCGACCCAGCGCGCAGCTCAGCCTGCTGCGCGCCCGGTGCAGTCCTCCTCCCGTTCGGCCCAACCTGTTCAACGGACGGGTCAGCAGCCTTCTGCTCGTTCGGTTCAGTATCCGGCTTCTCACGCGGCTCAGCAGCCCACTGCTCGTTCGGCTCAGCCTGCAGGCGGTGCTCGCTTTAAGCAACAGGCACCTACCCAGCGAACGCAGGCCCCCCAATCGCATTCGCATCACGCTCGCGGGTCGCATGGCGTTGCTCCGGCGACTCGCTCGAGCTACAACACGCATGCTCGTCGCGGTGCTCAAAAGAAGAGTTCTCCGGTTCCTATGATCATCGGCGTTGTGGTGGCCGTAATCGCGCTTGCTACTATCGCTTTCTTTGTCGTACCTGCCGTTAAGGGCTTCTTTGCCGGTGAGGATGCGAAAGTCGCTGCTGGCCAGCAAGTTACGGTGACCATTCCCGACGGTGCTTCGGGCGATACGATCGCCTCGATTCTCTCCGAGAACCATATCGTCGAAAATCCCAAGGATTACTACGCGGCGGTGAAAAAGCTTAACGCCGATATGTCGCTTAAGCCTGGCACCTACTCGTTCACCACACTCATGGATGCGACCAAGGTTGTTCAGCAGCTCATGGAAGGCCCCAACGCGGGCTCCAATGCGCTGACTATCCCTGAGGGTCTGACAGTCGATCAAGTCGCCGACCGCGTGGCCCAGGCCTACGACAGCATCTCTAAGGAAGACTTCCTCAACCAGGCCAAGGCCTCCAACTACGTGGACGACTATAGCTTCCTTAAGGGCGCCGCCAACGACTCGCTCGAGGGTTTTTTGTTCCCCAAGACCTATTCGTTGGGTGATTCGCCGACGGCCGATGACGTGATTCGCGCCATGCTCGATCAGTTTAAGACCGAGTACAAGTCGCTTGACTTTGCGAGCTGCGAAGCCAAGATCAAGGAGCGCTACGGTGTGGAGATGTCCGACTACGACATCGTCAACTTGGCCTCTATCGTTGAGCGCGAGGGCCTCAACGCCGATCAACGTGCACACGTGGCCTCGGTCTTCTACAACCGCCTTGCCGGCAAGCTCGACGGTCTGCGCTATCTCAACAGCGATGCGACCATGATGTATGTCACCGGTGGCGAGGTTACCGCCGACGACCTGCAGAGCGATAGCCCGTATAACACCTATAAGCACGAGGGCCTGCCACCCACGCCCATCTGCTCTCCGTCGCTCGAGGCACTCAAGGCCACGCTTGAGCCAACCGACTCCGATGACCTGTATTTCTACATTACGCAGGACGAGGAGTACTTCTCGCAAACCTACGAAGAGCATCAACTGTCTTGGAATTAGCATGAGGATTTTTAGCCCCAAACGATACGTTGCCTCGGTCGATCGCATCGACCTTGATACCCTGTGGGCCGACGGCAAACGCGCCATTCTGCTCGATCGCGATAACACTCTGGTTCCGCGCGACACCGAGCAGGTTCCCGCCGCGGTTTCCGCTTGGCTCGATACCGCCCGCGCCAAAGGCTTTAAGCTGTGCATGGTGTCCAACAACTGGCATCGCGATCAGGTCATGAGCTCTGCACGCGAGCTGGGACTCGAGGCCATCAGCCACGCCATGAAGCCCGCCCCGTTTGCCTTGAAGGCGGGTCTTAAGCGCCTTGGCGCCACGGCAGACGAGGCGGTGCTGATCGGCGATCAGCTGTACACGGACGTGTGGAGCGGTAACTTTGCCGGCGTTGACACTATTCTGGTCAAGCCGCAGGCAACCCAGGACCTGTGGTACACGCAGATCTTCCGTATCTTTGAGCGCCGGGCCCTGCGCGACCTTCCCTGCGAGGAATAGGTTTCGCCATGTCTCAGCACATCAAACACGGCTGCGACCATATCTTCTTTATCGGCTTTTTGGGCGCGGGCAAATCGACGCTCGCGCGCAACGTCGGCACTATGTTCAAGCGGCGTTTTATCGATACCGATCGTTTGGTTGTGCGTCGATGTGGCAAGTCGGTTACCGAGATATTTGAGACCGAGGGCGAGGATCGTTTTCGCGAGCTTGAGACCTCGGCACTCCGTTCGCTTCAAAGCGAGCGCAGCCTGCTGGTGTCGTGCGGGGGTGGCATCGTCGAGACGCCGGTGAACATTGAGCTGATGCATGAGATGGGTATATGCGTGTACCTCGAAGGCGACTTTGAGGACTCGTTGCGCCAGATTCGCCGCTCCGATACCCGGCCCGATTTCCGCTCGCCCGAGCACGCTGCGCGCCTGTTTGAGCATCGCCGTCCGCTGTATCGCCAGGCCGCCGATATTACCCTTGATATTCGCAACAAGTCCTTCGAGGACGTTTCCTACCTTTGTGCCGAGATGCTTTTGGAGCGTGGACTGCTATGATTCGCCGTCAACTTATCAATTTCCAAAACCGCAGTGTCGATGTCCGCGTTGGATTGGGCGCGTTCGAGGAGCTGTCGCGCATGTTTGCCTCGGCCGTGGGCAAGCCTAAGCGCGCGATGGTGGTTTGGAACGACGCTACATCCGAGCGTTTTGGCGAGGTCGTCGAGCATGCGCTGGTCGACGCCGGTTTTGCCGTGTCGCTGCTCGTCCTCGAGGTTTCTCCTGCCGGTGCTACGCTGGCCGATGCCGATACCGTCTTTGGCGCCCTGTCGGCTAACGGCATTACCTGCGACGATCTCGTTGTCGCTGTCGGTGACACGGCGACCTGCTCGGTCGTTTGTTGGTGTGCCAATCAGTGGTGCGGTCGCACCGAGTGCGCCTTGCTGCCGACGACGTTCGACGCCATGCTCACGGTTGCGACGACCATGAAGCCGCTTGTCGCCTCGTCGACGAATGCGCTTCCCGCTATCGCGTTCCGTCCCGAGCCGGGCTTGGTCGTGTGCGACCTCGACCTTGTTCGCGAGGCGGACCCCGAGGACCTCAAGCTCGGCTATGCGGTACTTGTTGGCACCATGCTTTCGAGCAGCAAGTCCCGCTGGAATCAGTTTACTGAGACCGTCCCCGAGATTCTCGCGGGCGAGGAGGTCGCGCTCGTCAATGCCGTTCAGTGGTCTCAGACTGCCCGTAAGGACGTACTGATGGCCACGAACCCGAGCGCCCGCCATGCGCTCGATTTTGGCAAGATGGGGGAGCGTACCCTGCGCGCCTGCCTGGGTAAAGCCGCGGCGCAGGTTCCTGCCTACCAGCTGCTGTCTGAGGGCATGCGCTTTGAGGCGCGCTTAGCACATGATGCCTGCGACTTTGATATCGATTACGTCTTTGAGGTCGATGACTGCCTGGAGGACTTTGGTATCGAGGAGCTTGCCTTCGATCTGGAGCCTGCCTCATATATCGAGGAGTTCCGCAGGCAGCAGTTTGACCGCTCGAACCGTAGTATGTTGCCGCTGCCCGCGGCACTCGGCGCCATTCGTCTAACGAGCGTTGAGGACGAGGTCCTCGACCGCCATGCTCACGCCTACTTGGCTTCTCGCAAAGAACTTCTCTAGGATTTATTGACATACATCGTCTTTCGTATCATGTTGAGGGGCGGGTTTCCAATCGGTTGCGAATCGCGCGCGATTCCGTCGTTCGGTTGAGACCCGTTCCGTCTTTATAGAGACAACAAGAAAGGAATCTGCATGTCAGAGTTTGCTGCCGGTCCTGCCGGTCGTATCGAGCGTGTCCGTGCCCTGATGGTTGAGCGTGGCTACGACGCTATCGTGGTGCGCGACGAGGCCAACCTTCGTTGGCTCACGGGCGTGAAGGGCGTCTTCGATTACACCTTCGAGTTCCCGCACGCTGCGTTTATTACGGCTGACCAGTGCCTGTTCCATACCGACTCGCGCTACCTCAACAGCTTTGAGGAGAACACGCCTGCCGGCAGCCCCTGGGTCTACGACATGGACGAAGGCACCATCCCCGGTTGGGTCGCCGGCAAGATCGCGGCCAACAAGTGCCGCGTCTGCGCTGTCGAGGACGACATGCAGATTAACTTCTACCAGGGTATTCAGCGTGGCCTTGAGGATCGTTCCGTCGCCTGCATGCTGCCGCTGATGCATGATGACATTCGCAAGATGCGCGCCATCAAGGACGCCGAGGAGATCGAGCTCATGCGCCATGCGCAGTCGATTACCGACGCCGCCTTCCAGCACATGCTCGGATTTATTAAACCCGGCATGACCGAGAAGCAGGTTCGCAACGAGCTCGAGAACTTTATGTTCGCCAACGGCGCCGACAGCTTGGCCTTCGGCTCCATCGTGGCGAGCGGCCCCAATACCGCCAACCCGCATGCCGTCCCGAGCGACCGCGTGATCGAGAAGGGCGACTTCGTTCTCATGGATTACGGCGCGGGCTACTGCGACTATCGCTCCGATATGACGCGTACCGTCGTGATGGGCGAGCCCACGCAGGAGCAGCTCGACTTGTACGCGCTCGTGCGCCGTGCGCACGAGGAGTGCGTCGCCGCCATCCATCCGGGCGTCGAGGGCAACGACATTTTCAAGCTTTCCAAGAAGATCATTGGCGATGCCGGCTATGGCGATTACTACAACCATGGTCTGGGCCACGGCGTGGGCATTGACATCCACGAGCTGCCCAACTTCAACCGCAGCAAGAATATCATCGAGGTCGGCTCGGTTATCACCATGGAGCCCGGCGTCTACCTGCCCGGCGTGGGCGGTGTGCGCCTGGAGGACTACGGCGTGGTCACCGAGAACGGCTACGAGCCCTTCACCAAGACGCCGCATGACCTTCACGTCATCGATTGCTAGTCTACTTCGGTAGATAGTTTGGGGCGGGGCCTCCGGAGCAATTCGGACGCCCCGCGTTCTCTTTTTATGCGCTCGCTGCAGGCGCCGTCTGCAAGTGTATAATTTCGCTCGTATGTAATTTGGACGCTTGTGCGTTCTGCCCATAACAAGAAAGGTCGCTATGCCTACCATTTCTACCGCCGACTTCAAGAACGGCCTCGGTCTCCGCATTAAGGACAAGGTCTACACCATCGTCGAGTTCCAGCATGTCAAGCCGGGCAAGGGCGGCGCGTTTGTGCGCTACAAGACCCGCGACATCAAGAGCGGCCGCGTCGTCGAGAACACCTGCAACGCCGGCACCAAGTTCGAGAGCGTCATGCTCACCACCCGTGAGTTCCAGTACCTCTACAACGATGGCACCGACTACATCTTCATGGACAACGAATCCTATGAGCAGGTTCCCGTTCCCGAGGACATGGTGGGCGAGAACTCCAAGTGGCTGCGCGAGAACGACATCTGCCAGCTGCTCTTCGCCGACGATGAGCTCATGGGCGTGACTCCGCCGATGTTCATCGAGACCACCATCGTCCAGACCGACCCGGGCTTTAAGGGCGACACCGTCCAGGGTTCCACCAAGCCGGCCACGATCGACACCGGCGCTGTCATCCAGGTCCCCATGTACCTCAACGAGGGCGAGGTCATCAAGGTTGACACCCGCGACGGCAAGTTCGTCTCCCGCGTCTAGCAACCAACTCTTCTAGGAGGACTCATGCCCCAGGAAATCAAGATTGACGGCATCGGCATTTCGCCCGATGTTCTGACCGCCATCGTCTCGCGCGCCGTGTCCGATGTCGAGGGCATCGCCTCCGTTGGCGTCAAGGACCTTGCCACCAACCTTGTCTCCATGATGCTCTCGTCCAAGGCCCCGGCTTCCGAGCCGGCGGTCGAGGCCGAGGTCGTCGGCGACAAGCTCGCACTCACCGTGCGCGTTGTGGTGTTCTTTGGCTATCCGTTCAAGAAACTCGCCGAGGCCGTTCGCGCCGCTGTAGTCGCCGCCATCGATGCCCAGGTGGGTGTCGAGGTCGAGCGCGTTGACGTTTGTATCGACGGCCTCGTTTTCCCCAAGGAGTAACCTTTGAGCCTTAAGGTTTATCGCGGGCGCACGCTTGCCCGCAGTCAGGCGCTGCAGCTGCTGTTCCAGGCCGAGGCCACGGACAGCCCGCTCGAGCGCGTCCTCGAGGGCGATTTCCTGATCTCGAAGGGTCCCCTCGACCCCTATGCACTGGAGTTGTGCCGCGGTGCCTACGAGCATATCGATCGCATCGACTGCGCTCTGCGCTCCGTTGCCAAGAACTGGGATCTTATGCGCATGCCCGGCGCCGACCGCAATCTGCTGCGTATCGCCGTCTACGAGATGCGCTTCCTCACCGACGAAGAGGTCTCGGACGCTATCGTGATCAACGAGGCCGTCGAACTTGCCAAGGCCTATGGCACCGACCAGTCCGCGTCGTTCGTCAACGGCGTGCTGGGCAAGATCGCGCGCAGCGAGGAGTTGCCGGGCGAGGACCTGTACCAGGAACTGCTGGCCGAGGATCGCGCTCGCGAGGAGGTCCAGGCTGCTGAGGCTGCCGCCAAGGTCGCTGCCGCTCAGGCTACCGCCGGTGTACTTGCCGAGGATGTGGACGCTGCTGAGGCCGTCGAGGCCGACTCCGTCGAGGAGTAGCCATGCCAGAGGGTTCTGTCCGCAACTTTGACGAGATTTCGGACCGTCTGGACCAGATCATCGCTACCGTTCGCTCCAAGGATACGTCCTTGGAGCGTTCACTCGATCTGTTTGACGAAGCGATTGAGCTGGGCTCCCGCGCGGTCGATATGGTCGACAAGTTTGAGCTGACGCCGCGTGAGGCCGATAAGCTCGAGCAGGAATACGATGAGGATGCGGCAAACGAATCCCAGGATAGCTAGGCCGCATCTCCGGATACGAATGGTTGATGGCATTCATGAAACGCGTGCGTCTTGATGACGAACTGATTTCACAGGGCATCTGCGCCGATCGCGCGGATGCCCTTCGCACTCTTATGGCCGGCTTGGTCTCGAGCGGCGGCGAGCGCTTGACTTCGCCGGGGCTTAAGGTGACCCCGGGTCTGCCGCTGCACGTGAAGGGGCGCATTCCCTATGTTGGCCGCGGCGGTCTTAAGCTCGAAGGCGCGCTTGATGCGTTTGGCATCAATCCGACGGGCCTTAGCTGTCTGGATGTGGGCTGCTCTACCGGCGGCTTTACCGATTGCCTGCTCAAGCGCGGAGCTGCGACCGTTATCTCGGTGGACGTGGGTCGCGCACAGTTCGATTGGTCGTTGCGTCAGGATGATCGCGTGACGCTGCATGAGCGCACAAACGTGACGCAGCTGCCTGAGCTTGGCTATGCCGGTGCCATCGACCTGGCTGTATGTGATGTCTCGTTTACCGGCATCGCGAATATCATCGACGCCGTGCTGGCGTGCCTGAAGCCTTCGGGTTCGTTCTGCACGCTCGTAAAGCCCCAGTTTGAGGCGCCGGCTGCGCTGGTGGGCGAGCGCGGTATCGTGACCGACCCCGCCGTCCGCCGCGATACGCTCGTGGCGGCGATTGAGCTTTTTGCCGCCAAGGGCCTGTTCCCGCTTGACGTGTGCGTGTCGCCCATCCATGGCGCTAAGGGCAACGTTGAATTTTTCCTGTACGGCACAAGGTTTGCCCCTGGTGAACGCACCGACGATGAGCTGCAATCCCAGGTATCGGCTTTGAGCGAGAAAGCTGCAACGCTATGAAGGTCTTTCTGGTTCCCAATTACTACAAGCAAGAGGCGGTCGAGAGCGGCCTGATGCTCGAGCTTTGGCTTTCGCGCCAGGGCTACGAGGTCGCATGGGCTGCCGACCAGCGATCGAAGATTCAAAGCGCGCCTGATATTGATGGCTCAGATCTGGTCATTACGCTCGGCGGCGACGGTACGTTGCTGCGCGCTGCCCGCATCCTCAACCATCGCGAGATTCCTATCCTTGGTCTTTCCTATGGTCACCTGGGCTTTTTAACGGCCGCGAGCCCCGAGGAGCGCGACATTTTGCAGGTTGTGAGCGATGCCCTGTCCGGCGAGCTCCACGTGAGCCGCCGCGCCACCATCGCCGCCGATATCGTTTCGGTGCGCGAAGATGGCACGAAGGATGTCGTGCGCACGTTTGCCCTCAACGATATGGCACTTACGCGCGGACCTCTTTCCGATATGGTCGAATTTGACATCACGGTTTCCGGCCATCATATCGATCGCCTGCGCGGTGACGGTGTCGTCGTGTCGACGGCGACTGGCTCTACCGGCTATGCGCTTTCCGCCGGCGGCCCCATCGTCAGCCCCGATTACACGGGTATGGTCTGTGTGCCCATCGCTCCGCATACCATTCAGGCTCGCGCTTTTTTGACCTCGCCGAGTGATGTCGTCGAGATCTTTATGTCCGATGATCGTCCGAGCGTGCCGGCGATTGCCATCGACGGACAGTTTATTACCTGCGATGGCACGGTCGAGAGCGTGGCGGTGCGTCGCGGTCCCGGCGATGTGTTGCTGCTGGATTACGGCCCCGAGAGCTTCTATAACTCGGTGAGCCGCGTGTTCTACGGAGTGCGTCATGATCGATGAGCTGCAGGTTTCTAACATTGCACTCATTCGTGAGGCGACGCTGGTTCCGAGTGCTGGCCTGACTGTCCTGACCGGCGAGACCGGTGCCGGTAAGACCGCGCTGCTTTCGGCGCTCAAGCTCATATTGGGCGAGCGTGCAGATTCGTCGACGGTGCGCGAGGGAGAGGAGCTTGCCAGCGTCGAGGCGCGCTTGTTCGATGGCCCGCACGACTCGGAGGGTTTCACCGTGCAGCGCAGCCTTTCTGCCGAAGGCCGCAGTCGCGTAAAAATTGACGGCCGCATCGCCAGCGTGCGTGAGCTTTCGGAGCGCGTCGGCGTCATGATGGATCTTTGCGGTCAGCACGAGCACCAGCGCTTGCTCGATCCGGCGCATCATGTTGCCATGGTCGATGCCTGGGCTGGACGCGCAGCGCATGAGGCGCTCGAGAAGTATCGCGCCTGCTTCAAGGCTTCGCGTGACGCCGCCAAGGAGCTTCGCCGTGTGGAGGAAGCCTCACGCGCGCAGGGGAGCCGTGTCGAGGAGGCGCGCTTTGCCCTCGAGCGCATCGGCGAGGTCGACCCCAAGCCGGGCGAGTATGAGGAACTCGAGGAACTGCTGCCGCGCTCCGAACATGCCGAGGTACTGGTCGCCACTGCTAACGATGCCCATGCATCACTTGCCGCCGAAGGGGGAGCGCTCGATGCCGTGAACAGCGCCGTGGCAGAGCTTTCCCGTATGGCTACCGTCGATCGCAAACTGGGCGACATTGCCGATGCGCTTTCGGATGCCTGTATCTCCCTTGAGGATAGCGCGAACGAGCTTCGTGCCTATCGCGATGGCGTCGCCTTCGACCCGCGCGAGCTCGCTCGCATGCGTGAGCGGTATTCCGACCTCAAGGGCCTGTTGCGTCAGTGGGGTCCCACCATGGACGATGTTTTTGCCATGCGCGATCGCTCGCAAGAGCTGCTGTCCTTGGTCGATGATGGCGATGAACAGATCAAAAAGGCGCGTGAATCACTTGGTGCTGCCGAGCGCGAGTTGTTTGCCGCTGCCAAGGCGCTTAAGCGCGCTCGCAATACGGCTGCCCCGCGCTTCTGCCACGAGGTTGGTCGTCAGATGGCACGCTTGGAGATGGGCGGCGCCGAGCTCGTTTGGGAGTCGCGTGATCTTCCGCGCGCCGAGTGGACGCCGGCGGGTCCTTCGAGCTACGAGCTTTTGTATCGCAGCGGTGCCGGCTTGACGCCGCGACCCCTGCGCCGCATTGCGTCGGGCGGCGAGCTCAGCCGCGTTATGCTGGCAAGCAAGGTTGTCCTCGGTAACGCGGACGGTGTTGATACACTGGTGTTTGACGAGGTCGATGCTGGTGTCGGTGGCTCCACGGCGCGTGCACTCGCGGGCGTGCTGGCAGATCTCGCCGCTACGCATCAGGTGATTGTCGTAACCCACTTGGCGCAAGTCGCCGTCATGGCTGACAAGCATTATGTCGTCAGCAAGGAACCGGGCGATGTTCCCCAGACGCATTTGGACGAGGTAACTGGCGAAGCGCGTACCGCCGAGATCGCCCGCATGCTCAGCGGCGATCAGTCCGAGGCAAGCCTGGCGCACGCCAGGCAGATGCTGGAAGAAGTTCGAGGCTAGGTCGTATCAGCGGTGTTGGTGGGACAAAATAGACTGAAATTTTTGTCCCACTACGCGTTTTACTCAACGACCTTATCCGGCTGGATGAGCTCCTCGTAGTAGCTGATGTGCTCTCGGGCGTCCTCGATTTCGGGCAGCAGGAAGTTGTAGATGACCTCTATGATCATTGTGGCGCTTATCTTAGAGAACGCAAAGTCGCCCGTCGTCAACAGCGCTTCGTGGTTGACGGTATTAAAAGTGTAGTCTGCCAGGCGCGCGAGCGGGGATTTGCTGTCGCTGCTGATGACGACTACGGTTGCGCCGCAGTCGCGAGCCGCTTTTGCCATGCGATTCAAACGGCGCGACTTGCCCGAGTTCGAAATCAGTACGATAACGTCACCCGGACGTAACGTGAGCGCAAAACCAATCGAGGTCTCGCTTATGGTGCTCGCCATGCAGCGCAGGCCCAGCTGCGAAAATTTAAACGTCGCATCGAGCGCGACCGCGTTCGTGTTGCCCACAGCCGCAAACTCAATAACCCCTGCATGCTTAAGGTCATGTACAACAGCCGCCAGCGTATCATGGTCGATCCCGTCGATGGTCGCATTAAGCTCGCTCACCTTGGCAGCTAGGATGTTCTTGAGGCTCTGCTCCATATTGTCGAGTGAGACCTCGTCAGTCAGGCCCTCGTTGCGCTGGCTTTCCAAATCCCTTGCCAACGAAAACTGAAAGCTGCGGAAGCTACCAAAGCCAAGTTTGCGGCAGAAGCGCGAAACGGTCGCCTCGGACGTGGCGGCGGCGCGTGAGAGCTGAGCCGCCGTGAGGCGTGGCGCCTCGGACTGGTGCTCCAATATATAGTCGACAATGCGCTGCTCGGACTCGCTGTATCCCTGATGGGTACTAATGAGGGAAAGTGCGCTCTTGCTACTATCGGTCATGGATGGCTCCTGGTTGGCATGAAAATCGGAATCGTTTTGTAATGTCATAGTATAGGGGGATTTTCAATAACAAGATACACCTTGCCGTTTCAAGTGTTGATGGTAAACTTTCACCTACCGTTTACGGTTATGAAAGAACCTTTCACCGGAGAATTGCGCCTTGTCTCTTCTCACGCGGACGGTAGGTTGGTATCTTTCAGTTGTGGAAAAGCGCGCAAGGACGCGCGTGTAGGGGAGCGCCTGCGGGCGCAAAACTTTAAAAGGAGGGACACATGGCTAAGTTTGACATCATCGCCGCCACCGGTTGCCCGACCGGCATTGCGCACACCTTCATGGCTAAGGAGGCGCTGGAGAAGGCAGCTGCCGAGCGCGGTCTGACCATTAAGGTCGAGACCCATGGCCAGGTCGGTGTCGAGAACGAGCTCACCAAGAGCGAGATCACCGGTGCCAAGGCCGTCGTCGTCGCAGCCGATAAGGATGTCCAGGCTGAGCGTTTCGCCGGTAAGCCCATGGTTTCCGTTGGTGTTTCCAAGGCCCTGTCCGTTGAGGCCGCCGGTAAGCTGATTGACCGCGCACTCGCCGCTAAGGGCGACAGCACGGTTGCAGCCGCTGCCGATGTCGAGGACGAAGTCGAGGAGAAGGAGTCCATCGGCCACGTCATCTATAAGCACCTCATGAACGGCGTCAGCCACATGCTGGTCTTCGTCGTTGCTGGTGGTGTTCTGACCGCCGTTTCGTTCCTGTGGGGCATTACGTCCTTCGATTCGACGGCGTCTGACTACAACAGCTTTGCTGCGATGCTCAAGATCATCGGCGGTATCGCTATGAACCTCATGGTTCCGGTGCTTTCCGCCTACATCGCCGAATCCATCGGCAAGCGCCCGGCGCTCGTTCCCGGCTTTGTTGCCGGTATGATCGCCATCCAGGGCCTGCCTGTTAACGCCGAGACCGGCATGATCGACGCCGGTGGCGCCGGCGTGGGCTTCGGCTTCCTGGGCGGCATCGTCGGCGGCTTCCTCGCCGGTTATGTCATCCTGCTGCTCGAGAAGGTCTTTGCCGGTCTGCCCAAGAACCTGGACGGCCTCAAGGCTATCTTCCTTTACCCGCTGTTCTCGACGGCTATCGTTGGTCTGGTCATGCTCGGCATCTCCGGCCCCATGGCTGCCATCAACACTGCCATGATGGACTTCCTCAAGGGCCTGTCCGCCTCTGGCGCCGTTGTCCTGGGTCTTGCCATCGGCTGCATGTGTGCCTTTGACATGGGTGGCCCGGTCAACAAGGCTGCTTACGTCACCGGTACTGCTATGCTCACCGAGGCACTGGCTGCCGGCGTTGGCACCGATACCTACAACTTCGGCACCAACTTCATGGCTGCCGTCTCTGCCGCCTGCATCGTTCCGCCGCTGATCACTACCTTCGCTGTCGTTGTCGGCAAGAAGTACTTCAGCCAGGAGGATCACGACGCCGGTATCGTCAACCTCATTCTTGGTTGCACCCACATCACCGAGGGCGCCATTCCGTTCATGACCAAGAACATCTGGCCGGTCATGCCCATCATGATGCTCGGTTCCTCCATCGCCTCGATCCTGACCATTATGTTCAACGTCCACGATCCGGCGCCCCACGGTGGCTTCCTGGTCCTGCCTGTTGTCGAGAACGGTCCGCTGTGGGTCCTCGCGATCCTCATCGGCGCTGTGGTCGGTGGCATCCTGTTCGTGGCCTTCAAGAAGTACGACTTCGAGAAGAATCAGAAGGCCGCTCCTGTAGCCAAGCCGGTTGAGGCTTCCAAGGCCGCTGCCGTTGAGGCCCCTAAGGCCGAGGCTGCCGACTTCGTGAAGGTTGAGAATGTCTTTGTCGTCGAGGACTTCGCTTCTCGTGACGAGGCTCTGAGCTTCGTTTCCAACCAGGCTGTTAAGGCCGGTATCGCCAGCGACGCCGACGCCGTGATGAACGCCTTCCTGGCCCGCGAGGCCGAGGGCACCACGGGCATGATGGAGGGCTTCGCCATTCCGCATGCCAAGTCCGACGCCATTACCGAGGCTGCCGTCATCGTCGTCAAGGACGAATCCGGCGTGACCGGTTGGGACACCATGGACGGCGCTCCCGTCAACGTGGCTATCGCCCTGCTCATCCCGGGTGCACAGGCCGGCACTACGCACCTCAAGATCCTGTCCAAGGTCGCCGAGGCGCTCATGGACGAGGATTTCCGTGCCACCGTCAAGGGTTCCATCGACGCCGCCGAGATCGCCAAGACGATCAACGCCCGCCTAGTCTAATTCCGCAGTACGCGAATAACATCGCCCCCTGTAACAAAGGTGAGGACTCCCTACGGGTCCTCGCCTTTTTTCATACCACCCGGCACTCAGGGACGTTCCTTTCCTGCCGGCACCCCGGGACACTCCTTAGTCCCCAACAGGGCATAAATAGCCCTCATCGACTGAATCACCCACGCGAACAATAATTCAGCCAGAATTCCTTTTGCATGATATTTCTTGGGCGGAAGCATGTTCCCGCAGCCCCGCCCGGCAGGCGAGCGGACAGCGAACGACATCTGTCCAACAATTCGTGCGAAACACAATGAAAAACCGTTTGATGTGAGTTAATATAAACAACGTCGTGAATCTGACTCCTGCCACATGCATGACAGGGGTTAAACACAAAAAAGGAGTCAACTATGGTTTCTGAGAAGGCTACCCTCGTTAATCCTCAGGGTCTGCACATGCGTCCGGCTGGTCTGTTCGCCTCCACCATGGGCAAGTACGCCTGTGACGTGACGGTCGTCACCCCCGAGAAGGAGGTCAACGGCAAGTCCCCGATGGCCCTCATGGCTGCTGGTATCCCCTGCGGTACCGAGGTCGAGGTCAAGTGCGACGGCGCCGACGAGGCCGAGGCTCTGGCTGCTGCCATCGAGCTCATCAAGAGCGGTCTTGGCGAGTAGAACTCAAACGGGTCGCATGTTGAACAACTAAGTTCATATTTGGGGGCGCAGTGACCTGTTGTAAGGTAGCTGCGCTCTTTTGTCATGGATATGGCAAAACGCTTTATCACATGACACGGAGAGAGGAATGGGAATGTATCAGGGAGTCAACGCTTCCGAGGGCATCGGTATCGGCACCGTCATGGTCGCCGTCGATCCCGACTTGACGTTTGAGCCGCACGAGGTTGCTGATTCGGCAGCAGAGAAGGAGCGCTATCAGTCCGCTCTTTCGGTCTTCTGCGAGAAGACCCAGGCTCAGGCCGACCACATGAAGGAGACGGTGGGCGAGGCCGAGGCCGAGATCATGAGCGGACACATTGTCCTGGCTCAGGACCCGGGCATGACCGACGCCATCAACGCCGCCATTGACGGCGGCACCTGCGCCGAGCAGGCGCTCATGGACACCTCGACCATGTTCGAGAACATGTTCCTGTCCATGGACGACGAGATGTTCCGTCTGCGCGCGGCCGACATCGCCGACATCCGCACCGGTATTCTGGCCGAGCTGCTGGGCAAGGAGGTCGTTGACCTCTCCGTCCTGCCCGAGAATACCGTCGTTGTCGTGCACGACCTCACGCCGTCCATGACCGCCACGATCGATAAGGCCCACGTTGCCGGTATCGTCACCGAGACCGGTGGCCGCACGTCGCACTCCGCGATCATTGCGCGCGCCCTCGAGATCCCGGCTGTCCTTTCGGTTTCCAACAGCTGCACCGCGTTGCGCAACGGTATGACCGTTGTCGTCGACGGTGGCAAGGGTATCGTCGAGGCCGATCCCGACGAGGAGACGCTCGCTGCCTACACCGCCAAGGCCGAGGCCTTCGCTGCCGAGAAGGCAGCCCTCGAGGCCTTCCGTGGCAAGCCGTCCGTGACTGCCGATGGCATCAAGAAGATCATCGCCTGCAACATCGGTAACCCCGATGACGTGCCCAACGCGCTCGATCACGACGCCGAGGCTATCGGTCTGTTCCGCTCCGAGTTCCTGTTCATGGACTCTGCTGAGCTTCCTTCCGAGGAGGAGCAGTTCAACGCCTATCGTAAGGTCGCCAGCGCGCTCAAGGGTGCTCCGGTCATCATCCGCACGCTCGATGTGGGCGGCGACAAGGAGATTCCGTATCTGCACATGGTCAAGGAAGATAACCCCTTTATGGGCTTCCGCGCCGTGCGTTACTGCCTGGCCAATCCCGACCAGTACAAGGTCCAGCTCCGCGCTCTACTGCGCGCCAGCGCCTTCGGTGACGTCAAGATCATGATCCCGCTCGTCACCTGCGTCGAGGAGGTCTTGGCTGTCAAGGAGCTCGTTGAGCAGTGCAAGGCCGAGCTGACCGAAGAGGGTCGCAAGTTCAACGAGAACATCGAGGTCGGCATTATGGTCGAGACGCCCGCCGCTTCGCTGCTCGCAGACCGTCTGGCCGAGGTCGCCGACTTCTTCTCCATTGGCACCAACGACCTGATCGGCTACACCATGTGTGCCGACCGTGGTAACGACACCATCTCCAACCTGTACCAGGTGTACTATCCCGCCGTGCTCCGCTCGCTCAAGAACATCATCGAGAGCGGCGTTAAGGCCGGCATCATGGTCGGTATGTGCGGCGAGGCCGCTGCCGATCCGCTGCTCGAGCCGCTGCTGATCAGCTGGGGCCTGGAGGAGTTCTCGATGAGCGCTCCGTCCATACTGCGCGCTCGCAAGACCATCAGCCAGTGGACCAAGGCCGAGTGCGACGAGCTCGCCGAGAAGGCGCTCGCCTGCAACACCGCCGCCGAGGTCAAGGCGCTGCTCGAGTCCGCAGCTCGCTAATTTGGTATCAGAGGTAACCGCGTGGTTGGAATGGGCCGGCCACGCGGCCCTCACATATACAGGGGGTACTGTAAATGTTCTACACGCTAACCGCTAACCCGGCTGTCGACATGACGGTTTCGAGCTCTCCGCTCGAGCCCGACGAGAACGTCCGCACCGGCTCGGCCAGCTACACGGCTAACGGCAAGGGCCTCGACGTGTCCTTCGCCTTTAAGAAGATGGGTGTCGACACTGTCGCGCTCGGCTTCTTCGCTGGCTTCACGGGCAAGTTCATCGTCGAGGAGGTCATGAACCTGGGTTGCCTCTGCCGCCCGGTCTGGACCGACGGTATCACGCGCATCAACACCTACGTCAACGATGGCCAGCACGAGTACGGCATCCTGAACCCCGGTGCTCCGATCACGCCGCAGCATCAGGAGGAGCTCTACAACATCCTGGACACCGCGGGCGACCTTGAGTGCCTGATCGTCTCCGGCTCCGTGCCTCCCAAAGCTACGCCCGACTTCCTGGCTCAGGTCATGGAGCACGCTCAGGCCCGTGGCGCCGACGTCGTCCTGGACCTGTCCTCCGACAAGCTCAAGGAGCTCGCTCACAAGAAGCCGCTGCTCATTAAGCCGAACCATCACGAGATGAAGGCTATCTTCGGCGTGCCGGTCGACACCGACGACGAGGTCCGCGTTGCCATGAAGCTGGCTCACGAGGCCGGCGTCCAGAACGTGCTGCTCACCCGTGGTAGCCGCGGTGACGCTTACTTCTCCAACGGCGAGGACATCTGGTATGCCAAGCGTGAGTTCAACATCAAGCTTGTCTCTTCCGTCTGCGCCGGCGACTGCACCCTCGCTGCGTTCCTGCACAAGTGGTACAGGGATCGCGACAACGTCGAGGAGGCCATGAAGCTCGCTATGGCCACCGGCGCCAACGTTGCTGAGTCCGTCGGCATCGGCGACTTTGGTCACGTCGACGAGTACAGCAAGCGCGTTGCCGTTCGCAAGCTCGATCGCAAGTAAGCGAAACACGACAAACTCGTGCGCATACGGCGTCCCGGTTTCGACCGGGGCGCCGTTTTTTGTCCCACTCGAATCTCGGAGCCGCGCTTCTCGCGTTCCACACCGTTCACCGAGTTGTTGTAGCCTTTTGCCGAAGCGTGGAATATACTTTCATTAACACGTTGCTTCGTGAAAGGAACATTCATGATTTACACGCTTACTGCAAATCCCGCTATTGACTACAACATCTCCTGCGATGGCTTGTCCGCCAACACCGTTACCCGCACCCGTAACGCTGTCTACACCCCCAACGGCAAGGGTCTCAACGTTTCGTTTACGCTCGACCACTACGGCGTCGACACCACGATCCTGGGCTTCTTCGCCGGCTTCTCGGGTGAGTATATCGTTAAGGGCGCCGAGGCCCTGGGCGTGCCCGTCAAGCCCGTGTGGACTGACGGCATCACGCGTGTTAACGTGTTCCTCAACGCCGGTCCCGACATCGAGTACAACATGGTCAACGCCGGTGCCGCCATCAACGAAGCCAACGAGCAGGAGATGTTTGAGCTTATCGATTCGCTCGATGACATGACCTGCCTGGTTATCAGCGGCTCGCTGCCCCCCAACACCTCCGAGAGCTTCCTGGCAGAGGTCCTGCGTCGCGTGAAGGCGAAGGGCGCCGAGTTCGTGCTCGATATCTCGAGCCATCAGCTGGCCGACCTCATTGCTATGGAGCCGTTGCTCATTAAGCCTAACGACGACGAGCTGCTCGACATCTTTGGCATTAAGGTGAGCGGTGGCGACGACGAGTCCGTCAAGGGCGCCATGGCCGAGCTGCACGCCAAGGGCGCTAAGAATGTACTGCTGACGCTCGGCGGCGACGGCGCGTACTTCTCCAACGGCGAGCACATCTGGTTTGCCAACCGCACCTTCGACGTCAAGCTGCTGTCGACCGTCTGCGCGGGCGACTCCTCGCTGGCCGCCTTCCTGTCCGTGTGGCACGACGCCCCCGAGCGCGTCGAGGATGCCCTGCGCCTCTCGATGGCCACCGGCGCCAACGTGGTCGAGTGCCCGGGTCTGGGCGATTTTGCCAAGGTCGATGAGTATCAGAAGGGTATTGCAATCCGTCAGGTTTGCTAGTTCCGGCACCTTGCCTGAATAGTTCAATTATTTCGCATCCGTCTTAGACCAGGACGGATGCGTTTTTGTTTATCGGACTTGCGTGTGCAGTGGAGGCTGTTTCTTGCTAGACTTCTTGCAGACGCAATCGATAGCCAATTTGATAGTCGCAGGAGGCCATAGGCATGTGCAATGTTTCGCTCAACGGTACGCAGCCGACCGATGCCTCTATCCGTGTCCTGCGTGCGCTTGAGGCAGCAGGTCTTGAGGCTTGGTACGTGGGCGGTTGGGTACGTGATGCCCTGATGGGACGCCCCAGCCACGATGTTGACATGTGCTGCAGCGGCCTGTGGCAGGAGTCCAAAGAGGCGCTCGAAGCGGCTGATATTGCCGTGGTTGAGTCGGGCATAAAATTTGGCGGCATCACGGCTATTTGCGATGATGAGCGCATTGAGGTCACCACCTACCGCCTAGACGGCTTTTACACCGACGGCCGCCATCCCCAGAGTGTGGAGCGTGCGGCGTCGCTTGAGGACGATCTGGCGCGTCGTGACTTTACCGTTAACGCTATGGCCTGGCATCCCGAGCGTGGTCTTGTCGACCGCTACGATGGTCAGGGCGACCTAGACCGCAAGCTCATCCGCGCCGTTGGAGATCCCAAGCGTCGTTTTAACGAGGATGCCCTGCGCATGTTGCGCGCGGTGCGTTTTGCCTGCCGTCTGGATTTTATGATCGAGCCTAAGACTAAACAGGCGCTTGCCGAGTGCGCGCCGCTGCTCGATGCTGTGGCGCGCGAGCGCGTGGGCATTGAGCTCGAGGGTATCCTTTCGACCGGCCATGGGGGAGACGCGATGCTGCACTACCCCGAGCTTGTTTGCGCCGCCGTGCCCGAGCTCGCGTCCGCTCGCGGGTTTGATCAACGCAGCGTCTATCATGCGTTTAACGTCTACGAGCATATCGCCCGCGTGCTGACGGTGGCAGGGGAGCTGGCGCTGTGCGACGGCGTCGCGCCCTCGTCGAGCCTTATGTGGGCTGCGTTTTTGCACGACGTTTCCAAACCCGAGTGCTTTACGGTCGATCACGACGGCAGCGGCCACTTCTACGGTCATCCCGAGCTCGGCGCCAAGAAGGCGCGTGTCATCATGGATCGCCTGGCGCTCTCGCACGATTTGGTGCGCGATGTGTGCCTGCTGATCAAATACCATGACAAGCCGCTGCGCCCCGAGCGCTCCTGCCTGCTCAATATGATGCGCGCGCTTTCGGGCGAGGGTGTCGATACGCCGCGTCTGATGGACGAGCTCATGGACCTTAAGCGTGCCGACACGCTCGGCAAGGCGCCCTCGTGCTTCTATTACGTCGAGACGATCGAGGAGATGCGTACGCTCGCCCACGATCTGCTGCAGGCGGGGGAGCCCTATACACTCAAGATGCTTGCCATCAATGGTGGCGATCTGATCCGCGCCGGCGTCAAGCCGGGGCCGGAGCTGGGGCAGCTTCTCAACGCTGCCCTCGACGCCGTGATCGAGGACAACATCCCCAACAACCGCGAAGCCCTCCTGGCTCATCTCAACTTGAACTAGCTAACCAGTTGACCTGCGCGTTCCATAACCTGCCGACAATTTTTTCGGCAATTTGGAATTTCTTCTTGCGCTGATGTTTTTTGTCCCGTAATATATTTCCTCGCAGCACGGCAGTGCAGATGTCATGTGGCCCGTTCGTCTAGCGGTTTAGGACGCCGCCCTCTCAAGGCGGAGATCACCAGTTCGAATCTGGTACGGGCTACCACTTCTTTTCTGCTGAGGCTTATGGCCCGTTCGTCTAGCGGTTTAGGACGCCGCCCTCTCAAGGCGGAGATCACCAGTTCGAATCTGGTACGGGCTACCATGAATCTGAGACCCGGACTTCCCACGGAAGCCCGGGTTTTTTATTTCCGAGCAAACCATCTGCAATTCCCATTTGGCCCATAGCTTTACGTTCTGCTTGTGGCCCTTGCGGGTACAATATGCAAGATATTTGGACGGTCAGAAGGAGCCTCATGACGGAGTCCTCTCAGCATACATCTAAGCCCCAGGTCGAGGTTGAGGCCTCGGGCGGCGATGACAACAAGGGTGCACGCCGCGGTGCCATTTTTATCGGCGTCGTGCTGGTTGGCTATATCGTTTATCTGATTGTGACCGGTCAGATGGGACAGTTCTGGGCTGCCATGTCGAGCGTTCAGGCGCCGTGGCTCGTTGCTGCATGCTTTTGCATGTTCCTGTACCTGTTCTTTGGCATCGTCGCCTATGCGATCGCCGTCTGGCTCGATCCCAATTCGCCCGTCGGCATTCGCGACCTGATCTCGGTCGAGGCGAGCGGTATCTTCTTTGGCAACCTGACGCCCATGATGATGGGCTCTGCGCCCGCCCAGATCTACCGCCTGACCAAGGCAGGCCAAAATGTCGGCGAGGCCGGTGCCACGCAGTTCACGCGCTTTATCGTGTATCAGTTTGGCCTCGTTGCCTGGGGCGCCATTCTGCTGCTTGCCCGAATGCCGTTTTTCGCCGAGCGCTATGGCGACATGACGCTGCTGTGCGTCTTTAGCTTTGGCGGTCACTGTTGCATTCTGCTTGGCATCTTTGCCGTCGCGCTCATGCCCAAGACCGTCACGCGCGTCGCGCACTGCATCATCAATTGGCTCGAGCGAATGGGCGTCTCGGCCACCAAGATTGAGGGCTGGCGTACGTTTGTCGACGGCGAAATCTACTCTTTCTCCGAGAAGTTCAAGCTTTCAGCCGGCCACTTTTCGTCCATGCTGCTCACGGTGGTCATCACCATGTTGCAGCTCGCGTTTTTCTACCTCGTGCCGTATTTCCTGATGCTTGCCTTTGGCCACCACGAAGTCGACTTTTTCTCGGTCATGGCCGCGAGCGCCTTTGTTCAGCTCCTGAGCTCTGCTGTTCCCCTGCCCGGTGGCACCGGCGGTGCCGAGGGTGGCTTCGCGCTGTTCCTGGGTCATTTCTTTGGGTCGGCGTCGACCGCCGGTTATCTGCTGTGGCGCCTCATTACGTTTATCGCGCCGACGATTTTGGCCGCGCCCCTGCTGGGTCTTAAGAGCGCTCACAACGAGAGTATCCACTCACGCTGGGATCGCGCGATGCGCAAGCTCGGACGATCGCCTCAGACGTCCTCTAAGCCTGCAAAGCCCCATCCTGTGAATGCGGTTACCGTGGATCCCAATCAGCATGCTCAGAAGGCTTCTGGGGCCGCCAAACCCTCGCATAAGGCCTATGTGCGCCAGACAGGTGACGGCATTCGTGTGTCCCCGGCTGCTTTGAACAAAAAGAAGCTCCCTAAGGCGTAACAGTTGGTCGTGCGTTCTTCATGTTGCCGGGCTTTTTTGTGCCGGATGGGGGATAATCCTCTTACGTAGATTAACTCTCATCTGTTGATGAATGCTCACATTCCGAAGGGACACGTCCATGGACACCAGCAAACCGCGCCTCGACCGCCGCATCGTTCGCAGCCGCAATGCCATCCTTTCTGCGTTTGAGCGCCTGCTGATGGATAAACCGCTTGCCGATATTACCGTGAGTGCCATCGCGCGTGAGGCAAATGTCGATCGCAAGACCTTCTACGTGCACTTTGGCACGGTCGACGGCCTGCTCGATGCCATCGCCGCCGATGTGGTCGAGATGATCGTCGACTCGGTCGAAAAGACGCTTTCCACTATGGGCAGTGACCCCAACGAGCGCGCCCTTGGAGCGGCGGCTACCTTCTTTAAGACCATCAACGAGGCACTTTGCAATAACCTCGTGCTCAATCGCCAGCTGATTGAAAACATCCCGCTCGACGATTTTATGACGCGTTTGCGCGTGCCGCTCGAGCATGAGATTGCCGAGCGCGATCTGCTGCCCCAAGGTCTCAAGGACGAGATGTTCGACTACTATCTGGCGTTTTTGCTGTCGGGTATTATCGGAATCTATCGCACATGGGCGCTGTCTGACGGCTCGGTTCCTATCGAGCGCGTCTCGGAGGTCGCCAACGACCTGACTCTCAATGGCCTGTCGAGTCTGGAATCTCGCTTGGATTAGGCGCAGGCTCGAGTTCGTGAGGCGCTTGTCGGGGTGCAGCCCGATCGATCAGGCGACGAGCATCCCGCCGAAGCAGTCGATGACCGGGCTCAGGTAGACCTTCTCGCCGCCCGGGAGCCTGAACTCGGTGATGTCGGTGAGCCACAGCAGGTTGGGCTCGTCGGCGTGGAAATTCCTGTTTACGAGGTTCTCCGGCGCCTTGTAGACCTCGCCGGCGTAGGAGCTGTAGCCTGAGGATCCTTAAAAGAAAGTCCAGTTTATCCTTTCCACCCCAATTGGGAATCCTCCGATGCGCCTTCGCACGCTCGCATGACCTCGATACCGTGCGAGCGTGCGAACTCGACGAGCTCTGCGTTGCGGGCGTTTATGGTGCCGAAGGCGGCGGGACACACGATAAGGCGCGCGCAGTGGACGAGGAGCTCTTTGGCGCGGGCTATGGTTCTATCCCCGATCGGCTCGAAGGCGCGCTCGGCCACGCATTCCGCCGCTAGGTCGCGCGCAAGCTCGCAGTCGATGTCCCCTTCGTGCAGAACGCCCGCGTAGAACGCCTTGCCCTGCCGGATGAGCTGGCGAAACACAGCCGACCCCGTACCTGCGCCGGCGATGACGAACGTGTGCGCATCGCCGTGCGGGCGTCCAATTTCCACGCTGCCGAAGCGCTCGTTGAAGGTGCCATGTTGAAGGCCGTAGAGCTCGCCA
Organism: uncultured Collinsella sp.; assembly: GCA_900540855.1. Lineage (GTDB taxonomy): Bacteria > Actinomycetota > Coriobacteriia > Coriobacteriales > Coriobacteriaceae > Collinsella. The sequence goes on from UQHK01000001.1 coordinate 40,791, forward strand.
ATCGTCTCGCGCGTGAATATGTCCTCGGGTGCGCCGGCGCGGAAGACCCGGCCGTCCTTCACGCAAATCACCTTGTCGGCGCTTTTCTGCGCGAGCTCGAGTTCGTGGATGGACATGATGACAGCCACATTCCGCGATTTCGCAAGGTGGCGAAGTATTCGCAGCAGGTCGATCTGGTAGCGGATATCGAGATACGACGTGGGCTCGTCGAGCACGAGCACACGCGGATCCTGTGCGATGGCGCGTGCGAGCATGACGCGCTGGCGTTGCCCGTCGCTTATCTGCATGAAGTCGCACTCGGCGAGCTCTTCCATATGTGCGGTTTTCATGGCCTCGTCGACCCGACTATGGTCGTTAGGCGAGAGTGCGCCCATTCGCCCGGTGTAGGGATGTCTTCCCGCCTCTACGATATCGCGGCAGGTGAGGAGCTCGGTCCGGGGGCGATCTGTCAGCATAACGGCAAGGTTCTTTGCGAACTCCGCCGTCTTCCATCGGGAAATCTCCCGCCCGTCGAGCTCGACCGCGCCGGCAAGCGGTGCCAGATGGCGTGTGATGGTTTTCAAGATGGTCGACTTGCCCGAGCCGTTCGGCCCGATGAGCGCCACGACATCGCCCGCGCGAACCTCCAGATCGACGCCTTCGACTACGACCTTCTTGTCGTAGCCCGCCGACAGGTCGCTTATGCGGAAAAGCGGCGCTCCGTCAGCCTGCGTTTCGACCGGAGTTTCGAGGTTCGGCTCCGCTCGGAGGAGGCGTTCCTCGCGCAGTTCCGCACGAGCCGAAAGTGCCTTCTGGCGCTTTCGTGCGAGCTCAGGACTGTCTAAGCATGGAATGTCCCCTCCGAGCGTTTTGGGCCGCGGCGCGAATTCTCCCATCTACCTCACCCGCTTCTTCAACATGAGCGCGATAACCACCGGCGCGCCGAAGATGGCGGTGACAGCGCTGATGGAAAGTTCGACGGGAGAGAACAGTGTGCGCGCGATCAAATCGCAGCCCGCGCAGAAGATGGCGCCTCCCAAGAAGCACGCAGGAATCACGCGGATGGGCTTCGACGACTTTAGCGCCGACTTCACGAGATGCGGAACCGCAATGCCTACGAACGACACCGGACCAGCGAATGCGGTCACGCAGGCGGAGAGCATGCTCGCTAGAAGGACGAGCGCCACGCGGAAGCGTGCGACGTTCACGCCGACGCTTTTCGCGTAGGCTTCTCCCAGCTGGAAGGCGGAAAGGGGCTTCGATATCGCGAATACGCATGCGCTCACGGTGATCACCACGACCGCGATGACCGCCACGTCGTCCCAGCTCGAACCCGAGAAGCTACCCAAAGACCAGTTGTGCAGGTTCACGATGGACTGGTCGTCGGCGAAGGCGATGAGGAAGTTCGTCGCCGCCGAGCAGATGTATCCCACCATGACGCCCGCCACGATGAGCATGGCCATGGAACTTATGCGCCGTGCAATGAGGAGCACGAAACCGATGGTGATAAGCGAGCCCAGAAACGCTGCGGCCACCATGGCCGGCGAGGACATGGCCTGGTTTGCGCCCAGAAGTACGATCATCGTAAGCGCGACGACGAACTTTGCGCCCGAGGAGACGCCCAAGATGAACGGGTCGGCGATGGGGTTGTTGAAAAACGTCTGCAGCAGGAACCCGGAGAGCGAAAGTGCCCCGCCGAGAAGCACGGCTGAAAGTACGCGCGGCAGTCGAATCTCCCAGATGACCTGGCTTTCCATGGAATTGGCCGCGCCGCCCGAAAGGATGCCGGGGATGTGGTCTGCGGGCACGAGCACGCTCCCGATGCACAGGTTGGTCCCGACGAGCACGATGAGGGCAACAGCGAGCAGCGCCGTCACGACGCGACACCGCGCGGCGCGCCCCGATTCGTCGTATGCCATGGAAAGTCGGCTTCTCATGGTGCTAGCCGAGCTTCCTCAGATAATGGAAGTCGCTCGTGTCATCGCCGGTGAACGCCCCGTGCAGCTCGTCGATAATGTCGGCGGTAGAAGTCATCTGCTGGTACATGTCGGCGCTTGTGACCCAGACGTTGCCGTTCTTCACGGCTTTGAACTGCGACAATAGCGCGTTTTTGCCTACGAAGTCGTTCAAAGTGGCAACCGATTCGTCGATGGTGCCGTTGTAGACGATGATGTCGGCATCCTTCGCTGTCGCGTAGAAGCGCTCCATTTCGAGCGTTACTGACGAACCTGACGTCGACGCCGTCTGCGCGTCATCGAGCGCGTAGCTGCCGCCTGCAAGCTCGATCATCTGCGCCACGTAGTCGCCCGCCCGCCGCGTGACGGCGGTCCCGTTCGAGTTAATGTAGAAATACGCCACGGTTTTACCTGACGACGCGAGCCCCGACGTTTGCTCGACGCGGGCCTTCTGCTCGTTGAACAGGTGCGTGGCCTCGTCTTCCTTGTCGAACAGGACGCCGAAAAGCTTAATCCACTCGACGCGCCCGAGTGCTTTGGGCTCGCTCGACGACTGTTCGGTGAGCACGACGAGCCCGAGCTTCTGCAGCTTTTCCTTCACATCGGGCGTGTGGTTGATCATGGTGTTCTCGATGGCGAGCGTGCAGCCCGAGGCCGATATTCGCTCGTAGTCGGGCGCGCTGTACTTGCCGCCGTAGGCGATCGCCCCACTTTCGAGCGCGCTTTTGAAGCCTGCGACCGAGCAATCGTCGGCCTTCGTGCCCGACATGATGATATTGTCGTTCGCATCGAGCGCGTCGACCAGGCACATCGTCGCCGACGACACGAGGTACACCTTGTCGGCGGGGCGCCTTATGACCGCGATGTCGGAGCTCAACCCATCAGGTACCTTCGCATCTTGCGGCACCACGAGGAAACGCTCCCCATTCGAAACGCAGATAAGCCGCAGACCGCCTTCGAACTCGTCGACAGTGAAGTGCTCGGCGTATTCAAGCTGAAGCGCGCCCGTCGGCTCCCAGCCGCAGCCCAAATCGGCGTTGTGGAAGTCGGCCGCGGCGCTTGAAGCCGTTCCTGCAGGGGAGCCGCCGCTTGCATCGTCGCCCGATTTCTCCTTCATGGTGGATGAGTCGAAGTGGATCGTGTAGTCGATGGTGTGCGGCGTCGACATGGCGACGGTCTCGGCCGACACGGCGATGTCCTCGTCGAGCGTGACGGGTATCTCGAACGTGGAGTTGCCGCCGTCGTTTACGGGTGCGTAGTCCACGCCGTCGACGGTCATCTTGTCGTAGTTCGAACTCGACCAGGTGATGGTCGCGGTGTAGGTGTCGCCATCCTTCACAATTGTGGTGGGTGAGGCGATGCTTGCGCGCCCTGACCCACCGGAAAGCGAGACACTCACAGTGTATTCCTGAGAGCCCGCCGTGCCACCGGTCGCGTTCGGGCTCGCACTGCACCCCGCGAAGGGAAGCGCGAGCAGGGCGACGAGAACGCAGGTGATCGCGCGCGCCGCGATGCTGTGGCGCTTCCTGTTTTCCCCCTTGGGAAGAATCGACCGCATGGCGTTACTTCAGTGCGTCGGCGCGCAGATCGACGCCGGCGGATTCGAACACAAGCGTGCGGTCGTACCACTGCTCTTTTCTAATACTCCACGCGGCACAGGCGGTGTCCTCGTCGAGCGCATCAACGGGCACGTCGTAGGTGTACTTGCCTTCCGCGTTTTCCACATAGGGGATGAAGTCGGCCTCGCTCGCGGCGGCAGCCTCGTCGCCCGTGCCCATGAAGAGCTTGCCGTAGCCCGTGCCGGAAAGCGTCATCACGCAGTGCATGGAGCCGTTTTCCACGATGAGCTGGGCGTCCACAATCCTGAACATGTTCGAGCTGGAATCTACGGTGATCGGATAGGTGCCGTCGGCCACCTTGTCGGCGGTGATGGGGGCAGCGCTTGCGCCCTCGGTCGCATCGGCCGCCTGCTCGGTCTTTTCCTGGGAATCGGTATTGCTTGCCTTTGCGCTGTCGCTTGAATTTCCGGCGCAGCCGGCGAGCGAGAACGCGAGAAGCGCCGCCGACAGGGCGAAGACGAGGGTTTTCTTCAACATGGAGGGATTCCTTTCAATCGCTTCTACAGCCCGCGCCGTGCGGTGGGCGGGCGGGATGCGAATGCAACGGGCATGCGCCGTCGGTCGGGGAAGGCGCATGCCCGTTGCACGGGGACGCGACCGGCGCTCCCGTGCGCGGCGAGTTTACAGCTTGGCGATGGCGTCGTCCACGTGCGAGACGTAGATGTCGTCGACCGCGGCGTTCTGTCCCAGACCCTGGAGCAGGCACGTCACTTCGAAGCCGGCGGCCACGAACTTCGCAGCCCAGCTGTCGGGGTCGGTCTCGTCTGCCATGTCGTTGTTCGCGTGGTCGCCCGCGACCACCATGAACGGCGCGAGCACGGCCTTCTTGTACCCTGCGGCGCTCGCAGCGGCGATAACATCCTCGCAGGTCGGTTCAGCCTCGACGGTGCCGACGAAGAACTGCGTCAAGCCCTCGTTCTTGAACACTTCCTGCATCTTGGCATAGTCGGCGTTGGAATCGGCTTCGGTGCCGTGGCCCATGAGGCACAGCGCCGTCTCGCCGTCGTCGAAGGACGCCATGTTCTCCTTAATGGCTGCGGCCACCTTTTTGTAGTCGTCGTCGGAGGTGAGCAGCGGGTCGCCGAGCGAGATCTTGTCGAACTTGTCGGCGTACTTGTCGAGCTCGTCTTTCACGTCGGCGTATTCCAGGCCAGCCATGAGATGCGTCGGCTGCACGACGATTTCCTTCACGCCGTCTTCCACGCAGCGGTCAAGCGCCTCGGTCATGTTGTCGATCGTGATGCCGTCGCGCTTCTTCAGCTTGTCGATGATGATCTGCGCGGTGAAGGCGCGGCGGATGTCGTAGTCCTGCCAGTACTTCTCGCGGATAGCGTCTTCGATGGCGCCGATGGTGATGTGGCGCGAGTCGTTGTAGCTCGTGCCGAAGCTCGTGACGAGGATGACCGGCTTCGCGGCCTTCTCCTTTTCACTAGATTTCTCGGAACTCGCGGAGGTGTTGGAGCAGCCCGCGAGCGCGACTCCGGCGAGCGCGACGGCTCCGGTTGCTGCGGCGCCCATGAAGCCGCGGCGTGACATCTGGTCGGACATGGTTTTTCCTTTCCTCGGTTTGCCGGTCCCCCGGCGACAGTTGCTTGTCGGCACAAGCGAAAGAAAAGCGCACCCCTCGGGGTTCACAAGGAGCTAACGCCACGGCGATGCCGTGAGGAAAAGGCGAAGCAGTCTGGCTTGGGGCGCGAGGCGGTTCGCCCGCGCGTCCTATACAGTAATGTCCCTTGCCCAGGATTCCCACCTGGTTCCCTCCGCAAGCCAGCGCGGGCTGTGCAGGCGCCGCGCCGGTCATTTCCTTTTATCCGATTGTCATATGCTCGTTGCCGAAACTTTTACTATGATAGTGGGCACTTGTGAACGTGTCAAAGCCAGCGCGGGCGGCATTGCGCCTCCTGCCTGCGTATTTGCGCCGATTGCTGCCGCAGGCGCCGTGTTTTGCCCGCTGCGCGAATGGCGGCGTAAACGGTTGCGATGAGAAACGGGAAGGGAAGGCTCGGATGATTCATATCGTTGGCGCAGGCTCGGGCGCCGCCGACCTTATCACGCTGCGCGGGGCGCGCCTTCTGCGCGCGGCCGACGTAGTCGTTTGGGCGGGAAGCCTTGTGAATCCCGAGCTGCTCGCCGAGTGCAAGGAATCCTGCGTCGTCTACGACAGCGCGCACATGACCTTGGAGGAAGTGCTCGACGTGATGTGCGCGGCAGATGCGCGGGGCGAGGAAGTGGTGCGCCTGCACACGGGCGACCCGTGCCTGTACGGCGCCATCCAGGAGCAGATGGACGCGCTCGACGCGCGCGGCGTGGACTACGAGGTGGTGCCCGGCGTGTCGAGCTTTTGCGGTGCCGCGGCGGCGCTTCGCCAGGAATACACGCTGCCGGGAATCAGCCAGTCGGTCGTGATCACGCGGCTTTCCGGACGTACCCCCATGCCCGCGGGCGAGGGCATGCGCACCATGGCGGAAAGCGGCTCGACTATGGTCATCTTCCTGAGCTCGGGTATGCTCGCCGAGCTTTCCGCCGAGCTTTTGGGCGCGGGCCGCAGCTCCGACGAGCCGGCGGCGCTCGTGTACAAGGCGACCTGGCCTGAGGAGCGCGTGGTGCGCTGCACAGTGGGCACGCTCGCCGATGCGGGCGCGCGAGAGGGCATCGACCGCACGGCGCTCGTGGTGGTGGGCCGCGTGCTCGGAGCTCGTGGCGGGCTTGCGCACAACGGCGCGCAAGCGGAGTCGTACGAGCGGAGCAAGCTTTACGACCCTTCGTTTGCCACGGGGTATCGAAAGGCGAGCAGCTAGCGTGGCCTTCGAGCACTACATATATACCGGGACGACCCGTCTGCGCTGCGGCTACACCACGGGGAGCTGCGCCGCGCTCGCGGCGAAGGCGGCCTGCGAGATGCTCTTGTCACGAAAGCCCGTCGGCCGCGTGTCGATCGTCACCCCCGGCGGGCTGCCTGTCGAGACGGACGTGGTTGACGCATGTATCGGCGAGGGGTGCGCCCAGTGCGCCGTGCGAAAGGACGCAGGCGACGATGCCGATGTGACCGACGGCGTGCTCGTGTACGCGCGCGTGGAACATGCGGGGTCGGGCACGGGCGCTGCGGGCAGCAAGGGCGTGCCCGCGCGCGAATCGGAAGTTTCCGTCGATGGCGGCGTGGGCGTGGGGCGCGTGACGTTGCCCGGGCTCGAGCAGCCGGTGGGGTCGGCCGCTATCAACGCGACGCCGCGCGCGATGATCACTTCGGCGGTGCGCGAGGTGTGCGCCGCGCACGGCTTTTCTGGAAATATTGCTGTGACGATTTCGGTACCCGAGGGTGTTGCCCTTGCCGAAAAGACCTTCAACCCACACCTGGGGATAGAGGACGGCATTTCCATCCTGGGCACGACGGGCATCGTCGAGCCGCGCAGCCTCGCTGCCTTGCGCGACAGTATCGAGCTCGAGATCCGGCAGCATGCGGCTATGGGGCGGCGCGGAGTTGTGCTCACGCCCGGCAACTACGGCGCGCAGTTCATCTCGGGGCATTTTCACCTAAACGGTGCGCCGGTGGTCTTCATCTCCAACTTTGTGGGCGATGCGATTGATTGCTGCGTTCGCGAGGGATTTACCAATGTCCTTCTTGTGGGACACATCGGCAAGCTGGTGAAGGTCGCGGGCGGCATCATGGACACCCATTCGCGTACCGCCGACTGCCGCGCGGAGATTCTGGCCGCCCACGCGGCCTTGGCCGGCGCGGGCGCGAAGACCGTGTGCGAGATCATGTCGTCGGTCACGACCACGGCGGCGCTCGAGGTAATCGAGGCCGCCGGCGTGGGGGACGCTGCGCGCGCCTCGCTCGCTGCGGCAATCGAGGACAGGTTGCGCCGCCGCGCGGCGGGCGCATGCGACATCGCCGCGGTCGTGTTCGACGCCGAGCGCTGCGAGCTTTTCCGCACGTCGGGCGCCGATGCAGTTATCGGGGAATTGGGGGCGACGTATGAGTAAAGGCGTGCTGTACGGGGTGGGCACGGGGCCTGGCGACCCCGAGCTGCTCACGATCAAGGCCGTCCGCACAATCGAATCGTGTCCGGTCATCGCCGCACCGCAGACGGCGGACGGGGTCATGGTCGCGCTCGACATCGTGCGCGGCGCCGTCGACCTTACAGGCAAGACGGTGATCCCCGTGAGATTCTCGATGACGCGCGACGCCGAGCGCCGCGCGACCGAGCATGCCTCGCTTGTTCGCGAGCTTGTCGCGCACCTGGATGCGGTCCGCGACGTCGCGCTGCTGAACCTGGGGGACCCGAGCATCTACGCCACCTTCCAGCGCATAGCGCCCGACGTGCGCGCCCGCGGGTTCGAGGCGCGCGCCATTCCCGGCGTGCCGAGCTTCTGCGCGGTCGCCGCGGCGCTCGAGCGCGACCTCACGCCCGAGATGTCGTCGCCTCTGCACATCGTGCCCGGCGGCTACGACGACGTGCGCCGCGCAATCGGCTGGCCGGGGACGAAGGTGGTCATGAAGGCGCGCCGCTCGCTTGCGGACACGATGCGCATCCTTCGCGAGGAGGGCGCCTTCGACGGTGCCGAGCTCGTAGAGGACTGTGGGCTTCCGGGCGAGCGCGTTTACCGCTCGCTCGACGATGTGCCCGATCGGGGCAGCTACTTCTCGACGATGGTGGTGCGCTAGATGAGGGTTTCCTGCATAGCGTTCACCGAGAGGGGGTATGCGTTGGCGGAGCGCACCGCACGCGCGCTTTCCGATTGCGCGCAGACAGGTGAAGATGACCCTGGCTGGAACGTTTCCGTTTCGCGCGGGTTCGGCGAGGGGAAGGCCGACCTGCGCGCATGGACGGCGCTCGCGTGGGAAGCGTCGGACGCGCTTCTGTTCGTGGGTGCGGCGGGCATCGCCGTGCGGGCGATCGCGCCGCATGCCGCCTCGAAGGCAAACGATTCCGCGGTTGTGGTGATCGACGAGGCAGGTCGCTTTGCCGTCTCGCTTTTGTCGGGGCATTTGGGCGGTGCGAACGAGTTTGCGCAAATTGTGGCACGCGCGGCAGGGGCCACCCCCGTCATCACCACGGCGACCGACGTCCGCGGCGTGTGGGCGGTGGATACGTGGGCTCGCTGTGCGGGGCTCGCCGTTTCGAATCCCGAGGCTATCAAGCGAGTGTCGGCGCGGCTGCTTTCGGGCGGGCGCGTGGCGCTCTATTCCGACATGCCGATTTCGGGACAGCCGCCTGAGGGGGTTGACATTGCGTCCGACCGCGCTCGGGCCGATATCGTCGTGTCGCCGTTCGCTGGCGCGAATGCAGGTGCGTCCGTTCGCGTGGCGGAGACAACGGGCGAGGTCGTACCCGCCGGTGAGACGGGGAAGCCGGCGGGCGTGCGGGCGCAGGCGCCTGCGCCCGAGCCGCTTCGCCTTGTCGTGCCCTGCATCGTTGCGGGCATAGGGTGCCGCCGCGGTGCGTGCGCCGAAGCGATCGGGGAGGCGTTTCTTCTCGCGTGCGGGCAGGCGGGCATCTTGCCTTCGGCCGTGCGCGAGGCGGCGACGATCGACGTGAAGGCTCACGAGGAGGGTCTGCTCGCCTTCTGCCGCGCGCGCAATATCCCGCTTGCGACGTATTCCGCAGAGGAGTTGTCCCAGGTCGAAGGCAGCGTTTCGCCATCTGATTTCGTTCGCGCGACGGTGGGGGTCGACAACGTGTGCGAGCGCGCGGCGCTCGCGGGCGGGGGCAAACTTTTCTTCCCGAAGCTCGCTCACGGCGGCGTGACCGTCGCGTTTTCCAAGGTAACTATCGAACTTTCGTTTAAGGAGCGGTGATGGGAAAGCTCTTCGTGGTGGGGATCGGCCCGGGCGGCCCCGACGGCATGACGATTGCGGCTCGGCGCGCGCTCGAGACGGCCGACATCGTTGTGGGGTACACGAAATACGTGGAGCTCGCGCTCGCCGCCGTGCCCGACGCGGCGCATCTCGCGACGCCGATGATGCACGAGGTCGAACGGTGCCGTCTGGCGCTTTCGCGCGCGCAGAGCGGAGAAGCCGTGGCGCTCGTGTGCAGCGGTGACGCGGGCGTGTACGGCATGGCGAGCCCCGTGCTGGAGCTTGCGGAGGACTACCCCGATGTAGACGTGGAAGTTATCGCCGGGGCCACCGCGGCTCAGAGCGGGTCGGCGGTGCTCGGCGCCCCGCTTGCCCACGACTTCGCGGTCGTGTCGCTCTCCGACCTGCTCACGCCGTGGAAGGTCATCGAGCGCAGGCTCGCCGCCGTGGCGAGCGCCGACTTCTGCGTCTGTTTGTACAACCCGCGCAGCAGAAAGCGCGCCGACAGGCTCTCGCGCGCGGCGAAGATTATGCTCGAATGGAAGGCCCCCGACACGCTCTGCGGTTGGGTACGCAACATCGGGCGCGAGGGGCAGCAGTCGGGCATGTGCAGGCTTTCCGAGCTGGGGGAGTTCGACGCCGACATGTTCACCACCGTGTTCGTCGGCAACGCGGACACGAAGCGCGTAGGCGGCCGTATGGTCACGCCGCGCGGGTATCGGGAGATTCCATGCGAAAGGTAACGATCATCGGGGCGGGGCCCGGAAACCCCGACTTGCTCTCGCGCGCGGCGCTCGACGCGATCGACATCGCCGACGTGGTCATCGGCGCTCATCGCGCGCTTGTCGGCATCGACGTGCCGCCCGACGTGGTGAGATGCGAGCTCGTGAAGACGGCGGACATCGTCGCCGCGCTCACCGATGCGGCGTCGTGGCAGCGCGCCGTGGTCGTGATGACGGGCGATGTGGGGCTGTTCAGCGGCGCGCGCCGCCTGGTGGAGGCGCTCTCCGGCGACGCGCGGGTGGACGTGCGCGTCATTCCCGGCATAAGCTCAGCGTCGTATCTCGCCGCGCGCCTCGCGCGTCCATGGCAGGATTGGCGCTTCGCGAGCGCTCACGGCGTGGCGTGCGACATCGTGGCCGAGGCCGAGCGCGCAGGTGAGCTCTTCCTCGCCACGTCGGGCGGGGAAGACCCCTCGCGGCTTTCGGGCGAGCTTGTGCAGGCGGGCTTCGGGGACGCGCGCGTGACGGTGGCCGAGCGCCTTTCGTACCCCGACGAGCGCATCACCTGCGCGACTGCAAGTGAAATCGCAGGTCAGACGTTCGACGACTTGAACGTGATGCTTATCGAGTTCGCAGGCTGCGCCGGGTCGCCTGCGGGCTCTAACGCAGCCTCCGAGGCGCCGGCCGGCGCCTCTGCGCCCGCGGCGGCTTCTTCCGCGGCGAACTCCGCGGGCGCATCCCGCGCCGCGAGCTCCCGCTGGCCGTACGCTTCCTCGGGCATTCCCGACGAGCTCTTCATCCGCGGCGACGTTCCCATGACCAAGCAGGAGGTGCGCGCCGTTGCGCTCGCGAAGCTGCGCCTTACCGCGACCGACACCGTGTGGGACGTCGGCGCCGGCACGGGGAGCGTGTCGATCGAGGCGGCGCTCGTCGCGCGAGCGGGGTCGGTATGGGCGGTCGAGCGCAACGCGGCCGGTGTGCGGCTCATCCGAGAGAACGCGGATGCATTCGGGTGCGGCAACGTGCATGCGGTCCCCGGTGTCGCCCCCGAAGCGCTCGCGAAACTGCCCGTCCCCGACGCCGTGTTCGTCGGCGGGAGCGCGGGCGAGCTTCCCTCCATCGTGGAGGCGGCGCTCGAGAAGAACTCGCAGGTTCGCCTGTGCGTGCCATGCGTCACCGTTGAGACGCTCACCGAGGCGTGCGCGCTCCTCTCGGGTTCGCGCTTTAAGGGGTTCGAGGCGTGCCAGGTGGCGGCCGCCCGTGCCGAGGCTGTAGGCTCGCACCATCTTATGAAGGCGCAAAACCCCGTGCTCCTCGTCAGTGCGCGTGGTGCGGGCGCGGATGCCGAGGGGCTTACCGAAGTCGGGGCGCTTGTTGAGTCGCCTGTCGGGGAGGACCCCTCTACCGAGGGGAAACCATCCGTTGAGGTGGTCTCGCTTGCTAACTGCAACGCCGCAGGCGGGGAAGGCGGTGCCCGGTGAGTACGTCCATCCCGCGCTTCATGGTCGCTGCGCCCTCGAGCGGGAGCGGCAAGACGGTCGTCACGTGCGCGCTCCTGCGCGCGCTCGCGCGTCGCGGCCTTGCATGCGCGGCCTTCAAATGTGGCCCCGACTACATTGACCCGCTCTTTCACCGCCGCGTCGTGGGTGCGCGCTCGGGCAACTTAGACGGCTTCTTCGCTGACGCCCCGACGCTGCGCGCCCTGCTCGCACGCGGCGCCGCGGGCGCGGATGTCGCGGTGCTCGAGGGGGTCATGGGCTTCTACGACGGCATGGCGCCCGGCGTGGCCGAAGCGAGCAGCTACCAGGTTGCGCGCGACACGGAAACGCCGGTCGTTTTAGTGGTGAACGGGCGCGGGGCGTCTTTATCGCTCGCCGCCGTAATCCGCGGCATCGCCGAGTTCCTGCCTTGTGCGAACGTGCGCGGCGTCGTGCTGAACAAGACGAGCGCCGCTGCCTGCGCCTACGCGGCGCCTGCGATCGAGAAGCACACGGGCGTCGCGGTTTTGGGGAATATCCCCGCCGACGAGACGTTCTCGCTCGAAAGCCGGCATCTGGGGCTTGTGACCGCCGACGAGGTCGAGCAGCTCTCCACGCGCATCGACAAGATGGCCGAGCTGGTGGAAAAGAGCGTCGACGTCGACCGCTTGCTCGAAATAGCGGCGACGGCACCCGATATCCGCGAGGAACCTTACCGGTTGGAGCCGATCGCGGGAACGCGGCCCATCGTCGCCGTTGCGCGTGACGAGGCGTTCTCGTTCTACTACGAGGAGAACCTGCGCGCGCTCGAGGACCTGGGTTGCGAGCTGGCCTTTTTCAGCCCCCTGTGTGATAGCGAGTTGCCCCGGGGGACAAGCGCCCTCTATCTGGGGGGCGGCTACCCGGAGCTCCATGCGCGGCAGCTCTCCGAGAACGCGCCGATGCGCGAGGCGGTGCGGCGCGCGGTGGAATCCGGCATGCCGACGGTCGCCGAATGCGGTGGGTTTCTGTACCTGCAGCGCGAAATCGCCGATAGCGAGGGGCGGCGCTGGCCTGTTGCGGGCGCCCTTGAGGGCGCAAGCGAGAATGGGGGAAGGCTGTCCCATTTCGGGTACGTGGAGCTCACTTCCCAACGCGACGGGCTCTACGGGCCGCGCGGCACACGCATCCGCGCGCACGAGTTCCACTACTGGCAGTCCACCTGCCCGGGCGGCGACTTTTGGGCGCAGAAGCCCCGGCGCGACAAGGGCTGGCCGTGCATGTCGACCACCCCGTCCCTGGTTGCGGGCTTCCCGCATGTGTACTATCCTGCGAACCCCGACGTTGCGCGCGCGTTCGCGTCTGCCGCAGCGTCGTTTGCAGAGAGGAGACGGCATGGCTGAAGCAACCGAAACCGCGCTTGCCTGCATCCGCGAGGAAGTCGAGCGCGCGTTCTCGTCGGCGCCGGGCGCCGTGCTCGAAGCCGCGCTTTCCCGGATCGAGCCCGCAGACGAGTGCGCCCGTGCCGCCGCGTACGCCGCGTGGGACTCCATCGCGCACCCCTTGGGGGGATTGGGCGACTTTGAAGACGCCGTCGCGTGTATCGCCGCAGCTCAGGGGAGCGCCGAGGTGGCCGAGTTTCCCCGTGCGCTCGCGGTATTCTTCTCCGACAACGGGATCGTTGCCGAAGGCGTGTCGCAAAGCGGGCAAGACGTGACGCGAGCCGTCGCGCGCAACATGTGCGAGGGGGCCACGAGCGCCTGCCGCATGGCGGCGTTCGCGGGTGCCGAGGTCGTGCCCGTCGACGTGGGTATGGCCCGGGGCATAGAAGACGCGCGCATGGTGCGCGCGAACGTGCGGCGGGGGAGTGGCAACATCGCGCACGGCCCCGCTATGTCTCGAGATGGGGCCGTGCGCGCGATCGAGGTCGGAATCGCCGTCGCGTGCGGGCTTGCCCGCGCCGGCGTGCGCCTTCTCGCCGCGGGCGAGATGGGCATCGGCAACACGACCACCTCGGCGGCGGTGGCCGCAGTGCTCATCCGGGCGGACGCGCGGAGCCTCGTCGGGCGCGGCGCGGGGCTCTCGGACGCCTCGCTCGCGCGCAAGCGCGACGTGGTCGAGCGAGCTATCGACGCGAACTCGCCCGATCCCGCCGACCCGATCGACGTGCTCTCGAAGGTGGGCGGCTTCGACATCGCGGCGATTTGCGGCTTCTACCTGGGGGCCGCGGCCTCGAAGGCGCCGGCGCTCCTCGACGGGGTCATATCCTGCACGGCGGCTCTGTGCGCGGCGCGCCTGTGCCCCAACGCCTTGGGCTACCTCGTGGGCACCCACGCATCAAGCGAACCCGCAAGCCGGGAGCTCCTTCGCGAGCTCGGCATAAAGGCACCCCTCGACGCAGGCATGCACTTGGGCGAGGGCGCGGGCGCCATGGCGTATCTGCCCCTTCTGGATTCGGCGCTGCGCGTGTACCGGGATGGGAAGACGTTCACGGCGACTGGCATGGCTGCTTACGAGCATTTCGAGGCCGGGAAATGACGGTGACGCTCGTCATCGGCGCCGCCACGAGCGGCAAGAGCGCCTACGCCGAGTCCCTGTGCCTCGGGCACGACGGCCCCCGCGTGTACCTGGCAACGATGGAGCCCTTCGGGGAAGAGGGCGCCCGCCGCATCGCGCGCCATCGGGCGCTGCGCGAGGGCAAGGGGTTTTCCACCCTCGAGCGCACGCGTGACGTGGGCGCCGCAGTGCCTGGGCTTCCGCGCGGCTGCACGCTTCTTTTGGAGGACGTGGGCAACCTGGTTGCGAACGAGCTTTTCGCGGAAGGCGGCTTGTCCCCACGTGACCCCGACGCTGCGGCGCGCGAGGTACTCGGAGGCATCGAACGGCTCGCTCAGGCCGCTGCGTATACGGTGGTGGTCACCGTCGACGTGTTCGCCGATGGGATGCGCTACGATGAGGGGACCGAGGCATGGAGGCGCGCGCTCGCGCGCGTGAACGCGGGCGTGGCGGCGCTGGCCGACCGCGCAGTCGAAGTGGTATGCGGGATTCCCGTATGGATGAAAGGTGAAGGACCTACAAGGTGAAGATAGCAGAGGCAATCGGCGCGGCGTTCGGAACGTTCTCGCGCATCCCCGTCCCGAAATCGGCCTGGACCGATTTCGGGTCAACCCATGCGCTTGCCGCGTTTCCCCTGGTGGGCCTTGCGGAAGGGTTCCTCATGACGGCGTGGGGACACGTTGCGAACCTGCTCGGCGTGCCCGCGACCATCGTCGCGGCCGTGCTCGTGGCGCTGCCTGTGGCGGTGACGGGAGGCATCCACCTAGACGGGCTCTGCGACACCTCCGATGCGCTTGCAAGTTGGGCCCCGCGCGAGCGAAAACTCGAGATCATGCACGACCCGCGGGCGGGCGCCTTCGGGGTCATCGGTGTTGTTGTGTACCTTATTCTGCAGTTTTCCCTGTTCACCGCGCTGCCGCTTACGGCGGGGGCGTTCCTCGCACTTCTGTGCTCGCTCGTGTTCTCCCGCTCGCTTTCGGGGCTCGCCGTTGAATGCTGGCCTGCTGCGCGTGCGGACGGCATGGCCGCGGGGCTCTCGCCTGCTAAGAAGCGCACGGCGATCGTCGTGCCGCTTTGCGCTTTCGCTGCGGCTTCGGCTGCAGGGATGGTCGCGTGCGCTCAGGCCGTCGGCGCCCTTATGGCGGTGGCGGGGCTTTTGGCGCTCGCGTGGTACCGCCATGTTGCCCTGTCCCGCTTCGGCGGGGTGACGGGGGATTTGGCCGGATGGTTTCTGCAATGGGCCGAGCTCGCGATGCTTGCCATGCTGGTGGCGGGGGGCATGCTCCTATGATGCTCGTGGTAGGTGGCGCGCATTCCGGGAAGAGGACCTTCGTGCGCGAAAAGCTCGGGTTCGCGGCGGACGATTTCGTCGACGCGGCGCAGTTTGCGGAGGGCGGCGTGCCCGCGGCTTTTGCCGGCCGTGTCGCTTACTGTGCTGAGGAACTCGTACGCGCGCTCGACGCTGACCGGGCGCTCGAGCGGCTGATCGGCTTCGACGTAGTGATTCTGTCCTTGGTCGGCTCGGGGGTCGTCCCTATGCGTGCGGAAGACGCCCAATGGCGCGAGCGCGCGGGGCGCCTGGGATGCGCGCTCGCTGCGCGCGCCGACGTCGTCGTGCGCATGACGTGCGGGATTCCCCAGGTCATCAAGGGAAACCTTGATGATGCGCCTCGAGGGACGCAGGGCGCGGGCGCGCCTTTGGAAGTCGTCTTCGTGCGCCATGGTGCCACGGCGGGCACGGAAGACCATCGCTACAGCGGGGCGGGCACCGACGAGCCCCTGTCGAGCGCGGGCGAGCGCGCTTTGCGCGACCTCGCATGCTATCGTGACGTGTTCCGTGTTATCACGAGCGGCATGGCCCGCACCGACCAGACGGCGCGCATCCTCTTCCCGAACGCGGAGCTTATGGCGTGCCCCGGTCTGCGCGAGATGGATTTCGGCGACTTCGAGGGACGAAGCGCCGCCGAGCTTAAAGAGGATGCGCGCTACCGCGCCTGGGTAGACTCCTGGTGCGAGACGCGCTGCCCGCATGGCGAGGGCAAGAGCGATTTCACCCGCCGCGTCGTCGCGGCGTTTCGGGAGGCGTGCAAATCGGAGCGTGCCCAGGGGAGTGGGCGCGCCGTCTTCGTCGTTCACGCGGGTACCGTGAAAGCGCTGCTCTCCGAGTTAGCTGTCCCGAAAATTGGATACTTCGACGTGCATACCGAGCCGGGCGGCGCATGGGCCGCCACCTGGGATGGGCGCTGCCTTCGCGACGTTCGCCCCGCTTCGGGGGGCGATGCCCGGTGATGACGATTCTTGCCGTCGCCGCCGGGTTCGCGGCCGACCTTGCCTTCGGCGACCCGCGCTGGCTTCCCCATCCCGTCGTCGCCATGGGGCGCGCGATCACGTGGGCCGAAGGCCGCCTGCGGGGCGCATTCCCGCAAACGTCCGCGGGCACGCGCGCCGCAGGTCTTGTGCTCGCCGTGGCGCTTCCGCTTGCGTGTGGGCTTTTGACCTGGGGCATCCTGCATCTTTGCGGCATGGTTCACTCCGGCTTGCGCTTCGTTGCCGAGGCATGGGCGAGCTATCAGATTCTCGCGACATGCGAGCTGCGCCGCCAGAGCCTGGCCGTTGCCCGCGCGTTCTCGAAGGGCGGCCTTGTCGCGGCGCGCGAAGCCGTCGGGCTCATCGTGGGACGTGACACGTCTGTTCTCGACGAGCAGGGCGTCGCGCGCGCCGCCGTGGAAACGGTGGCGGAGAACGCGAGCGACGGTGTCGTCGCGCCGCTTTTCTATCTTATGATCGGGGGTGCGCCCTTGGGCATGGCGTACAAGGCGGTGAACACGCTCGACAGCATGGTGGCCTACAAAAACGAGCGCTACATCGACTTCGGCTGCGCCTCGGCGCGCCTCGACGATGCGGTGAACTGGATTCCCGCGCGCTTATCGGCCCTGCTCATGATCGCCGTGTGCCCGATCGTCGGGCTCGACGCGCGCGGGGCGGCGCGCATCTGGCGCCGCGACAGGCGTCGCCACGCGAGCCCGAACGCGGCGCAGACCGAGTCGGCGTGCGCGGGCGCGCTCGGGCTGCGCCTGGCAGGACCCGCGGTGTATTTCGGCAAGCTCGTTGAGAAACCGACGATAGGCGACGCGTCCCGTGAAATCGAGTGGGGCGACATCGCCCGGGCGACAAGGCTCATGCTCACCGCGTCCGTATGCGCGCTCGTCGTCTTCGGCGCCGCGCGCGCGGCGGTCGTGCTCGCCGTGGGGGCGATGGCATGAGGGAAGACCACGCCGCGTCCCGGGCTGCCGGGGGAATCCTGCGCGCCCGTACGCATGGGGGCAGCGCGCAATCGCTCGGCATCGCTTGCGAAGGGGGCGCCTCCGACCTCATTGACTTCTCAGTGAACGTGAATCCGGCAGGCCCCTCGCCGCGCGCCGTCGCCGCAGCTTGCAAGGCGCTTTCTCGAATCGACGCCTACCCCGATAGGGAAAGCCTCGCCCTCGTTCGCGCCCTGGCGCGTGCCCAGGGCATTCCCGAAGATACTATCGTCTGCGGCGCGGGCGCGTCCGACATCATCTGGCGGCTCGCCGCGGCGGTGCGCCCGAAACGCATCATCGTGTGCGCGCCGACGTTCTCTGAATATGCTGAGGCGGCATCGTACTACGGCGCATGCGTGCAGGAGTTCCCGCTCTCTGAAGCGGACGACTTCGACGTGCCCGCCTCCTTCGCCCGCGCGATCGAGGGGCCGGGAGACGTGGCGTACCTCTGCAATCCGAACAACCCGACGGGGCGCCTCGTCGACCCCAGCGTGATCGAGGCCGCGGCTTGCCGCTGCGAGCAGGTGGGCGCGCTGCTTGTCGTGGACGAGTGTTTCCTCGGATTTGCGCCCGACGCCCGCGAAAGGAGCGTGGCCGCACGCGCCGCGTGTTCGCGCCATGTGGCCGTGCTCTCCGCGTTCACCAAGCTCTACGGAATGGCGGGGTTGCGGTTGGGATATCTGATCAGCGGAAACGCCCAACTCATCGAGGGGATTCGCCGGGCGGGGCAGGCGTGGCCCGTCTCCTCGGTCGCCGAGGCCGCGGGCATCGCCGCCCTGGAAGACATTGAATACGTCTCGCGCACGCGCGATGTATTGGCGGGCGAGCGAGCGTGGCTTTCCCACGAGCTCTCCTCGCTCGGGCTTTCCGTCGTGCCGTCGGATGCGAACTTCCTTTTAGTCCGCACGCCGGCGAAAGACATCCCCGAGCGCCTGTATAAACAGGGGGTTTTGGTCCGCACGTGCGACTCGTTTTCGGTACTGTCCCGTTTCTGGTGCCGCGTCGCGGTGCGCACGCGCAAGGAGAATGCCCGGCTTGCGATGGCGTTCAGCCGCGTGCTTCGGGCGGAAGGTGCATCGGGCGAAGGCGAACCCGACGAACGGGGCGGCGCTTCTTTCAGCGGCGCTATGGCGGGCGCGGATGGCCGAGGCTCGGCGAAGGAGGTCGATACCCGTGGTTAGGGCGAAGCCCATCATGATCCAGGGCACCATGTCGAACGCGGGGAAGAGCCTGCTTGCGGCGGGGCTGTGCCGCGTGCTTTCGCAGGACGGCCTGCGCGTGACTCCCTTCAAGAGCCAGAACATGGCACTCAACAGCGGTGTCACGGCCGACGGGCTCGAGATGGGGCGCGCCCAGATCATGCAGGCCGAGGCGTGCGGCATCGCGCCCGACGTGCGCATGAACCCCATCCTGCTCAAGCCCGAAAGCGGCCACCGAAGCCAGCTCATCGTGGCCGGCAAGGCGCAGGGAGCCTTCGCTGCGAGGGACTACTTCGCGCGAAAGAAGGCGCTCATGCCGCAGATTTTGGAGGCGTTCGATTCGCTCGCGGAGGAAAACGACGTCATCGTCATCGAGGGCGCCGGCAGCCCCGCCGAAATCAACCTTGCCGAAAACGACATCGTCAACATGGGGCTCGCGCGCGCCGTGTCCTCCCCCGTGCTGCTTGCGGGCGACATCGACCCGGGCGGGGTATTTGCCCAGCTCTACGGCACGGTCGCGCTTCTTGCGCCCGAGGACCGCGCGCTTTTGCGGGGGCTTGTGGTGAACAAGTTCCGCGGCGATGTGGAAATCCTGCGCCCGGGTTTGGCCCCGCTCGAGAAGATGTGCGGAGTTCCCGTCGTGGGTGTCGTGCCGTATCTTACGCTCGACCTGGACGACGAGGACTCGCTCGCGCCGCGCCTATCTGCCCGCGAGGCGCGCGGCGTCATCGACGTTGCCGTCGTGCGTCTTCCGCATCTGTCGAACTTTACCGACTTCGACCCGCTTTCGCGCGTGCCCGGCGTGGGCGTGCGCTACGTTTCCTCGACGACCGATCTGGGCCGACCCGACCTGGTGGTGCTTCCCGGCTCGAAGACTACGCTCGACGACGCGCGCTGGCTTGCGGCTAGCGGCATCGGAGCCTGTGTACGCGCGCTTTCGGGCGCGGGCACACCGGTGCTCGGCATATGCGGAGGCTACCAGCTTTTGGGAGACGAGCTTTCCGACCCGCACGGCAGGGAAGGCGCTGGCACCGCGCGCGGGCTCGGGCTCATCCCTGCAAGTACGGTGTTCAAGGAGGAAAAGCGCCTCGCCCAGTCGACACTGCGCATCACGGGCGCCCAAGGCGCGTTCTCGGTGTGGAACGGCATGACGGCGCGCGGGTACGAGATTCACGACGGCGAAACGACCGTCTCCTGCGCCCCTGCGGGCACGATTGGCGGCAAACCAGAAGGCGCGGCCTGCGGAAACGTGTTCGGAACCTATCTCCACGGCCTGTTCGACGAACCGGGGGTGGCGCTCGCCCTCGCGCGCTCGCTTGCGCGCATGCGCGGCCTGCCCGAGAGCGTCGTGGGTGTTGCGGGCGCGGCGTCCGCGGCCGATCACCGTGCGCGCGAGTTCGACCGCCTGGCCGACGTCGTGCGCGAGGCGCTCGACATGGAGTATGTCTACCGCATTATCGAGGAGGGCG
The DNA here is from genome assembly GCA_900540855.1 of uncultured Collinsella sp. GTDB lineage: Bacteria > Actinomycetota > Coriobacteriia > Coriobacteriales > Coriobacteriaceae > Collinsella. The sequence goes on from UQHK01000001.1 coordinate 60,849, forward strand.
TATGATCCACGTGTATCATGGCGACGGCAAAGGCAAGACCACGGCGGCGATGGGCCTCGCCCTTCGCATGCTCGCTGCAGGCCGCCGCGTCGTCGTCGTGCAGTTCCTGAAAGACGGCGAAAGCGGGGAGGTGCGCCTGCTCGCCGAGCATTTTGGCGTGCCCGTGTTCGCGGGGAAGGCGTCAGACAAGTTTACCTGGTCGATGACGTCGGAAGAACTTGCCGCGACGTGCGAGCTGCACGATGGGAACCTCGCTTCCGCGCTCGCCGAGCTCGAGGGCGCGCAAGAGGGACTGCTCGTGCTCGACGAGGCGCTCGACGCGCTTTCGAAGGGGCTTGTCGACGAGGCGCTCGTGGACCGCGCGCTCGATATGTCCGCGCGCGGCGTCGAAGTAGCGCTCACCGGGCGCGCGCCTTCCCGCAAGATCGTGGAGAAGGCCGACTACATAACCGAGATGCGGTGCGAGAAACATCCCTACGAGCAGGGGATATGTGCAAGGGAAGGAGTGGAGTACTAGATGGATTCCAAGGAGATGGCGCCCGGCGACATCGAGCGGCGCAGCTTCGAGATCATCACCAAAGAGCTCGGCGGCCGCACGTTCCCGCCGCTCGAAGAGCCCGTCGTGAAGCGCGTCATCCACACCACTGCCGACTTCTCGTACGCCGATTCGCTCGTGTTCACCCATGACGCCGCGCACTGTGCGCTCGACGCACTGCGCGCAGGGGCCACGGTGCTCACCGACACGAACATGGCGCTCGCAGGCATAAGCAAGCCCGCGCTCGCGACGCTCGGCTGCAAGGCCGTGTGCTACATGGCCGACCCTGATGTCGCCGCGGCTGCGCGCGCCGCGGGCACGACTCGCGCCGTTGCGAGCATGGACAAAGCTTGCCGCATCGAGGGTCCGCTCATCGTGGCCGTCGGCAACGCTCCCACAGCACTTCTGCGCCTCGCCGAGCTCATGGACGCGGGGAAGATCGCGCCCGCGCTCGTCGTTGGGGTGCCGGTCGGGTTTGTGAACGTGGTCGAGGCGAAAGAGGAGCTACTCGCACGACGCGTGCCGGCCATCGTCGCGAGGGGTCGCAAGGGCGGCTCGACCGTGGCGGCTGCCATTATGAACGCGCTGCTCTACCAGATCACGCGCACAGGCGGCCCGAAGTGACGGCTCCCGCATCCGCGCCGGCGCTGCGCATCTTCGCCGGCACCACCGAGGGCCGCCTTCTGTGCGAATGGGCGAGCGGGGCGGGCATCCCCGCCCGTGCCTACGCGGCAACAGAGTACGGAGGCGAACTTTTGGGCGAGCTTCCGGGCATCGAGGTGCATGCGGGCAGGCTCGACGAGGCCGACATGGAGCGCGAGCTTTCCGGCGCGCGCATCGTCGTCGACGCCACGCACCCCTTCGCTACGCTCGCAAGCGACAACATCCGGGTCGCTTCGCTCGCCGTGGGTGCACGATGCCTGCGCCTTGCGCGCCCGGTCGAGGCGCTGCCCAAAGGCGTCGTGCCGGTCGCGTCGATCGCCTGCGCGGCGCGCTTTCTCTCCGAGAACCCGGGTCGCGTTCTTCTCACGACGGGGAGCAAGGAGCTTGCTCCCTACACGCGCGTCGCCGATTTCGCGGAGCGCTTCTTCGTGCGTGTGCTCCCGCTGCCCGGTGCTATAACGAAGTGCATCGACGCGGGGTTTTCGCCGTCGCACGTCATCGGCATGCAGGGGCCCTTCACCCGCGAGCTCAACGAGGCGATGCTTCGGCAGGTGGGCGCCCAGTGGCTTGTGACCAAGGACTCGGGAACCGTAGGCGGCACGGCCGAGAAGCTCGCCGCAGCGCGCGCCGTGGGAGCGCGCTGTATCGTGGTCACCCGTCCCGCCGAGGGAGGCGGGGCCCTTTCGCTTCGGGAAGTGGAAGATGCGCTCTTACGGGAGTTCGCGCGCTAGGCGCTCGCCGCGCCTGCGAGGAGGATCGCCTCGAGCAAGCTCGACCCGTACAAGCCCGTCATCCACCAATAGCTCGAGGACGCCCGGAACTGGCGCAAACAGCCCTTCAATAAGTTGCGGTGAAATAGTGTCTGTTTTTGCTGCTAGATAGCATACTCGGTCCCTAAATCACCGTAACTTGTCGGTGGTGGCTTACTGGTAGCGTAGGCACTCCACCGGGTCGAGCTTTGCCGCGCGTCGAGCGGGGTAGAAGCCAAAGATTACGCCGATGCCGACGGAGACGGCGAAGGCCAGCAGCACCGTGGCGATTGAAAAACTCGGTGTGATTTGCCCGCTGGCACCGAGCTCGCCAAGAATCCCGGATCCGGAGGCAAACATCGCGAGGCCCCAGGCCAGCAGATAGCCTATCAGGACACCCAGCAGGCCACCGGTGACGCACAGCGCCGAGGACTCGGCCAAAAACTGCGCGGTGATATCGCGACGACTGGCGCCCAGAGCGCGACGGATGCCGATCTCGCGGATGCGCTCAGTCACGTTGGTGAGCATCATGTTCATAATGCCGATACCGCCGACAAGCAGCGAGATACTGGCGACAGCACCCATGATGAGCGAGAAGGCGCCCATAAAGGAATTGAGGGAGTCGATAGCGCTTTTCATGGAGGTCGCCGATACACTGTCGTACTCATCATCCTCCGCGATACCCTTCATCGCGCGCACCTTGGACTCGATGGTCTTGCAGAGCTCATCCATGTCCGTGCCCTCGGCGGCAAGTGCCGTCACGCTGGGGAATGAAGGATTCTCGTCGCCAAATAGGCCGGAGATGGTTTCGCGTGGCATATACAAAGTGAGCGAGCCCATGGAGTCGCTGCCGCCATCAATCACGCCTACAATCTGCACCTCGCCGTTGGACACTTTGATGGTTTTTCCCAGCGCATCCTGTTCGTTGCCGTAAAGCTGATCGGCGCCGCCGCGGCTGATGAGCGCCACGCGCGAGCCTGCCTTTGACTCGACATCGGTGTAGGTGCGCCCCGCAACGAGCTTACTGGCACCCACGGCGTCGAGCATGTCGCTATCGACACCCTGTGCCATGACGGTATAGCTTTTATCGCCGGTCTTGTACTCGGTATACGCGCTTTTGACAATGCCGATCTGTTCTATCTGCGGCACCAGTTTTTTAAGCTTCTGGACGTCAGAATCAGAGAGTTCTTGGGACGAATAGATCTGAACCATGCGAGCTGCGTTGAGGCCCAGGCTGTTGACCAAGCTGTTTTGGATGCCGCCGATGAGCGAAGTCATGGCAATGACCGAGGCGATGCCAATGACGATGCCAAGGATGGTGAGCAGGCTGCGCCCCTTGTTGGCCTCGAGCGAGTGAAGGGCTTCTTGGACAAGATCGCGGGTGCTCATTCCTTCGCTCCCTTCGGCTGATTGGTGGATGTCGAAATCGTGGGCAGGGCGTTCACGGCCCCGCGTAACGTATTCGGTGTATGCGCGACATATGCGCCGTCATGGATTCGCCCGTCACGGATGGTTACGGCTCGATCGGCCTCGGCGGCGATGCCGGGGTCGTGTGTGATAAGCACGATGGTTTTGCCGCGCTCCTGGAGCTTGTGGAAGGTTTCCATGACGAGCGCTCCCGTGGCGGAGTCCAGGTTGCCCGTCGGCTCGTCGGCCAAAATGATGGGTGGATCGTTGACAAGGGCGCGCGCGATGGCGACGCGCTGCATCTGTCCGCCCGAGAGCTCCGATATACGATGGTCCCAATGGTCGACCGGAAGCGTGACGGCTTGCAGCGCGTGTACGGCGCGCATCTCGCGCTGGCTGCGCGGCACATTGGTGTAGGACAGCGGCAGCATGACGTTTTCGATCACCGTCAGGCGCGGCAGCAGATTAAAGCTCTGAAAGACAAAGCCGATGCTCAGCGCTCGCACCTCGGTGAGCTCGTCATCGTCGAGCTCGGCGACGTTGAGCCCTTGCAGGAAGTAATCGCCCGCCGTCGGTTTGTCCAGGCAGCCCAGGATGTTCATGAGCGTCGACTTGCCTGAGCCCGAGGGGCCGGTGATGGCAACGAACTCACCGGGATCTACTGCCAGGCTCACGTTATGCAGGATGTGGGCGCAACCGGCCTCGCTCTCAAAGATGCGGTGCACGTTGCGGATGTCGATGACGGGACGCATTACTTGCCCTCGTCGGCAGGCATGTTGTCGCCGCCGTCTGCCGTCATTCCTGTGCCGGTATCCGTCACGATGGTGTCGCCGTCGCGTAGCTTGGTAACCGGGACGTCTGGATTGATCTCGTTGCCCTGGTCGTCGCGCTTGACCTGCGTCTTACCGACTACAGCCTCGTTGTCGTTTTGCGTCACGACGGTCACCTTCACGCGGCGCGTCTTTTTACCCTCCGAATCGGTGGCCAAATTGACGTAATAGTGCTCGCCATCTTCGGTCATCAGCGCCATGGTCGGCACCATCACCACGTCGTCGAGCTTCTCGGTCACTACCGAGACCTCGGCAGTCATACCCGGCTTAAGGCGACTGTCAGGTGCTTCGATGAGGATGTCGACGTTAAAGGTCACACTGCCGCCGCTCCCGGAGGAGGAGTCGGAGTTTGCCACCGAGGCGATAGCCGTGACGGTGCCCTGGCTCACGATATCGGGAAACGCGGGGTAGGTCACGTTGGCGCATTGGCCCACGGCAATTTTGGCGATATCCTTTTCGCCCACCTGAACCGTCACCTTCATCTTGGACAGGTCGGCGATCTGCATGCACTGCTTGCCGCCGCTCGTATCGCTTTCGCCCATGATCATGCCGCCTGTTACCGTGGCGCCCACCTTGGCGTTGAGCGCCACGATGCTGCCCGAGCTCGGGGCCGTGACCGTACGGCTGGCGGCCTTGGCGTTCGCCTGATCGAGGTTTGCCTGGGCCGATGTGAGGCTGCGCTGCGCGGCCGATACGGCGTTCGTGTCCGCTGATGCGGCGGTGATGCCAGCCGCTGCGGAACCTCCGTCGACGTCCGTCGTTGGGTTGGCCTGCGCAGCAGCTGCGGCTTTCTTCGCGTTGGCGAGGTCTTCTTGAGCGGCTGCAACTGCACGCTGCGCCTCGGCAACGTTGCGATCGAGCTCGTCGTTTTTAATGGTCATAAGCACGTCGCCCTCGTTGACGGATTGGCCTGCCTGCACGTTGATCGAATCGACCGTGCCGTCGACAGAAGGGGAGACCACTGAGGACGAAATGGGTTTGAGCTGGCCTTTTGCCTCGACCGTTGTGCTAAACGTGCCCTCGGTCACCATGTCGGTCGCAGGCCCGCTATCGCCCTGTGGCTGCGCATTGATAACCAGGGTTGCGACAATGGCAATGAGCGCGATGGCACCTACGACGCCGACGGCAATACCGCGTCGAATCAGCTTTTTGCGTCGACGTTCGGCACGTTTTGCCTTGAGCTTGGCATATGCCTCTTCATCGGAAATATCGGCCGTATCGTTCGTGCGTCCGTTCTGCTTGTCGGCATGTACGTCTGTAATCAGAGGAATCGTTTCGGTGGCACCTTCGGGCGTGTGCTCGGTATCATCCGGGCCCGGGGCGATCGTGGGGACATTCGGCATAGCGTCTCCTTTATAGATAGAACCTCGATAAGTATATGCGCCCATCGTTTGGGGTGGGCGCATAGGACGGTTTCTTTCGGAACTGTTAGATTGTTTGCATCGGTTCCACGTTGTATTAATGCGCGCGTTGCACTACGAGTGGACAACCACGCACAGACCGACTTTGATGCAATCGTGCAGCGCCTTGGCGTCGGCTAGGCGCAGGTTAATACATCCGTGGCTACCGCACCACTTGTAGGAGTTGGGGTCGTCGAAACTCTTGTCGTTTTGCCACGTTGCATCGTGGAAACCGACCATGTTTCCCTCAAACGGCATCCAATAGCTGACCGGGCTCTCGTATTTGGGCTTGCCGGTCTCGGGGTCCTTGGCACCGATGAGCTTGCTGGCGCCATTGTTGCTGTTGATCTGCCAAACGCCTTCGGGGGTGGCGTCCTCTCCCGGCTTGCCGGAGATAAAGTTGGCCTCCCACACGATATTGCCGCTCTCGTCGTAGTAGCGCGCGTGCTGCTCGGACAGATCGACATCGACGTATGCCTTCCAGTCGGGCTCTCCCTTTGCAGTAAAGGTGTCGGCCTTCTGGGAGTACTTGATCTCGATTTCGCCGGTCTGTTTGTTGTTAATGGCGTCCTCGACCTGCTTGGCGAGCGAGCTGCTGTCGATGGACCAACCAAAGTCGCCGCCTTCGACGGCGCATTGCTTGCCATCGGCGCGCGTCCACCAGCGAGTGGAGCCCACGGTATTGAAGCCGTTGGCAAGCTCGGCTGCCCAGCTGCTGATCTGCGACGTATCGAGTGTGGGGTTGGCCGGATCGGCAAAGCTGATCCACTGCAACACGGAGCTGCCATCAACCTTGCCGGCATCCTCGCCGTTGAGCTTGAGGGTCACGTTTACGCCCAGGAAGTTGTTGGCGGCATCGCATGCGGTCTGAATCTGATCATCGGTCAGCGTTCCATTGAGCGGTTCATAGGCATCGTTGCCGAGCTTGGAAAGGTCTACGGTCTCGGACAGCGAGGCAAGCTCGAGTTCGGCATACTTAATGACATGCTCGCGGTCGAGTTTTTCGTTGGAGCGCGCCTTCTCGACGGTAAACTTGCCGGCCTGCTCGTCATAGGAGCTATTGGCCTCGAACGTGCCCGAACGCCCCTCGTTAAACTCGTCGATGGCGGCGCCCAGATCCTGCTCAAACTTCTTTTGGTCAAAAGTGTCGGAGAGCATGGACAGGTCGACGTCTTGATCAAGATCGACTTCGTTGGAGGTAGCGGTTGTTTTGGTCTTTCCGCTTAAGGATTCCACAAGGCGGACCGGCCATACAAAGGCTTCGTTGTGGCTGATGATCTCTTTTGCGGCAGCTTCGCCGTCGACGATGGGCTCATCGGACTCGGGCTGATACGTCCAGCTAAAGTCATCGCCTGTCACGGTGAGCTTATAGTGCTTCCATGCCGAGTTGACCTTGGTGGCGGCAGACGAAGCGTTGGAGAACGAGACGTCGACGCCGGCGATGGTGGTGTTGGGGTAGGCTAGCTGGGAAAACGCTACGACGCCTACGATATAGACAATGACGATAAGACCCAGGACGACAAAGAGCGTCGTCTTTTTGCCCGACTTATTGTTCTCGGCGGGTTTGCGCGCGGGGTCGCGATCGCCTCGACCGTGCACGTGGGGCTGCTTGGGCGCATTGCCGTTTGCCTGGCGCTGCTGACGTGGCTGACGCTGCTGGTTCGGGCGTTGGGAAGCGTTTGCCGCACCACGCTCCTGACCGTGGCTCGGCGCGATAGGACGCGGCGACTGAACGCCACCGGTGTGCCTGCTCGGCTGCTGCGGATCGGGAATCAGTTGAGTTCGATCGTTTTGCGACATCGTATGCATATCCTTCGAATTTCGCCTTGCGGCTCATCGTGTTTTTACTGGGCTTGCATTATAGCGATTACCTAGTTGTTTGTGGTACGGAAACGGTGGCATTCAAAAGAGGTGGGACATTTGTCCCACTATCGAGTCGTTCTTGGTCACTACCCGCATACACCGCATTTTGCACAGGCCGAAAGTGCGGCCGGAGCCTGTGCGATGCCGCCCTTTGCCGTCTCGCGCAGCGTGGCCGGCAGGGCGTGGCCAACCGAGAGCATGACGTGTGCCATCTGGTCAAACGGCACCAGGCTCTTAATGCCGGCGAGGGCGAGTTGTGCGGAGCTAAAGGCGGCTGCCACGCCGATGGCGTTGCGGTTTTGGCAGGGCACCTCCACGAGGCCACCGACGGGGTCACAAACGAGGCCCAGCAGATTACTCAGCGCGATGGAACTGGCGTCGAGCGCCTGCTCGGGTGTGCCGCCGAGCATCTGCACTAGCGCGGCGGCGGCCATGGCGGCCGCACTTCCGACCTCGGCCTGACAGCCGCCCTCGGCGCCGGCAACGCAGGCGCTCGTGGTGAGGTTGAGGCCGATGGCGGCGGCGCAGTAGAGCGCGTCCATCACCTGCTCGTCGTCGAGCTGCAGGTGGTCGGCGAGTGCCAGTACACAGCCGGGGACGACGCCCGCGGATCCTGCCGTCGGAGCTGCGACGATTACGCCCATCGTGGCCGAGCGCTCGAGCACGGCCATGGCGCGGGCCACGGCGTCAGTCTGGACGGCGCCCATTAAATTGGAGCTCAGGTCGTTGCGGCCGGTGGCATCGACAAGCTTGGCCTCGCCGCCGATAAGCCCGCCGAGCGAGCGCTGCGGATTGACGATAGGGGCCGTGGTCTCCTCGCGCATGACGTCGAGCACGCGGCGCATGGCGGCGACGGCGTGGGCCTCGCCGGTCAGGCGCGCCTCGCGAACGGCCATGACGGCGCCGATGCTGAGCCCCAGTTCCTCGCACGCATCGAGCAGCTGCTCGCCGTCGTCGAAGATTTCCTTGGCCGAGACGCCGGGGGAGAGCGACGAAGCAGAACCGGGGAGCTCGATAAAGGTCGCGTAATCGACATTGTCGAGCTTACGCAGCATCGGGACAACAGTGTCGTCGGGCGCGCCGTCGGTCTCAAAGACGGAGTAGGCCTGGCCGCCCACTTCGGTGCGGTAGGTGCGGCAGAAGGCGATGTTCACGTGTGCGTAGGCGAGCAGGTTGGTGAGCGCGGCGAGCACGCCGGGGACGTCCTTGTGCGCCACGAAGAGCGTTGAGTACATGCCCGAGATGTCAACGCCGACGCCGTTAATGCGGCTGATGCGCATCTTGCCGCCGCCCAGGCTCTCACCGCGGACCTGTGCCGTCGCACCCGTGTCGTCGACCATGTCAATGTCGACGGTGTTGGGGTGGATGGAGGCGTCGTCGCCCTTGATGTCAAAGTGATATTCGAGGCCCTGCTCGCTTGCGAGGTCAAAGGCCTGCTTGATGTTCTCGTCATCGGTGTCGAGGCCCAGGATGCCCGCGACGAGCGCACGATCGGTGCCGTGGCCGCGGTAGGTGTGGGCAAAGGAGTTCCACAGGCCAAAGGTGACCTTAGTGATGCGGCCTTCCAGCAGGCTGGCGGCAACTTGGGCGCAGCGCAGGGCGCCGGCGGTGTGCGATGAGCTGGGGCCGACCATGACGGGGCCCAAGATCTCGAATGCCGAGGTCGTAGCTAGTGTTTGTGGCTTGCCTGCCATATGCGCTCCTGTTCTATCCCATCGTCCCGAGGGGCGGGGCATACTCTGTCCCGCCGTTCCGAGGGCTTTAGTATTTGGTCGCCTGCTCGGACAGTCCTGCTCGCACGGAGGCCACATTAAGTGGCCTCCGGCTCGTGCGGAACTCGCGATCGACCAAATACTAAAGCCCTCGGAACTTAGGATACATGGTTGGAGTCGCTCTGCTGCGAAATTTATCGGCCTATGACCTATTCCATGTCCCAGGTCGGCTCATCTTCACCATCTTTAAATAAAAAAGAAGTACCGGTTGGAGCCGGTACTTCTTTTGGTGCGTTGTTTCTTGGCTGTAGCTTTTGCCGTTAGCTTACAGGCCGCAGGCTGCTTTAAGTTCTTCGACTCGGTCGGTCTTCTCCCAGGTAAAGTCGGCGTCTTCGCGGCCGAAGTGGCCGTAGGCTGCCGTCTTCTCGTAGATCGGTCGACGCAGGTCCAGGTCGCGGATGATCGCGCCCGGGCGCAGGTCGAAGGTCTTCTCGACGGCCTCGACGATCTTGTCCTCGGCAACATGCGCGGTACCGAAGGTGTCGACCATGATTGAGAGGGGCTTGGAAACGCCGATGGCGTAGGCAAGCTCGACTTCGCAGCGGTCGGCCAGACCGGCGGCGACCACGTTCTTGGCGACCCAGCGCGCGGCATACGCGGCGGAGCGGTCAACCTTGGTGCAGTCCTTGCCGCTAAAGGCGCCGCCGCCGTGACGGCCGTAGCCGCCGTAGGTGTCGACGATGATCTTGCGGCCGGTGAGGCCCGTGTCGCCCATGGGGCCGCCCACGACAAAGCGACCGGTGGGGTTCACGTAGATGTCCGCGTTGTCCCACGGCATGTTCTCGGCGGCCATGACCGGGGTGATGACGTGTTCGATGAGGTCGGCCTTGATCTTGCCCATGTCCTCAATCTCGGCGGCGTGCTGCGTGGAGATGACGATGGTCGTGACCTCCACGGGCTTACCTTCCTCGTAGCGCACCGTGACCTGGGTCTTGCCGTCGGGGCGCAGGTAGGCGAGGGTGCCGTCGTGACGCACGGCTGCCAGGCGCTCGGCCAGGCGGCTTGCCAGGTAGTGCGGCATGGGCATGAGGGTCTTGGTCTCGTTGGAGGCATAACCGAACATCATGCCCTGGTCGCCGGCACCGATCAGCTCGATCGGGTCGGTGGTAGCGCCGGTCTGGGTCTCGAAGGACTCGTCAACGCCCTGGGCGATATCGGGCGACTGCTCGTGGATGAGGCTCATAACGCCGCAAGTGTCGCAGTCAAAACCGAACTTGGCACGGTTGTAGCCAATGCGACGGATAACGCCGCGGGCGATTTCCTGTACGTCGACGTAGGCCTGGGTGCGAATCTCGCCGGCGACGATGACGGTGCCGGTGGTCACGAGGGTCTCGCAGGCGCAGCGGACGTTCTCCACGTTGGCGGGCACACCGTTGGGCGCAATATAGCCCTGCTCCTGCAGCTCTATTTCTTTGGCGAGGATTGCGTCGAGGACGGCGTCACTGATCTGATCAGCGATCTTATCGGGATGACCTTCGGTCACCGACTCCGACGTAAAAACAAAGGACCCGTGTTGGGGTGGGATGGAACGAAGTTCTTCTGACATGATTGTCCTTTCAAAAACGTGTCCCAGCGACCGTTACCATTCCGCCGGGCTCTCTATGCAAGGGCACATCATAGCGCGTAAATCAAACATTCACACCCTTTCCGCACCTACTCATTGGGGACAGACTTAAATGACCAGTCTTAAACCAAGAATGTCCCCAATGACTACAACGACTGGTCATTTAAGTCTGTCCCCAATGAGTAGTCCCCAATGACTGGGTCGGTGCCCTTTGTGCGGAGGTTGCTTTGATGCTTTATACTGATGCGGTTAGACATCCATCCTGCAATCGAGGAGATTTCCATGGCATCAGACGTTCGCGTCCGCTTTGCACCCTCACCGACGGGCAAGCTGCACATCGGCGGCGCCCGCACCGCTATCTATAACTGGGCTTTCGCCCGTGCAAACGGCGGCACGTTCATCCTGCGCATCGACGACACCGACCCCACCCGCTCTACCGACGAGAACACGCAGATTATCCTGCGCGCCATGCGTTGGCTGGGCCTGGACTGGGACGAGGGTCCCGAGGTGGGCGGCGATTTTGGCCCCTACGCCCAGACCGAGCGCCTGGACCTGTACAAGCAGGCCGCCCAGAAGCTTTGGGACGAGGGCAAGGCCTATCCCTGCTTCTGCACCAAGGAGCAGCTCGACGCCGATCGCAAGGCCGCGCAGGAGCGCAAGGACCCCTTTCAGGGCTATCAGCGCCGTTGCCGCGACCTTGATCCCGAGGAGGCCCGCCGTCGCATTGAGGCCGGCGAGTCCTACGTCCTGCGCATCAAGGTGCCCGAGGACCGCGGCGACGTCGTCATCCACGACGCCGTTCACGGCGAGGTGACCTTCGACGCCAAGGAGCTCGACGACTTTGTCATCTTCCGCTCCGATGGCACGCCCACGTACAACTTCGCGACCGTCGTCGACGACGCCATGATGAAGATCACCCATGTCATCCGCGGCGACGACCACCTGTCCAACACCCCGCGCCAGGTCATGGTCTACGAGGCCCTCGGCGCGCCCGTGCCCACGTTCGCCCACATCTCCATGATCCTGGGCGCCGACGGCAAGAAGCTCTCCAAGCGCCATGGCGCCACCTCGGTGGAGGAGTACCGCGACGCCGGCTACCTTTCCGACGCCTTCGTCAACTACCTGGCGCTGCTCGGCTGGTCGCTCGACGGCGAGACCACAATCATCCCGCGCGATGTCCTGGCCAGCAAGTTCTCGCTCGACCGCATCTCCAAGAACCCGGCGACCTTCGACCCAAAGAAACTCGACTGGGTCAACGCCGAGTACATCAACGGCATGTCCGATGCCCAGTTTGCCGACGAGATCATGGTCCCCGAGCTGCACGAGGCGGGTCTCATCGAGGGCAACATCGAGTACGGCGAGGACTGGATCGACGCGCTTGCCGCAATCGTCAAGCCGCGCACCAAGATGCCGGCCGACGCCGTGACCGTCGCCGCTCCCATCTTCGCTACGGCCGAGACGCTCGAGTATGACGAGAAATCCGTTAACAAGGGCCTGGCTAAGGAAGGCATGGGCGTCATTCTGGATGCCGCCAAGGCCGCGCTCGAGGGCGTGGACAAGTGGACTGCCGAGGCCATCGACGCCGCGCTTGAGCCGCTGCCCGAGCAGATGGACCTTAAGAAGCGCGTGGTGTTCCAGGCCGTGCGCGTCGCCGTCTGCGGCAACATGGTGAGCCCCCCGCTGGGCGAGACCATGGCGCTCGTCGGCCGCGACGACTGCCTGGCACGCATCGACCGCGCCCGCACGATGGCGCTATAGTAGACGCGTAAACGCATGTATCCGAGCCCCGTTCCCCCGAGCGGGGCTCTTGTTTCTGTACCGATGAGTGGGTTGCTGGGACAAAATAATCAGTAGTGTTTGTCCCATGTTCGAGTGACGCAACAAGCTCGACACTCGTATCGGCCATGGGACAAACTCTACTGATTATTTTGTCCCACCCCTTTCAGGTCCGTTCGTTAGAGGTGGTGTATGGCTCAACAACTGTCGCTGTTTGGTTCGCCGGAACCGGAGGAGACTCCGGTGAAGCCTAAGCCTGCACCTGAGCCCATCGCCGCCTACGCGAGCGTGGTCCTCGACATCCCCACCCGTGCGCTGTCGGAACCGTTTGCTTACGGCATCCCCGAGTCCCTTGCCAACGAGGTCCAGATCGGATCCACGGTCCTGGTCCACTTTGGTAACCGTGCCGCCGCGGGCTATGTCGTTGACATTGCGCCTGATTTGGGCGATCTGCCGGGCAACAACGCCCTCGACCCCGTGCGCATCAAGCCCATCGAGGCCATCCTCAGCAAACCGCTCTTTACCGCCGAAGTCGCCCGCATCGCACGTTGGATGAGCCGCGAGTATGTCGCGACGCTTTCCGAGTGCCTGCGCCTGTTCTTGCCTCCGGGTGGCGGCCCCCGTGTGGTCAAGGGCGACGACGGTGTGTGGACGGTTGAACGTCCCGCCGTCAAGCCTATCCAAAACCGCTGGGTCATGCTCACGCCCGAGGGCTTCGACTATACGCCGCCCAAGACCGCGGTCCGCCAGCGCCAACTCATCGAGGCGCTCCAGTGTGGTCCTGTCACGACGCGCGACCTCAACCTTCTCTATAACAGTATGTCGCCGACTATCAAGGCTCTCGAAAAACGCGGCGTCGTGGTGGTGGAGGAGCGCCGTGCCTGGCGCGGTTGCAGCGAGCAGACCACGCTGTCCTCGGCAAGCGGCAAGGCGCCGGTCTCCCTTACCAACGGCCAGCAACAGGCACTCGCGCAGATTGAGCGCGCCCGTCTGGACGCTCATGGCGACGTGGTGTTGGTCGACGGCGTCACCGGCTCCGGCAAAACCGAGGTTTACCTCTCCGCCATTGAGCGCGTGCTTGCAGCCGGTCGCTCGGCCTGCGTGCTGGTGCCCGAGATTTCGCTGACGGCCCAGACCGTCGGCCGCTTCCGTTCGCGCTTTGGCGAGACGGTCGCCGTGTTCCATTCGCGGCTTTCGGCCGGCGAGCGCCTGGACCAGTGGGATATGGTTGCCAGCGGTGCGGCCCGCGTGGTCGTCGGCGCACGTTCGGCGCTCTTTTGCCCGCTTGGCGACCTGGGCCTCATCATCATTGACGAGGAGCACGAGACCAGCTACAAGCAGGGGTCCAGTCCGCGCTACCACGCGCGCGAGGTGGCGGCCGAGATGGCGCGGCGCTACCGCTGCCCGCTCGTGTTGGGCTCCGCCACGCCCTCGGCCGAGGCCCTCGACCACTGCCGCCGTGGAACGTATAACGGCACCACTTGGACGCGCGTCGAGATGCCCGAGCGCCCGGGACACGCCGTGCTGCCCGAGGTCCGCATTGCCGACCTGCGCCGCGAGTTTTCGCACGGTAGCCGTTCAATGTTCTCTAAACCGCTGATGGAAGGTTTGGAGCGCGTTGTAGAGCACCGCGAGAAGGCCGTGCTGCTGCATAACCGCCGTGGCTTTGCGCCGTTCCTGATGTGTCGCGAGTGCGGCTGCGTTCCCACCTGCAACCACTGCTCCACCGCGCTTACGTATCACGAGCGCACGCACACGCTTCAATGTCACACATGCGGATCCTCCTGGCGCGTGCAGCCGTATCCCGCGCCCACGAGTCGTTGCCCCAAATGTGGCAGTCGCTACCTGGCAAAAATGGGGCTGGGCACGCAGCAGATCGAGGACGCACTGCACCAGATGCTGCCCGAGGACGTCGCCATCATCCGCATGGATGCCGATTCCACGCGCGGCAAGGATGCGCACAAAAAGCTGCTCGAGCAGTTCGATGCTGCCGATTGCGCCGTGTTGCTGGGTACCCAGATGATCGCCAAAGGCCTTGACTTTCCCGAGGTCACGCTCGTGGGTGTGGTCAATGCTGACTTCGCCCTCAAGCTGCCGGATTTCCGCGCAGGGGAGCGCGCCTACGATCTGCTGGAGCAGGTCGCGGGCCGTGCCGGTCGCGGCGATCGTCCCGGCGAGGTCATCATCCAGACCTACCTGCCCGAGGATCCGGTCATTCGTGCCGTCGCTGAGCACGACCGTTCGATCTTTACCGACTACGATCTGGACCAGCGCCGCGACGCGCTGTACCCGCCGTTTGTTCGCCTGGTCAACATCTTGGTGTGGTCGGCGAACCGAGACGACGCGCAGGACTACATTGGGCGCATTGCAAAGCTTCTTAAGCGCCGCTGGCATGCCGCCGCGCCCGACTTTTTGCGGGCGGGGAGCGCCGTGCCCCAGGTGCTGGGCCCGGCTTCGTGTGTAATCGAGAGAGCCAAGGACCGTTACCGCTTCCATCTGCTTGTGAAGTCGCCCGTGGGGTACCATGTCTCTGATGATATCGACGCCTGCCTCAAAGAGGTGGGCTCTGTGCGCGGCGTGAGCGTGAGCGTTGACGTCGATGCCTATGATTTGATGTAACAAACCGAAAGGATGGCCATGGAAGCCAACGGAATCGTACTGTCGCCCGACCCTCGTCTGCGCCAGGAGTGCGCCGTCATCGAGGAGATCACCCCGGCGATCGAGGCGCTTGCCGAGAAGATGAAGAAGATGATGTTCGACAACGGCGGTTGCGGCCTTGCTGCCCCGCAGATCGGTGAGCTCATCCAGCTCGTCACCATCGACTGCGACTACACCGACAAGAACGACTATGACCCGTACGTGCTCATCAACCCCGTGATCGTGGAGCAGAGCGATCATCTGGTTCCATTTAGTGAGGGCTGCCTGTCCATCCCCGGCATTAGCTGCGAGATCGAGCGTCCCGACCATGTCGTCGTCGAGGCGTACGATCTGGACGCCAACCTGATTCGCTACGAGGCCTCGGGCGACCTCTTCTGCGTGTGCCTGCAGCACGAGATCGATCACCTGCACGGCAACACCATGTTTGAACGACTGAAGCCCATGCAGAGGATCAAGGCCGTCAAGGAGTACCAGGACGCCCTGGCCCGCGGCGCTCGACCGGGCGAGACGGAGTAGGTTCGTCCGCCCTTGGGGTGGGGCCCACACATATCATCCCGTGCTCAAACATTCTCGCTTTGCTGCGAAACTGCGCGCGGGACGATATGTGTGGGCCCCACCCCAAGGGCTACGTTATCTTTCTTCGGTTCGCCCGGGTGCCGTTGGGCCAGGGATGGGCGTCTTCGCTGATAGGTGCTTTGTTGAGAGGGCTGCTTTTATGCGGCTCTTTCTTTGTTTTTGGGTATATTTGTCTTTGTTGAACTGTTCTTGCGGCTGGGTGCGTTTGCGGCCTAGAGCGCTTCTTTTTGTAGCCGTCTCGGCTCGTTATTGAGAGGAGACCATCTTTTATGCGTATTGTGTTTATGGGTACGCCTGATTTTGCTGTGCCTTCGTTGACTTCGCTTGTTGAGGCTGGGAATGAGATTGCGCTTGTTGTTACTCGTCCTGATGCTGTTCGCGGGCGTGGTAAAAAGCTGGAGCCGTCTCCTGTTAAGGCTAAGGCGCTTGAGCTGGGGTTGCCGGTCGTTGAGGCCAATCGTATGACGCCTGAGGTTGTTGAGACGCTCCAGGCTGCCCAGGCTGATATTTTCTGTGTGGCTGCCTATGGCTGCATTTTGCCTGATGAGGTGCTGCATATGGCGCCGCTTGGTATTGTGAATGTTCATGCTTCGTTGCTGCCTCGTTGGCGTGGGGCTGCTCCTATTCAGCGTGCGATTCTCGCTGGTGATGAGATTGCTGGCGTTTCTATTATGCGCATTGGGCATGGCGTGGATACTGGTGCTTATTGTGCCCAGGCTTCCACGTCGGTTGCCGGTAAGCATGCCGAGGCTTTGACCATGGAGCTTGGTGAGCTTGGCGGCAAACTGCTTGCCGATACGCTTCCTTCTTTTGCCGATGGCACTGCCGTGTGGACTGAACAAGATGAGTCGCTTGTTACCCATGCTGCCAAGATTTCTAAGCAGGAGATGCGTTTGGATCCGCAAATGGCGGCGCTTGATTGCGTGCGCCATGTTCTCGCGTCGTCCGATACCGCGCCTGCTCGTTGCGTGATTGCCGGCAAGACTGTGCGTGTGCTCGATGCTGCGCCGGCTGATGTGTCGCTTGACGAGGGTCAGGTTCTTGTTAAGGCCAAGCGTGTTTACCTTGGCCTTTCCGATGGCTCGGTTGAGTTGCTCGAGGTTAAGCCTGATGGCAAGCGTGCTATGGCCGCTTCTGCTTGGGCTGCTGGCCTGCAGGGTGCCGATCTTTCGTGGGGTGTTTTGTCATGAGCAAGCTGTCTCCCGCGCGCAAGCTTGCGCTCGATGTACTGATGGAGGCCGATCGCCGCGGCATGTATGCGCGCGACGTGCTGTCCTCTCGCGCATCGGCCAAGGCTATTGACCAGCGCGATTCCGCTTTTGCCGCCCGCTTGGCGCTGGGCGTGGCCGCCACGCAGGGTATTTTGGACGAGCTGCTCGACCAGTTTCTCGATAAACCCAAAAAGGTTGCGCCGCGCGTTCGCATGGCGCTTCGTATCTCGGCCTTCGAGATGCTCTACCTGCATACGCCGGGCCGCGTTGCCGTGAGCCAGGGTGTTGAGCTGGTGCGCAGTGGTGCTAAGTCTGCTGCGGGCCTGGCAAACGCGGTGCTGCACAAGGTTGCGGACAACGTTGAGGACTTTGCCACGGCATCCGACGTGGATGAGTCCGAGCGACGCTTGGTTCGTCTGTCGCGCCTGATGGGTCTTCCGCGCTGGCTATGCGCTCGCATTATGGCGTCGTTTGACACTCCAGAGGGTGCGCTCGGCTTCGCCGGCAATCTGGCGCCCGCGCCGCTCGCTTTGCACGAGAACGCCTTTGCAACCAAACCTGATCCGTACCTATCGCTGCTTGTGGCGCCTGTGTTCCCTGGCTGTCATGCTCCGGTCGATGCTCAGGTTACGGTTGCGTCGGGCGTATTTGAGCGTGCTGCTGCCGTGGCCTCGGACCTTAACGCCCAGCTTATCGCTACAGCTGCCACGCGCCCTGGTAGCTGCCTTGAGATTGGTGCCGGCCGTGGCACCAAGACCTATGTGATGATGTGCCAGGCCAAGCGTGCGGGCTATGAGCGTCAGCATACGGCGCTCGATCTGCATGATCGCAAGTGCGATCTGAATCTCGCTCGCCTGCATAAGGCTGGTATTCAGGGCGTTCGTACGGTTTCGGGTGATGCTTGCGAGCTTGATGAGGTGCTCACATCGTTTGATGCCATGCTTGGCGAGCCGGTTAAGTTCGACACGGTCTTTATCGATGCGCCGTGCTCTGGCACCGGCACCATGCGCCGTCATCCCGAGATCCCGTGGCGCCTGACCGAAAAAGATGTGACGGTTGAGCTGCCCAAGCTGCAGTTGACGATGCTCAAAGAGGCTGCTGAGCGCGTGGCTGCCGGCGGCGAGCTTATCTATGCCACCTGCTCGGTCTTTGATGAAGAGAACACGCAAGTCGTGGATGCGTTTTTGGCTTCTCCCGAGGGCGCAGGTTTTAGCTTGGCACCCCTCTCCGAGGCGCAGATTCTGCAGTTACCCGAGTTCGAACAAGCCAAGAAGCTCGTCTCCGTACGTCAAAACGACCGCGGACTTTTCCAAAGCGTCCCCGTAAACGCCGACTCCTACGACGGCCACTTCTGCGCCCGCCTGGCTCACATGTAACAACTAAGCTGCGTTGAAATAGGGATTGAAAGACGCTTCTACCCGCTAAACAGTCCTTATTTCACCGCAACTCAGGATTTTTCTGGGACGGGGATTAATAAATCGGGCATTAAAGTGGGCGGTTGGATTCGGTAAGTTTCTGGTTACATGAACTGCTCGCAGATTTAATATTGAGGGGTTAAAATGATCGATCTTAACAATGACAAGATTGACAATCCTGAAGATAAAACTCAGGAAAATGAAGAGGTTGAGAATTCTTCGAATAACAAGCGAGTAATTATTGGTGCCGGTATTGTTGCTCTGCTTATTGCTTGTTGTGTCGGTGGTTATGCTGGTTACAATTACAAACAAGCATGTAGTGAACATAATCAGCAGGTTGAAGTTTTGTATTCAAAGGCTAGCGATAGTGTTGCTGCCTTTAAAGCTGATCCTAGGCTGCTAACTTTTGAGCAACGTCTTGATGCCATTAAAAATGCTCAAAATAATAAAGAGATATTGAATAAAGAAATCTCTGATGACAGTTATAAGTATGCTGATGGCACTTCCCCTGATTGGACGAAGTTGCTTAATGAATACGATTCCATAATCAAAGACTGCCGTAATGCTCAAAATAATGAGTGGAATACTTCTCTAGCTGACCATGTTGACTTTGATGTAAATTCTACTGAAGATACTGACTCTCTCCAACAGCATATTAATAGCCTCAATGGCCTTCTTAATGATATTTCTAATAAAGACAACCAGAAGCTTATTTTTGAAGATGCCAAAAAGGATTCTGATCTGTTCATTGATCAAATCAATGAACAGATCAGTCGTTATCAAACTCGTATTGATGATGTAAATAAGGCCAAGGCTGAAGATGAGGCTAAGGCTCAAGAAGAAGCAACTAAGGCTCAGCAGCAGGCTTCTCAGCAAAACAATTATTCCAGTAATTCTGGTAGTAATTATTCTGGCGGTAGCGGCTATTCTGATGGCTCCTCTAATAGTGGTTATTCTGGCGGCTCCTCTAGCGGCGGCAGCAAAATAGTCATTAAAACCATGGACGTTTATGACGAAAATGGTAACTATGTTGGATCGACTCATTGGTATAGCGATGGTACCTGTGACGATCCCTATTCTGCCGGTATGGGCGGATTTTAAATTATGCTAATTATTAAAAATTAATTAGCTACCTATAGCGCTAAGAAACAGCCCCGCGATTGGTGTCGGTCGCGGGGCTGATTGGTTTCTAGTGGCTGTGCGGGCAGTTGGCGCAGCAGCCACTCGTGGCGCTGGTGCTGGAGCCGCCGCTGCGCTGGTCGGTGTTGTAGAAACCGCTGCCGTCGAACTTGATGCCGCTGGCCGAGAACGTCTTGGCGGCCGGAGCGCCGCAGCTGGGGCACACGACCTCGGGACTCTCGGACATGGGATGCTCAACCTCAAACACGTTGCCGCAGCTCGAGCACTTGTAATCGTAGCGCGCCATAATACTTCCTTTTCAGCACAAAGCGGGCAGATTACTCTGCCCGCATAAATTCAAACGTCTGTAACTGTACCCTATATCGGGCGTTTTATCACGCTTCGCCCCAGAATCTATGCGTGTTGCGCAGGAGCTGTGCGGTTTTGCCCTCAGCGGCCGCAACGTCGGCCTCGTCAGCCTGCCAGGTCCAGTTGCCCGTGGCCACGCCCGGTACGTTCATGCGCGTGTCGTCGCCAAGCCCCAGCACGTCCTGCAGCGGCATCATCACCAGGGGAGCGTCGCTTGCCAGCGCGTCGCTCATCAGCTTGGACGCCACCTCAACACCGCTCGGCACGTCGCCACCCGCAAAGGAACGCGTGCACCAACCGGCCAGCGTCGACGTATCGTGCGTTGAGGTGTACATAATCTTGCCCGGCGTGGGTTGCACGCCGTTGCGGACGTCGTAATCGCTAAACTCCAGTACGTCCATACCAGGGAAGCCGCAAGTCGAAGCCATGGCGCGAACGCCGGGCGTCAGGTAGCCCAGGTCCTCGGCGATAAAGTTGAGCGGCCCCAGCTCGTCATAGGCGGTCTGGAACAGGTCCTTGCCCGGGCCTGCCAGCCAACGCCCTTCGGCGCAAGCCTTGCCAGCGGGGATACTGAAGTAGCTGTGGAAGCCCAGGAAGTGATCCAGACGCACGCGGTCGTAGAGCGAGAACGCACGACGTAGGCGATCCATCCACCAGCTATAGCCGTTCTGCTTCATGTGGTCCCAGCGGAACGTCGGGTTGCCCCACACCTGACCCTCGGGCGCAAAGTTGTCGGGCGGCGCGCCCGAAATCTCAATTGCCTTGCCGGTATCGGACAGCCAGAAATTTTCGGGCTCGCTCCACGCGTCGGCCGAATCGTCCGAGACATACATGGGGATATCGCCGATGACCTCGATGCCCTTCTTGTGTGCATAGTTCATGAGCTCGCACCAGGCCAGGTCAAAGCGGTACTGCATGTACGCCTGCAACTCTGCCTCGTCGTGGAAACGCTTGTCGTCAATCAGACGCTCGTTGTAGCGCGCGACATCGGCCGGCCAATCGTGGCGCGACTCGCCCTCAAAGTACTTCTTAACGGCCATGTAGACGCAGTACTTCTCGAGCCAGTCGGCATTGCGATGTTTAAATGCCGTGTAGAGCGGGTCTGCATCCTCGCCGCCACGGGCCTTCCAGGTTTCAAAGTCGGCGGCTAGCTCCTCGCGGCTCTCGGGCAGCAGGTCGATATTGCCCGCAAAAGCTGAGGGACCGGCGTAAGGGGAGCGGAAGAAGTCCGTAGGGTTGACGGGGAGAACCTGCCAGTAGCGCATACCCATGGCGGCCAGATGGTCGATAAAGCGACGCGTGGACGCGCCGATCGTACCGGGCTTGCCGTCGTCGGTCGGCACCGATGTGATATGACACACAACACCTGCGCCGTGATCGAGTGGCTCCTGCAGGCGCTGCTCAGCATGGTGATAGATGATCGACGAGCCCAGCGGATACAAATCGAGCGTGACCGTGCCGTTGTGGATCTCGCACTCGTGACCGCTAATCACATCGCTCGCGCATTCGCCGAGTGCCGGAATCGTCACGCGGTGCGAATTGCGCAGACTACGGTTGATGATAACCGTCGCGGACTCGCCATCCTTGCCCGTGCGGTTGTATGCCAGCACCTCATCATTGAGCGCGAAGGCCTTGATTTCACCGTCTACCATAAACGGCAGCGCGCGGCGCACAGCAGATGCGTTCTTGACGATCGCGAACGTATCGAAGTCGTGCAGGTTTTCCTTGGTCGGCATGGTGCGGCGATTGCCCGGATCGGTGAGACCCTCCAAGCCGTATTCGTCACCGTAATAGATTGAGGGAACGCCCGGGAAGGTCATCTGCATGAGCGTGGCGAGCCAAAAACGGCTCTTGGCCAGGCCCATCGCGTTCTCGTCTAGGCGCCATTTGCTGCGCTCGCACTCGGGCAGCTGCGACTCGTCGGGGCCGCCGCCGAGCACCGAGATAATGCGCGGACGGTCGTGGCTCGAAAGCAGATTAAGTGCGCAAGACAGGGCCTCACGCGGATAGTTCTCGCGAAGGGTCTCGATATCTTCGGCAGCTTGGTAGGCGTTCTTGTAGCCCATCAAAAAGCCGATGACCATGTCGCGGAAGGGGTAATCCATGGCGGAGTCGAGTTCCGATCCCTGCAGGTAGCGACGCAGATGGCCATAGCTGATCTTGTTGGAGGCGTCCTCCCAGACTTCGCCGAGCAGCAGTGCGTCGGGCTTTTCGGCAAGTACTGCCTTCTTGATCTCGGTCAGGAAATCGTCCGAAAGCTCGTCGGCCACGTCGAGACGCCAGCCATGGGCACCGGCGCGCAGCCACTTACGAATGACGCCGTCTTTGCCCAGAAGCTTTTCGCGCACCAGCTCGGACTTCTCGTTGATGGCTGGCATATTGCCCACGCCCCACCAGCAGTCGTACGAGCCGTCCTCGTGGAAGGTAAACGCATCGCGCCACGGCGAATCCTCGCTCTGCCAGGCACCCACGCCGGGGTAGTTGCCGTAGCGGTTGAAATAGATCGAGTCGTCGCCCGTGTGGTTGAAGACGCCGTCCAGAATAACGGAGATGCCCAGCTTCTCGGCCGCCTCACACAGCTCGGTAAAGTCCTGCTCGGTGCCCAGAATCGGATCGATCTTGGTGTAATCGGCGGTGTCGTAGCGATGGTTGCTCGCGGCTTCAAAAATGGGGTTGAGGTAGATGGCTGTAAAGCCCAGCTCGGCGATGCGAGGCAGGTCTTCCTGGATTCCCTTGAGCGATCCACCGTAGAAGTCCCAGGTCTTGATGGAGCCGTCCTCGGCGCGCTCGTAAACGGGCGGCTCGTTCCAGTCCTCGACCATCCGGCGCTGGATTCCGTTGCGCGGTTTTTCGACCTCGGCCAGCGTGCGGTCGCGCCAGTGCTCGTCGCGGGCATAGCGATCGGGGAAGATCTGGTAGACCATTCCGCGCTCGTACCACTCGGGTCGAACTTTGCGGTGTTTGTAGACGGTGACCTGGAATGACGGCACCTCGGCGTAATCGTAGGTTATGCCTTCGCCGCCGGTGCGGCCCTGTGGTGCGCCCAGGCGAACCTCGGGCTGGCCCTCGATATTGCAGATAAAGCTGTACCAGATGAGACAGGGCTCGGTGCACTCAAGCTCTACGGTAAATATACCGTCGCCCTCGTGCGTCATGGGATACCGAGACTCACCGATTTCATCGACCCAGGTGCGCAGCGTAAGCGTTGCCTGGTTGGGGTCGGCATCCTCCAAAATCACCGAGAGTGCAACGGAAGTTCCAGTGGTCACAGCGCCAAACGGAGTGCGAAACTGCGGCAGGCGGCTGTTGTGAATCAATCTCATAGTACGGTCCAGTTCTATACAGTCATGGCCAACGGGCCATGGGCTAAACGCACAGTACTTAAGTATATCGTTGCACTTTAGTTGTATAAACTACAGCCGCTCATTATCGGCGAACGGTTGTCCTAGAAAATCGTTTTACCATCCACATTATCGCGATACTCGAAAACGCCTATGTAGATAGTATTTGTAGCCAAACAAAACAGCTCCGGTTTACTGCGACGAATTGAATGATCTCAACCACAGTCATTTTAGTGATATTAAAACTGCAGGTAGAAGCGTTGCCAATTTCGATGATTACTCGCCGTGGTCGGCCGGAGCCATTTTGTCGTAGTAAACCGGCCCTCTTTTTAATGCGGGGTTCAACCAAGAAGAGGGCGCCTGCTTGGGGCGCCCTCTTTTGCGTTGAGGATTAAGTTTTAATCGTCAGGATTAGCGGCGCTTGCGGGTGGCAGTTGCCTTGCGGACGGAGGTCTTCTTGGTCGGAGCCTTTTCCTCGGCCGGAGTGGCGGGGGAGACCGGAGTCTCCTTGGCAGGCTCGGGCTTAGCCTCTGCCTTCGGTGCGGCCTTGACCTCAGCGGCCTTCGGCGTCGGCTTGGCCTTTACCTCGGCCTTGGGCTCCTCTTTGGCAGCAGCGGGCTTAGTCTCTGCTTTGGGAGTTGCGGTCTTTGCCATGGTCTTCTTGGCTGTCGTCGTGCGCTTGCGCGAGGTGGTCTTGGCGGCAGGCTTGGCCTCGACGGTTGCCTCCGCCTTGGACTCGGCAGGCGTCTCCTCGACCTTGGCGGCCGGCTTTGCGGCAGCCTTCGTTGCAGTGGCCTTGGTAGCTGTAGCTTTCTTGGTGGCAGGGGTCTTGGTTGTGCTCTTGGACGCGGTCGTCTTCTTGGCGGCGGTCTTGGCCGGAGCCTTTGCCGCGGGCTTAACCTCGGCTGCAGCGGTCTCGGCCTTTACCTCGGGAACGACCTCGGCCTCGGCGGCCTTCTTGACAGCTGCGGTGGTGCGCTTGCGCGTGGTCGCTGCCTTGGCGGTAGTTGCCTTGGCAGTGGTGGTCTTGCTCGCAGCGGCCTTTGTTGTCGTGGCCTTTTTAGTCGTCGTCTTACGAGTCGTGGTCTTCTTTGCCGCAGGCTTCGCAGCCGGCTTCTCCTCAGCCTTGGGCTCCTCAGCAGCAGCGGGCGCCTCAACAACCGACTCGGCCTTGGGCTCGGGCTCGGCCTCAACTTTCTCAGCCACAACCACAGGCTCGTCGACAACAGCCGCCGGCCGCTCAATCTCCGGATGCATAAAGAAGTACAGGTCCAGATACTTGTCGGCCGAGCGCGTCCAGCTAAAGTCCTGGCTCATGGCCTGCGTGACCAGCTGGTTCCAGGCATCGCGGTTGTCCCAGAACAGGCGTGCCGCACGGAACACGGCGTCGCCCATCTCGTCGCCGTTAAAGTTACTAAACGAGAAGCCCGTGCCCTCGCCGGTAAACTCGTTATACGGAATCACAGTGTCCTTCAGACCACCGGTCTCGCGTACGATAGGCAGGGTACCGTAGCGCATGGCGATGATCTGCGACAGGCCGCAGGGCTCAAACTTCGAAGGCATCAGGAACATGTCGGCGGCAGCATACATGCGCTGCGACAGCGCCGGATCGAACTCGATGCGCGCGGCCATGGTGCCGGGGTACTTGTCCTGGAAGTAGCGCAGGCCGTCCTCGTAGTCGCGGTCGCCGGTGCCCAGCACCGCCACCTGCACGCCGCCGGCCAGAATGCGGTCGAGCGCGTACATGACCAGGTCCATGCCCTTTTGGCGCGTCAGGCGCGTGACCATCACCATGAGCGGGCGGTCGTCGCGAACCTCGAGCCCCAGCTCTTCCTGCAGCTTGGCCTTGCACACGGCCTTGCCGGAACGGTCCTCCACGGTGTAGTTGGCGGCAATGCGCTTGTCGGTCGCCGGATCAAAGCCCGCCACGTCAATGCCGTTGAGGATGCCCTGCAGCGCGTACGAACGCTCGCGCAGAACGCCGTCCAGGCCCTCGCCAAACTCGGGCGTCTGGATCTCGTTGGCATAGGTGGGGCTCACCGTAGTGATGGCATCGGCATAGCGCAGCGCGCCCAGCATGTAGTTGATGCTGCAGGCGTCGCAACGCAGCTGCGAGGCGGCCGCCGGAATGTGCGCCACACCCAGGATGTCCTCCATCACGGTGTCGCTAAACTGGCCCTGGAACGCCACGTTGTGGATCGAGAACACGGTCTTGACGCGGTCATACAGCGGCAGGCCCTGGTAAAACTCGCGCAAGAACACGGGCGCCAGCGCCGTTTGCCAGTCGTTGCAGTGCAGGATGTCGCACTCAAAACCGGCCGGCAGGTGCTGCAGACTCTCGGTGATGGCCTTGGAGAAGAACGCAAAGCGCTCGCCGTCATCAAAGAAGCCGTACGGATAGTCGCGCGCAAAGTAGCGCTCGTTGTCGATGAACATATAGGTGACGCCGTCGTGCTCGAGCTTCTCGAGTCCGCAGTACTCGTTGCGCCAGCCCAGGCTCACGTAAAAGTCGGAGAAGTGCTCCATCTGCGCCTTGTACTCATCCTTGATGGTGGCGTACTTGGGCACCATCACGATGACCTCGGCGCCGGCGCGCACGAGCGCCGCAGGCAGCGAGCCCGCCACGTCGCCCAGGCCACCGGTCTTAACAAACGGTGCGCACTCGGCCGAGGCAAACACGATCTGCATCTTTTTGCTGGAATCTGCCATATTGTCTCCCATGTTGCAATTCGAGAATAGCCGCCTGGCGCTAACCGGGCGGCTATTCTACATGTTACGAGCGATGTTGCGGTGCCAACGTTAGCGTACGATGGTGGTGTCGGAAGTTAACGGAGCCTTGCCCAGCACCAGGATGTTCTCGGGCGTGCCGCGAAGCTCGGTGTTGGTGGGGACAACGTTGTTCTTGTCCAGGATGGCGTTCTCAACGCGTGCGCCGCTCTTGATGATGCAGCTCTGGTTGATAATCGAGTTGGTCACCGATGCGCCCTCCTCGACCACGACGCCGCGCGACAGGATCGAATTGCGCACGGTGCCCTTGATGATGCAGCCGGCCGAGATGATCGAGTTGCACGCGTGGCTGCCGGTCGCATAGCGCGAAGGCGGCACGTCGTGGGCCTTGGTCAGGATCGGGCGCTCGGGATCGAAGAGCTGGTCGGCCACGGTCTGGTCGAGCAGGTCCATGCTGCGGCGATACAGCGACTTCTCGCTAAACACGCCCACGACCTCGCCCTTGTACTCGTAGCTGCACACGTCGATGTTGCCAAAGTCGCCCTGGAGTGCCTCGAGCAGGTCCAGATAGTCGGCGGCCTGATAGTGGTCGATAATCTCGAGCAGCGTCTCGCGGTTGACGATACAGCAGTCCATAGAGGCGTTGTCGCCGTACACGACGCCGGCGCTCACGCCCGTCAGACGGCCGTTCTCGTTAATCTCGAGCTTGGTCTCGTCATCGACGTTGCGCGTGGCCTTGCAGTACACCACGGTCATCTGGGCACCGGAGTTCTCGTGCGCGTCGATGATGGTGTTGAGGTCCATATTAAAGATGATGTTGGTGCCCATCATCACAACGTAGGGCTTGTCCGAGCGCTGGAACAGCGTCTTGTTGGAGATGATGTCGCGCAGCAAGAAGCGCATGCCGCCCTTGGTGGTGCCATACGCGTTGCCGGGCACCATGAACAGGCCGCCCTTCTTGCGGTCCAGGCCCCAGTCCTTGCCCGAACCGACGTGGTCGATCAGCGAGCGGTAGTTGCCCGGCATGACGACACCGACGGTCTTGATGCCGGCATTCATCATGTTGGACAGCGGGAAGTCGATCAGGCGGTAGCGGCCCAAAAACGGAACGGACGCGATGGGGCGGTCCTTGAGCAGGACACTGCCGTAGGACGAAGAGTAGTTAGCGGTGATATAACCGATGGCCTTGCGATTGATCATCGGATCATTCCCCCTTCCCGATAACGACGTCATTTCCAACGACGGCCGTATCCTTGGTAGTATCGACAGAGCCGAGCTTCACGCCCTCTTCGACCGTGGAGTTCTCGCCCAAAATAGCGCGGCAGATGTGCGCGCCGCTCTTAACGTGCGCACCCGGCAGCAGCACGGAGTCCTCGACCACGGCGCGCTCCTCGATGATGACATCGGTCGAAAGGATCGAGTGGCGAGCGGTGCCGTAGATCTTGCAGCCGTTGGAGACCAGGCAGTCGTCCAGGCGGCCGTCCGGGCCAATGTAGTGCGGCGGACGCGTGGTGATGTTGGACATGATGGGGAAGTTCTTGTCGAACAGATCGAACTCGGGGTTGTTACCCAGCAGGTCCATCGAGGTCTCATGGAAGCTGGCGATGGTGCCAACATCCTTCCAAAAGCCGTGGAACTCGTAGCTGTACAGGCGCTTGTTCTCGCCGAGCAGCTTGGGGATGATGTCCTTGCCAAAGTCGTGGCTCGAGCGCTGGTCCAGAGCGTCCTCCTCGAGCGCCTCGATCAGCACGTCGGCCGAGAAGATGTAGATGCCCATGGACGCGAGGTTCGAATCGGGCTTCTCGGGCTTCTCGGTGAACTTGGTGATGCGGCCGTCTTCGGGGTCGGTGGTCAGGATGCCAAAGCGGCTGGCCTCCTCCCACGGCACGGGCATAACGCTCACCGTGAGGTCGGCGTTGTTCTCAATGTGCGTCTTGAGCATCTTGCGGTAGTCCATGCGATACAGGTGATCGCCCGAAAGAATCAGGACGTACTTGGGGTCGTTGGCCTTGATATAGTCGAGGTTCTGCGTAATGGCGTCGGCCGTGCCCGCATACCAGGCGCCGCCGGTCTGCGTCTCGTACGGCGGCAGGATCGACACGCCGCCGTCGCGGCTGTCCAGATCCCACGCCTCGCCGGAGCCCACGTAGGCATGCAGCAGGTAGGGACGGTACTGCGTCAGAACGCCCACCGTGTCGATGCCCGAGTTGGAGCAGTTGGACAGAGAAAAGTCGATAATGCGGAACTTGCCACCAAAGCTAACCGCCGGCTTGGCGATCTTTTGGGTGAGTGCCCCCAATCGGCTGCCCTGTCCTCCTGCGAGGAGCATCGCGATGCATTCTTTCTTACTCATCGATTTCTCCTTCTGTCATCGATGTTCCTAACCCATTAGCGACGGGCGCGGCGCTCTGTCACGCCCGTCGAGTAATGCCGTACGGCAAAGGGAGCTCGCGCGCTTTATGCGTGCCAGATCTCGTCGCGATACTCGCGAATGGTGCGGTCGGACGAGAACCAGCCACTCGAGGCGGTGTTGAGCAGGGCCTTGCGGTTCCAGGTCTCCTGGTCGCCGTAGCTGCCGGTGAGCTTTTCCCATGCATCCACGTAGCTGCGGAAGTCGGCCATGACCAGGTCGGGGTCGTTGTTGTTCATGAGCTCGTTGTAGATGCTCTCGAAGTTGCCCGAAAGACCCGCAAAGGTGTTGTCCTTGAGCTCGTCCATCACGCGGCCCAGACGCTCGCGGTCGCCGTTGAGGGTATCCCACGCAAAGTAGCTGTTGGATGCCCAGAGCTGCTCGACCTCGGGAGCGGTCAGGCCAAAGATGGCCTCGTTCTCACGGCCGGCCAGGTCGGCGATCTCGATGTTGGCGCCGTCGAGGGTGCCCAGCGTAATGGCGCCGTTCATCATGAGCTTCATGTTGGACGTGCCCGAGGCCTCCTTGCCGGCCGTGGAGATCTGCTCCGAGATCTCGGCGGCGGGGTAGATGAGCTGGGCGTTGCTCACGCGGAAGTTGGGGATAAAGCAGACCTTCATGACCTCGTTGACGCGGGCATCGTTGTTGATGACGTCGGCAACGGAGTTAATGAGGCGGATGGTCTCCTTGGCGAAGGTGTAGCTCGAGGCAGCCTTGCCACTAAAGATGAAGGTCGTCGGCGTCACGTGGAAGTTGGGGTCGGCGATGCGACGGTTGTAGATGTCCATCACCTTCATGATGTTCATGAGCTGGCGCTTATAGGCGTGGAAGCGCTTTACCTGGACATCGAAGACGGTGTTGGGGTCAATAACCAGACCGGTCTCGGCCTTGACGTAGGCGGCCAGACGCTCCTTGTTGGCGCGCTTGGAGGCACCCACGGCCTTCAGGAACTCGGTGTCGTCCTTAAACTCCTTGAGTTTCTCCAGCTCAAAGGCGTCCTTCAGCCAGCCGTCGCCAATGGCCTCGGTCACGAGCTTGGCATAGGTGGGGTTGGCCTCGGCAAAGAAGCGACGGTGCGAGATGCCGTTGGTCTTGTTGTTGAACTTCTCGGGCGTCAGGGCATAGAAGTCCTTGAGCACGATGTTCTTGATGATGTCGGAGTGGATCTTGGCCACGCCGTTGACGCTGTGGCTGCAGATCACAGACAGGTTGGCCATGCGAATCTCGCCGTCCCACAGAATGGCGGTCTGGCGCAGACGCTCCTGCCAGCCCTCCTGCGTGGTGTCGAACGCCTCGTGCCAACGACGGCTGATCTCGTCGATGATCTGGTACACGCGGGGGAGGAGCTTGGAGAACGTGCCGATGGGCCACTTCTCCAGAGCCTCGGGCAGGATGGTGTGGTTGGTGTAGCTCACGACCTGCGTCACGATGTTCCAGGCGTCGTCCCACTCGAGCTTCTTCTCGTCGATGAGGATGCGCATGAGCTCGGGGCCGCACATGGCGGGGTGCGTGTCGTTGGTGTGGATGGCCACAAACTGCGGCAGCAGCTCCCAGTTCTCGCCGTGCTCCTTCTCAAAGGTGTCGAGCAGGCTGTAGATGCCGGCCGAGACAAACAGGTACTCCTGCTTCAGGCGCAGCAGACGGCCGTGCTCGCCGGCGTCGTTGGGGTAGAGGATGGCGCTGATGGCCTCGGCCTCGGCGCGCTCGGCGTCGGCCAGGGCGTAGTCGCCGCGGTTGAAGGCCTCAAGGTCAAAGTGCTCCTCGACCGGCTCGGCAGCCCAGACGCGCAGCTTGTTGACGGTCTCGCCAGCATAGCCCACCACGGGGATGTCGTAGGGGACGGCCAGGATATCCTGCGTGTCCACCGTGCGGTAGAACGTGCGACCGTTCTCCTCAAAGCCTTCAACATGGCCACCAAACTTAATGGTCACGGCCTTGTCCTGACGACGGACCTCCCAGGGATAGCCGTGGGTGAGCCACTCGTCGGTGGCCTCGACCTGGCTGCCGTTGACGATCTCCTGCTTAAACAAGCCGTAGCGGTAGCGCATGCCGTTGCCGTAGCCGGCAATGCCCTCGGCTGCCATGGAATCCAGGAAGCATGCGGCCAGACGGCCCAGGCCGCCGTTGCCCAGCGCCGGATCGGGCTCTTGGTTCTCGATGACGGAAAGGTCAAAGCCCATGTCGTCGAGCGCCTCGGCGACCATATCGCGCACGCCAAAGTTGAGCAGGTAGTTGTCGAGCAGGCGGCCGATCAAAAACTCGATCGAGAAGTAGTAAACGCGCTTCTTGCCCTCGGCGGTGGCGCGGGCGTCACTCTTGGTGGCAACGGTGCGCGCCTTCTCGGCCACGAGCTTGGCCAGGGCGTTAAAGCGGTCGAGGTCGCTGGCAGCCTCGACGCTCTTGCCGCTAATGCTCATGACGGCATCGCGATAGAGCTCAGTAAACTCCTGCTTGTTGTCGAAGATCTTATTCATACGTTCCTTTCCCCCGGGGATGTTTCTCCCGGAACGGTTATGACATGTATCCTACGCCTCGTCGGGGCGGTTATTTACAGTGGTAACGCCTTTGTTACGCTTTCTTAGCAGGAGCCTTAACGGCAGCTGCCTTAGCCTTGGGAGCGGCCTTTTTGGTGGCTGCCTTTTTGGCCGTGGTGGACTTGGCCGAAGCCTTGGCAGCGGGCTTGGTAGCCTTCGCCTTAGCTGGAGCCTTCTTAGCAGCCGCGGCCTTGGGCTTTACCGAGGACGAGCGCTTACGCGTCGCCTTCTTGGGCTCCTCAACCACGGGCGGCTTGTAGCTGCTGGGGCCGCGGCGCTTAAGCACTACGCCTGCCAGGCCGGGCACCTTAATCTCAATGGAGTCCATCTGCCCGTTCCAGGGATAGGGCTCGCTCGAGCAGGTGTAGGGTTCCTCGCCGGCATAGCCGCTGCCACCGAACTCTGGACGGTCGGAATCAAAGATGACCTCCCAGTCGCCCTCGCGCGGCACTCCCACGCGGAAGCTCTCGTAGCTCGCCGGGTCAAAGTTGATCAGGATCACCAGGTCGTCGTCGATGTCCTCGCCCTGGCGCACAAAGCTCACGATGGACTGCTTGGAGTTGTCCGCATCGATCCAGGTAAAGCCGTCGTCGGTGTAGCCGCGCTCGTACAGGGCGGGCTCGGCGGTGTACAGGTGGTTGAGCGCCTTGATAAACGCCTGATGATGACGGTGAGTCTCGTACTCCTCGGTTAGGAACCACTGGATGGACTCGTAGTAGCGCCACTCAATAAACTGGCCAATCTCGTTGCCCATAAAGTTGAGCTTGGCGCCGGGGTGCGTCATCTGGTAGAAGGCGAGCGTGCGCAGGCCGGCAAACTGGCGCCACCAGTCGCCCGGCATGCGGCCGATCAGCGAGCACTTGCCGTGCACGACCTCATCGTGGCTCAGCGGGCAAATAAAGTTCTCGGTAAAGGCGTACATGATGGAGAACGTGAGCAGCCCGTGGTTGCCGGGGCGCCACGGAAAATCGGTCTGCATGTAGTGCAGGGTGTCGTTCATCCAGCCCATGTCCCACTTGTAGTGGAAGCCCAGACCGCCGTCCTGCGGCGGATAGGTCACGAGCGGCCACGCGGTGGACTCCTCGGCCATCATCATCACGTCGGGGTAGTGTGCCTCAACAGCGCAGTTGACCTGACGGATAAACGCGCTGGCGTCCAGGTCCTCCTCGGTACCGTACTTGTTGAACTTCTTTTGCCCGGGATCGTCGATGCCAAAGTTGAGGTACAGCATACTGGACACGCCGTCCATGCGAATGCCGTCCACGTGGAAGTTCTCGAGCCAGTACAGCACGTTGGAGACCAGGAAGGAGCGGACCTCGCCGCGGGCGAAGTCAAACTTGTGCGTGCCCCAGTTGGGGTGAATCTCGTGCTCAAACAGCATGTGGCCGTTAAAGGTGGCAAGGCCGTGGGAGTCGGCGCAAAAACCGCCGGGCACCCAGTCCATGATCACGCCGATGCCAGCCTCGTGGCACGCATCGATAAAGTGCATGAGCTGCTGCGGGTCACCATAACGCGACGTGGCGGCATAATAGCCGGTCGTCTGGTAGCCCCAGGAGCCGTCGAAGGGATGCTCCATGAGCGGCATGACCTCGATATGCGTATAGCCCATGTCGCGCACGTAGTCCACGAGCTCCACCGACAGGTCGTCGTAGGTGTAAAACTCGCCGCGCTGCGCGGGGAAGGGGTCCATGGGGCCGGGGTAGTTGCCGTACTCGTCCGGCTCGCCCTGTGGCGCGTCGCCGTGGCGCTTCCACGAGCCAATATGCACCTCGTAGATGTTAAGGGGCTGCGACATGTGGTTATGACTGGCGCGGCGCTTGAGCCATGCGGCGTCGTTCCACTTATAGCCATCGAGGGTCCACAACACGCTGGCGGTACCCGGAGGGCACTCAGCCTTAAAGGCGTACGGATCGGCCTTGTAGAGCTTCTCGCCCTCGTTGGTCTCAATGAGATACTTATAGAGCTGACCCTGCTCGGCGCCAGGAATAAAGCCTTCCCAAATAGCGCTCGTATGCACGAGCACCAGAGGGTTGGCTTCCTCATCCCAGTCGTTAAATTCGCCAATGACATGCACGCTCTTTACATCGGGCGCCCAAACGCAAAAGCGCCAGCCGCGCGTACGGTTCTGCGTGTCGGGGTGCGCGCCCATCTTTTCCCAGCTGCGCTCCCACGTGCCGATGCCAAACAGGTAGACATCGTCCTTGGAGAGTTCCGGTGCGTGCGGGGCGGCTTTACGGGTAGCGGGCTTTTTAGTTGCTGGCTTTAGCTTTGTATCGCTCACGTTTGATCCCATCATGACGCGGCAGCGTGTTGCCTTGGTGACTAGATGCGAAAGGTCCAAGGCTGCACGAATCGAAGGGACGGCGATAGTTCTATGATTCGTTCCACCTCGCGTGCTCGGTGGAACTTTCGGCACGAAATACGATAACACCTGTTCGTTACTTTTATGGAGAAAAGTGGATTTGCGGCGGTGTTTAATCGGCGAGCGCCATGTTTAGACCACTGGCAGAATTGCGATGGTAAAACTCTTGACAGTTTTACCAATTAGGGTTTCAAGATTGTTAGTCTGACGTTTGGTAAAACGTTTTTAGCAGGATGTTTACCATTTGACATCGAAAGGTTCGTTTATGTCCCAGACCGCTGCTCCCAATGTCGCTTTTATTTTCGATTGCGACGGAACACTGGTTAATAGCACCCCCGTTTGGGCCTATGCTCAGCCCGAGTTATTGCACCGCCACGGAGTTGACGTAACGGTCGACGATTTTGCCCAATTTGAGCATTTGTCGCTCGAGGACGAGTGCCAGGCCTACCACGACACCTGGGGCATTGGAGCGAATGGCGAGGAGCTGTATCGCGAGCTGAGCGACATCCTGATCGATGGCTACTCCAAGGTGCCACCGCGCGAGGGGCTCTTGGCATTTTTGGAGCAGGCGAAGGCGGCGGGCATTGCCATGTGCGTTGCCACGTCTACGCCAGCCGAGCTGGTTAAGTCTGCGCTTGCGGGAGCCGGGCTCGATGCCTACATGGAGTTTGTTACCACGACGGGTGAGGCAGGACGCTCCAAACAGTTCCCCGACGTATACGAGTTGGCGCTGCGCCGTCTGGAGGAGCGCCATGGGCATAAGTTTGACCGCGCATGGGTGTTTGAGGACGCCGTTTTTGGCCTAAAGAGCTCTGGGGTCGCTGGCTTTAAGCGCGTGGGCATCTATGACCCGCACGGCCGCATGAAGCGCGACGAAGTGCGTGGCAACTGCGATATCTTTATCGACAGCTACGAGGAGCTTGACCTTGCCCGTGTGCTTACTTTTGAGGGATAGGCGAGGGCTGTGGTTTGTAAGGTATTAGTGGTCTGCGGCTCGCCCGTGGTGGCGAGCGCGGATCTGTTGCGTAGGCTAGCAGGGGAGTGCGACCACGTCATCGCTGTGGACCGCGGCCTGGATGCTCTGCTGGGTGCCGGTTTGAGCTGCGACGTATATGTGGGGGATGCCGACACGGTGAGCGACGCAGGCCGCGCGCTGGTCGATGCCGCCACCGACTTTGAAGTTGAACGCCACGACCCGTACAAGGACTACACCGATCTGGCGCTGGCGCTCGATTCCGTCCGCCGTCGCTGGCCGGGTGCCGAAGTGGTCGCGACTTGCGCCACGGGCGGCCGCCCGGACATGGCCCTAAGCGTCCTAGGCCTATTAGCCAACTACAAAGATGCTCCCGTCTGGATTGCCGAGGACAAGACCACGGCCCGCATTCTGCACGAAGGCGAATCCTGGACCATTGAGAATGCAACCGGCAAAACCTTCTCCATCATTGCCATAGCCCCCAACACCGAGGTAAGCGAACACGGCCTAGAATGGGAACTAGATCACAGCCCCCTAGGCCTACTGGCCGATACAGGCATCAGCAACATAGTAAGAACAACAGCCACCATAACCGTCCACCAAGGAACCGCAATCGGATTCTTACTCCGGTAGGGATTTTTGGGACCGGCCATAAAATTGCGCACTGGCCGAAGGCCAGGGTGAAATTTTAGGACCTGTCCCAAAATCCCGTAAGTCACCCCAACAACCCAAAAAAAGTCCTTGCATCAAAGAAAGTCTTCCCCTATAGTAATTCCTCGTCATGGGGGCGTAGCTCAGCTGGGAGAGCGCTTGACTGGCAGTCAAGAGGTCAGGGGTTCGATCCCCCTCGTCTCCACCATTGTGAATGCAAAGGCCTTCGGAATTCCGAAGGCCTTTTTTCATGCCAAAATACCTCGCGCCACAAATCCATACCCACATCAACAAAAAGTTGCACAATTTATTTCCCATGTCTGTACATAGTTTGTTATCCAAACGCAATTACCAGTGTAGCTCGCTGCTCCAGTTGGGCTTCAGGAACGCTCCCAATTATTGCCAGCGCCCCAATAACCTGCGCCAACGTGAACAACATCCCAAAACAACCCCCTTAAGCACGTCAAATGAACGATATGTTGTCCAACGCAGCCCAAATCGGTTTCGCTATCAGCTTGTGCTAGGATACCTAACGTTACATGAGTTCAACTGTGCTCGTGGCTCCAGCAAGCCATAAAGCGCAGGGTCGATCAGCATCCGGCCGTAACGGCGGTGCCAGAAACACCACGAGCTCCAATAAAGATGTCATGCGACTTTATTTATTTGCATTGAGTTACTTTCGAGATGCAAGTAATTATTAGAGCGCTTGTCAAAGCGTAGCAGTTTTTCAGCTGTTTGCGTGCGGTCCAGTTTTGAAATCACTTGACCGGTTCGCACGCAGCCAGCTGAGGCTGCAGGCAATCTTGCGATACGTGCCTGCAGCCTCAGCGCTGCTTCTGTACATACCGTTCACGGTGGGGCAGAGCCACGTGCTTGTCTAACTGGGCTCAGGGTTTGAATATGGAGCGCCTTCGCGCACAAGCGCCCTGGCGAAGCCATACCCAAACCCCGTGAGCCACACGTAAGACAGCAAGGGGGTGGTGCTCGTGTGGTATGTGATCCAGGTCATTAACGGTCGCGAAGACGTAATGCGCGAGCGCATCGAGCGCATGGTGCCGGATGGGGCTATGCAGGAGCTCTTTTATCCCCAGTATCAAACCGAGATTAAGGTACACGGCGAATGGGTCAGCACGACCAAGCCGCTCTTTCCCGGTTATCTGATCTGCGATACGGCAAATCCTCGCACCGTGCAACAGTGTCTTCTGCGCATGGACGACTTTGCCCGGGTGCTTACCCAGGACGGTCAGTTTGTGCCGCTGGCAAAAGAAGAGACCCAGCTCATTGGCAGTTTCACTAATAGGGGAGACCGTGTGGTGCCCATGAGTGAGGCCCTAAAAGATGGCGATCAGGTCGTAGTAACGGCTGGTCCGCTGCTGGGCCACGAAGGTCTCATTAAAACCATTAACAGACGCAAGAGTACTGCTTATTTGGAGCTCGATCTGTGCGGCCGACGCGTGACTACCCGCGTTGGCCTTGCCGTGCTTTCAGCCGAGCAGCGCGTAATGCGAAACCTTAAAAAGGCGATCGCCTAAGTGCGGGCGGTCGCCACACAGTGCAGGGAGGATCCCCGAGCTGGGGACGTAGTGTTGGAAGAGAACGTGTCGGATAAAATAGAATATGTAAAGGATGTGCCCGTGGATGCTGCACGGATTGGCCAAGCTAGGGATTGGCGGGCAGACTCTCAGACTCCTGTTGCTACGGAATTTCCTCTCCCCGTGGAGAACCCTGCTCCGGCGCAAGGTTACGTGGCGACAGGAAGTTATAGGGCGCCTGCTGCCGATCCTAACGCTGCTGCCCCCAAGAAAGGTGGGCCAGGCTACTTTGCCTTCAAGCGAGCCTTCGACATTGTGTTTTCTGTTGGTGTCTGTGCGGTGTTGGCCGTTCCCGTCGTAGCTGCATGCGTCGCCATTGAGATTGACTCTCCCGGAAAGCCGTTCTTCCGTCAAAAGCGAGTCGGTAAGGGCGGCAAACCTATCTATATCTTCAAACTCCGAACCATGGTCTCTGACGCTCACGAGCATCCTGAGAAGTACATGACTCCCGAGCAGTTGGCGCAATGGCAGCGCGAACAAAAGGTTGACGATGACCCACGCATTACGCGCGTTGGTCGTTTTCTACGTCACACTTCACTCGACGAATTGCCGCAGTTCATCAACGTTCTTATAGGGGATTTATCCGTTATTGGACCAAGGCCTGTGACGCTCGAAGAAACCTACGAGTACGGTGACGCTCGCGACGAAGTTCTTGCTTGTAAGCCTGGCATTACTGGCTGGTGGGCCGCAACTGATCGTAATGACTCGACTTGGGGGAGTGGTCAGCGACAGGCCCGTGAACTCTTCTACGTTCGTCATCAGTCGCTTGGTCTTGATGCTCGCGTATTTGTTAAAACCTTCAAAGCAATGAGGAGGGGGAAATGACGACCCCTTCCTTGAGCGTAGTAATTCCCACATTGAACGCAGCAGACGAAATAGACAGCCTATTGGACACCATTGAGGCTCAGAGTGTGCAGCCTTTAGATATCTTAGTGGTTGATTCGTCCTCCGATGACGGTACCGTAGACGAGGTTGCTAAGCATCCCTGCGTTAACCTCGTCCGCATAGAGCGTAAGGAATTCAATCACGGCTCGACCCGCGACATGGCTCTGAGGCGTAGTGCTGGCGAGTTCGTTTGCTTTCTCACGCAGGATGCGGTACCTGCTTCTAATCGCTACCTGGAGAGACTCGTCGCGCCTTTCTTGGCCGATGATTCAATCGCGCTCGTAACTGGTAGGCAATTGCCCAAGGCGGATACAAGGCGTTTCGAGCAACTCGTGCGCAAGTTTAACTATCCCAACGTTCCCTCGGTGCGCAGCAAGTCTGACCTCCCTAAATACGGCATCAAAACGTTCTTCGCATCTGACACCTGTTCTGCCTATCGACGGACTGCATATCTCGAATGTGGTGGATTTGATCATGTCAACACCAACGAGGACATGCTCATGGCCGCTAGGTTTATAGCATCGGGCTTGAAGGTTGCGTATGAGCCGAGCGCCGAGGTCTATCACTCCCACAATTTGACACCTAGCCAGCAGTTCGCGCGCAACCGCGCTGTCGGCATGTTTCTGGAATCGCACGCAGATGACCTTATGTATGCGAGCGAGATTGGTGAGGGCGGTCGGCTTGTCAAGGCGGTGTCTTCGGAACTTCTTCGAGAGGGAAGATTCAGCGAGTTATTTGCCTTCGGCTTTGATTGTTGTGCCCGTCTTCTGGGAAACCGTGCTGGCCGCAGGGCCGCTAGAAAAGAAAGGCCATAGCCAGTGAAAGGCA
The DNA here is from genome assembly GCA_900540855.1 of uncultured Collinsella sp. GTDB lineage: Bacteria > Actinomycetota > Coriobacteriia > Coriobacteriales > Coriobacteriaceae > Collinsella. Next base: position 99,059 of record UQHK01000001.1, read on the forward strand.
TCATCCTCGCCGGCGGTTCCGGCACCCGCCTGTACCCGCTCACGCTCGTGACCTCCAAGCAGCTGCTGCCGGTCTACGACAAGCCCATGATCTACTATCCGCTGTCCACCCTCATGCTGGCGGGCATCCGTGACATCCTGGTCATCTCCACGCCGACGGACCTCCCCAACTTCGAGCGCCTGCTCGGGGACGGCTCGCGCTACGGCGTGAACCTGTCCTACGCCGAGCAGCCGAGCCCCGACGGCCTGGCGCAGGCATTCACCATCGGCGAGGAGTTCATCGCCGGCGAGCCGTGCGCGCTGGTGCTCGGCGACAACATCTTCTACGGCAACGGCCTGTCGCGCCACCTGACGCGCGCCGTCCAGAACGCCGAGTCGGGGAGGGCCACGGTCTTCGGCTACCACGTGGACGACCCCGAGCGCTTCGGCGTCGTGGAGTTCGACGGCGAGGGGAGGGCCGTCTCCATCGAGGAGAAGCCCGAGCGCCCCAAGAGCTCCTACGCCGTCACCGGCCTGTACTTCTACCCGGGCGACGTGGCCGCCAAGGCGCATAGGGTCGAGCCCTCGGCCCGAGGGGAGCTGGAGATCACCACGCTCAACCAGATGTACCTGGGGGAGGGGACGCTGTCAGTGGTCACCCTCGGCCGCGGCTACGCGTGGCTGGACACCGGTACCATGGAGAGCCTGCACGAGGCCGCCGAGTTCGTCCGCGCCGTGGAGCACTCCCAGGACCTGCCGGTCTCGGTCCCCGAGGAGATCGCCTGGGAGAACGGCTGGATCACGACCGCCGAGCTGGAGGAGGCCGCGAAGGCCTACGGCAAGTCGGTCTACGGCCAGCACCTGAAGAAGGTCGCCGCCGGCGAGATCGTCAACAGCCCGCGCGAGTACTAGGAACCGAGGAGATACGAACATGGCAGAGGAGACCTTCTCCCCCAGGAACATCATCGTAACGGGCGGCTGCGGCTTCATCGGCAGCAACTTCGTGCACTACGTGGTCAACAACCACCCGGGCGTCCACGTCACCGTCCTGGACAAGCTGACCTACGCCGGCAACCCCGAGAACATCGCCGGGCTGCCAGCGGACCGCGTTGAGCTCGTCGTGGGCGACATCTGCGACGCCGGGCTGCTCGATGAGTTGGTGCCGGGCCACGACGCGATCGTGCACTACGCCGCCGAGAGCCACAACGACAACTCCATCGCCGACCCGGAGCCGTTCCTGCGCACCAACGTCGAGGGTACCTTCCGCCTGCTGGAGGCCGTCCGCAAGCACGGCGTCCGCTACCACCACGTCTCCACCGACGAGGTCTACGGCGACCTGGCACTCGACGACCCCGCCAAGTTCACCGAGGAGACGCCTTACCACCCGAGCAGCCCGTACTCGAGCACCAAGGCCAGCTCCGACATGCTCGTGCGCGCCTGGACCCGTACCTACGGGCTTCGCACCACGATCTCCAACTGCTCCAACAACTACGGACCCTACCAGCACGTGGAGAAGTTCATCCCCAGGCAGATCACCAACATCGTCGACGGCGTGCGCCCCAAGCTCTACGGGAAGGGCGAGAACGTCCGCGACTGGATCCACACCGAGGACCACTCCAGCGCCGTCTGGGACATCCTCACCAAGGGCCGCATGGGGGAGACCTACCTCATCGGCGCCGACGGCGAGAAGGACAACATCACGGTCCTGCGCATGATCCTCGAGGCCATGGGCCGCGACCCCGAGGACTTCGACTGGGTCGCCGACCGCCCCGGCCACGACCGCCGCTACGCCATCGACAGCACGAAGCTCCAGCGCGAGCTGGGCTGGAGGCCGGCCCACACCGACTTCGCCGAGGGGCTCAAGGCCACCATCGACTGGTACGTGGCCAACGAGTCCTGGTGGCGCCCGGCCAAGGAGGCCACCGAGGCCCGCTACCGCGCGCAGGGGCAGTAGAAGGGGATAGAACTATGGCAGACATCGCATTCGAGAAGGACCTCTCCGTCACCGAGACCGGCATCGAGGGCCTCAAGTTCGTCGACCTCGCCGTCCACGGCGACTCGCGCGGCTGGTTCAAGGAGAACTGGCAGCGCGCCAAGATGACCGCCCTGGGCATCCCGGACCTCCGCGTCGTCCAGAACAACATCTCCTACAACGACAAGAAGGGCGTCACCCGCGGCATCCACGCCGAGCCCTGGGACAAGTTCATCTCGGTGGCCCGAGGCTCGGTCTTCGGCGCCTGGGTCGACCTGCGCGAGGGCAGCGCCACCTACGGGAAGGTGTTCACCTGCACGCTCGACCCGAGTAAGGCCATCTACGTCCCGCGCGGCGTGGGCAACTCCTTCCAGGCCCTGGAGGACGGCACCGCCTACACCTACCTGGTGGACGCCCACTGGTCCCTCGAGCTGAAGAGGACCTACACCTTCGTGAACCTCGCCGACCCCGAGCTCGCCATCGAGTGGCCGATCCCGCTGGCCGAGGCCACCGTCTCCGAGGCCGACCTCAACCACCCGATGCTCGCCGACGTCGTCCCGATGGCTCCCAGGCGCACCCTCGTCACCGGCTGCAACGGCCAGCTGGGCCGCGCGGTCCGAAAGCTGGCGGAGGAGCGCGGCGTCGCCAAGGACTTCGACTTCTGCGACATCGACACCTTCGACATGTCCGACCCCGACGCCTACGCGCAGTACGACTGGTCGCTCTACGGCACCGTGATCAACTGCGGCGCCTACACGGCCGTGGATAAAGCGGAGACCCCCGAGGGCCGCGTGACCGCCTGGAAGGCCAACGCGACCGGCCCCGCCCTTCTCGCCCGCGTCTGCGCCGGGCACGGCATCACCTTGGTCCACGTCTCCTCCGACTACGTCTTCGACGGCACCGCCGAGGTGCATTCCGAGGACGAGCCCCTCAGCCCGCTGTCCGTCTACGGCCAGACCAAGGCCGCAGGCGACATCGCCGTGGCAGGGTGCCCCCGCCACTACATCATGCGCTCCAGCTGGGTCATCGGCGAGGGGCACAACTTCGTTAAGACCATGAAGGGCCTGTCCGACCGCGTAACCGACCCGGACGACAAGCTCGAGCAGGTCACCGTCGTGGACGATCAGCTGGGCCGCCTGACCTTCACGCGCGACATGGCCGAGGCCATCTTCCACGTGCTGGGCACGCACGCGCCCTACGGCACCTACGACTGCACCGGCTCCGGTGCCGTGAAGAGCTGGGCGGACATCGCCCGCGCCGTCTTCGAGGCCGCCAACGGCAACGGCGAGAGGGTCGTGCCGGTTTCGACCGCTGACTACTACGCGAACGCCGCCGGTCCCGTCGCCCCGCGCCCGGTCCACTCGGCGCTCGACCTGTCCAAGCTCGAGGCTGCAGGCTTCCACATGCTCGACTGGGAGGAAGAGCTGGGGGAGTACCTCAAGACGCTCTAGCCGTTATTAACTTTTCGAGAGAAAAAGCCGCCGCTTGTTAACGGCGGCTTTTCTTATGCCTGGCGTATAGACCCGCTGCAACAAGGGCGGCGGCGGTCGCCAGACTCACTGCAAGCCCCGCAAGGGCGCCCGGAGTCTTGTAGGTCATCACGATCTTATTCGCGCCTTTCTGCATGTTCAGGGACGACAAGCCCTTATCGGCGGCGGGCGTTAGTTCTGCGGCGGTTCCGTTTACCGTTACGTTCCAGCCCTCATCGTACGGAACGCTCAACAGCAGGTTGCCGTCATCCTTGGCGGTATACTCGCCTTCGATCCTTCCGTCCTCAAAAACCGTCGTAATAAACTCGCTCGCCTTAAGCTCGTTAATAATCTGCTCGAAAACATCCAGATTGAGGGCGTAAAAGACCGGCTCATTGTCTTGGGGCATGTCTGTATAGCCCTCTGCGACTCCGATTGACACCGTATGCTGGCTCGGGGTGTCCGATGCATCCGCAATCTGGCGGATATTATTGTCGAATCTCCAGGCCTCGTTTTCGATTGCTCGCTGGTCGATGGTAAGGGCGACGGGCCAATAACTGCCGGCGGTCGCATCTTTGTTGATGTAGAGATACCCGATGGAGCTTGCCGGAAGAGTAACGCTCCATTGCTTTAAGCTATCGCTATTCTCCGTGCTCGCGGCCTCGATCTTGGTATAGAGCTCGACCTTGCGGCCTAGGATTTTGCTGTAGAGGTCGTTCTGCTTTTCGAAGGGGTTCTCGCTCTTCAGCGTGCTGTTTTGGATATCGCTTGAGGCTGCGACGCCAATGCTGAGCGCATAGGGGTTCTCGTACACCGAGCTTGTGGAGTCGGCCTGATTCGTCTTGGCCGAAACGTATCCTGCAGGCGCGTTTTCAGGAATGGCGTACTTAACTCCCAATAGGGCATCGACGGCGAGAATGGGCTCGGCATAACGGGTCGAGAATTCGCCGACGCTGCTGTATCCAAGGGAGTTGAGCAGTGCGATGGCCTGCGGGTTGTTAGCAGACGAATACGAAGACAACTGGTTGTACCCAAGCGCTAGGCCTTCGTTGAGGGCGGCGCTATCGGCACGCGTGGTCGTTCGATCGATGCGGTAGAATGACGCAGAATCCTGGTCTTGAATGGCTGTGATCGTGTTGGTTGCGGTGGCGACATAGGTGCTGTTGGCTTCTTCGGAATAGCCTGCGTACAGTTGGTTCCACATCACATGGGCGTTGATAAACAACTCAATTGCGGTGATTGTCAGGATTGGTAATACGACGGCTGGTCGATAGGCATGACGAAATTTGGGCTGGCCCTCGAACACCTGCAACGAATAGCCCGCTGCCCACAGCGCAAAGAAGCTCAGCAAGAAAGTCGTGCGCGAATAGAATCCGTTGGGCACGCGCATGCCGCACCAGATGTACTCGAGCGGGCTCAAAACGGAGCTGGCGACCAGGATTATCGTGACGACGAGTGTTGCGATGCGCGTCTTGATCGAAACCGTGCGGTTAACCAGCAGGCTCACCGCAAGCAGCATCATGACGATGCCGCAATAGAACTGCGGTGTGCTTTCGTTGCTTACCCACATGCCAGGGAGAAAGCCCCTGATGAGCGATTTGAGGCTGGTTTTAAGCAGCGGCCCGAGGGCTAGGACGGGGCCGCCCTTGGACATGGCAAGGATGGTCGGCAAAAAGGTCCAGGCGGACAGAAGCAGTCCGAGCGCGATAGCTCCGGCGAATCGCAGGGCCCGATCGAGCATGAGCTTCCAGCTAAAACCTTCTTCTGCAACATAATCGACAAATTCGACCAATACGAAGATGCAGAGGAACAGGATGCTGATGTAGGCCGTATACCAGCAGAACATGACATTGAGCGCCGTTGCGATGACGAGGCGGATCATGCGCTGCTTGCGGATGAGCTCGTAGCATCCGTAGGCGCAGATGGGCAGCAGGATGAGGCAATCGATCCAGAGTGGGTTGCGCAGGTTGCTGATGGTCCAGCTGCAAAACGTGAACGAGAGGGATAGCAAGAATGCGGCGGGCTTGGAAAGGTCAAAGCGCTTTTGCACATACCAAGCGCTGCTGATGTGGATGCAGCCAAGCTTGAGCGCGGTTATGGCAAATACGAAGAGCGTCAGCTTGTCTGCGGGAAACAGCACGCAGAGCAGGTTGAAGGGGCTGGCGAGGTAGTAGCTATAGAGCCCCCATGTGTTCATACCGAGGCCCTGTGAGAAGGAATAGCGAAGGTTTGCCTCGCCTAAAAGGACGCGGCGAAACCACGCGAAGAAGTCGATGTATTGGTATTTGAGATCGTTGGTGAGAAACGAGTTGTCGCCAAAGGGGTAGACATGCCCCGCCTCTGCAAGTGCGACAAATAATGCGATGGAAAACGTGAAGCAGGCGGCGTAGAACGCCACATTCTTGAGCGTGCTGTTATTGGGCCGTGTCATCAGATTCCTCGTTGGATTCTCGAATGATATAGATGGGGCGGTGCTTGGCCTCCAAGTAGGCTTTTGCTAGGTACTCGCCAATGATTCCCAGGCACAGGAGCTGCATGCCGCCAAACAGCGTAATGAGGCAGGCAAGGGAGGGCCATCCGCCTACGGGATCGCCCCAAACAAGCGTTTTGACCAGGATGACGATAAATCCCATGATGGCGATGAGGCAGAAGACGATACCCGTGAGGGCGGCGAGGGAGAGTGGCGCCGTGGAAAACGCGACGATGCCGTCGATGGAATAGAGGAGCAGCGACCAAAAGCTCCATTTGGTCTCACCGGCCACGCGGTTGACGTTTACGTAGGGGAGCCATTTGGTCTTGAAGCCGACCCAGCCGTAGATGCCCTTGGAGAATCGATTGTATTCGCCCATGGAGATGATGGCGTTGACCATAGGTCGCTTCATGAGCCTAAAATCGCGTGCTCCGTCGACGATGTCGGCCTTGGAAATGCGGTTGATGATCTTGTAGAACATACGGGCGCAGAACGACCTGATGGGAGGCTCGCCTTCGCGGGTGGTCCTGCGTGTGGCGACGTTATCGTAGTCTTCGGTTTGCAAGATCTCGTACATCTGCGGCAGGAGCGAGGGCGGGTCCTGCATGTCGGCATCCATGGTGGCGACATAGTCGCCCTTTGCGTGCTGGAGTCCGGCGAGTAGTGCCGCCTCCTTGCCAAAGTTGCGCGAGAAAGAGTGCCAGCGGATGGCGTATGGATGCGCCGCCGTAGCTTCTGCCTTCATGACGGCGAGCGTTTTGTCTGCCGAGCCATCGTCGATGAGGACGGCTTCAAAGGAGATGCCGGGGTCTTGCCGGGTCATGATGCGAACGACGCCATCGAGCTCTTTGAGAAAGATCGGAAGTGATTCCTGCTCGTTGTAACACGGCACGACGATGGAGATGAGCGGCATGTGACTTACCTCTCGTTTTTATTTGCGCTGGAGGGAATGCTGCAGCCATATGTGTTATACACGTTGACCTCCCACTGTTTACGCTCAACCTTTGCAACGGAATCAAGGATAAGCCCCGTCGCGAGACTCAGGCCACAAAGGAACATGAAAGATGCGGCGAGCATTGCGGTGGGGAAGCGGGGGACGAGACCGGTCTGGAAATATTCGACGACGATGGGGATGCCCAGGGCGAGGCCGATAATCGCAAACAGAAGCGCGACCAGGCTGAAGAATTTGAGCGGACGGTAGTCCTTGAACAGCGTGCCGATCATCGCAACGACTTTAATGCCGTCGCTCACGGTATTGAGCTTGGACTCGGAGCCTTCCGGACGGTCGCGGTACTCGATGGGCACATCTTTGATGCGCCAGCGGTGGTCGACGGCGTGGATCGAGAGCTCGGTTTCAATCTGGAAACCCTCGGAAAGCACAGGGAAGGTTTTAACGAACGGGCGGCTCATGGCGCGGTAGCCGGTCATGACGTCATCGAAGCTGTAGCCATAGATCCACTTGATCATGGCGCGAACTAGGTTGTTGCCAAAGCCGTGGAAAGCACGCTTGTTTTCCTCGGCGTAGGTGCCGTTGGAAAGGCGGTCGCCTACGGTCATGTCGGCCGCGCCGTTAAGGATGGGCTCGCAGAGGGCTTTGGCCGCCTCGGCGGGATAGGTGTCGTCGCCGTCGACCATCAGGTAGCAATCGGCGTCGATGTCGCGAAACATCTGGCGGCACACGTTGCCCTTTCCCTGGCGGGGCTCAAAGCGGACCGTGGCGCCGTGCTCGGTAGCGATGCGTGAGGTATCGTCCGACGAGTTGTTGTCATAGACATAGACCGTCGCTTGCGGAAGCTCGCGGTGAAAGTCGTCGATGACTTTTCCGATGGTGACTGCCTCGTTGTAACAGGGGATAATAACGGCAATCGTTTGCTCGGCCATGAAGGTTCCTTTGGTCGCGTACAATCGAATCGTTTGTTTCGTGGTTAGGATGGGCGCATTGATTCGAGAGTTCAGGTTATTAGATGTGACACGTGCTGTTTTGCTGTTTGCAGCAAGCATCACTACGGTGACGTATTGTAGTGGTTCCTTCGACCTGTTTCCATCTGTCTTGGCATGTGTTGCGATAATCGCATCATTGGTTAATTTCAATAAGTTTGCGTGCAGGGATTTTGCATTTCCGTCTGTTGTTGGTAGAGCTTGCTGCTTAGTGATTTCCCTTGTATTTTCGTTTGTTCTTGTGCTGGGAGCGCATATTCGCGTGACAGAACCGGTGATTGCCGGCGGGATTTACGAGAACTATATTGAGCCGTATTCCGCGATTGATTTTGTTGCTTTTTGGGTGATGTCGGCGCTGGTCTTTTGGGTCTTGTCGGTGCTTGTTCAGCTGTCTTGTAGTTGCCGCTGCTGTGTTTTCTGCGAAGACTCGCCACGGGCGAATGATGGTGACTCGTCCATTCGATTCCTATCTGTTGCGGTCCGTGCTCTAGTGATATTTCTTTTATATCTGCCGTTCTTCCTGAGGTATTTTCCAGGCCTGTTTTTTGGGGATACCTTCTCGTCGTTTGCTCAGATTATGGGGTGGAACCCTTTGAGCAACCATCATCCGGTTGCATTCACCATGATGATGGCTGCTTGTATCAAAATTGCAGGCCTCATGGGGATGAGCCCTTCGGTGGGCGTTGCCTTGCTAACGGTGCTTCAGATGGCCTGTGTTGCCAGCACGTTTGGCTATCTTTCAATTTGGGTGACTTCTCGTTTGGGGGTCTCCTCTCGCTGGTCTTGGCTGCTCGTAGTCTATTTTGGCTTGTCACGGTATTGCGCTCTATATTCTGTGGCGCTTTGGAAAGACCCGTTGTTTTCCTGCTGTCTTGTCTTGATGGTGACCATGCTTGCCGATGCCGTCACGGGAAAGGATTCCCGGTCGAGCGCGTTGCGTTTGCTCGTTTTTGGTGCCCTGGCGTTGGGCGTTATGCTTCTACGGAATAACGGTTTGTATATTTGCGTCGCGCTATTCGTGGTACTTGCGATAGTTGTTGCTTTGGACCGGCTCGGCTGCGTTGCCCCGATGAAGTCTGCCTCTCGTTTGGCCGTATCTCTTGGATTTGCGCTTGTCACATGCTTGGTTATTACGGGGCCCGTGTACTCGGCTATGGGCGTTGTTCCATCGGAGGATGTTGAGTCAGTGGGTATTCCGCTTGCTCAGATGGCTCGCGTTGCCGCGCTCGATGGCGATATGTCCGAGTCCGACCGTTCTTATATGAACGAGCTGCTTCCGCTTGATCGTTACAAAGAGGTGTATCTTCCCAGCTGTATCGATCCGCTTAAATGGAATGAAGACTTTAATGCGGAGCGTTTAAAGGATGAATTTTGGACCCATTGGGCCTCGATGCTTTCGCGTAGCCCTTCGATATACTTTGAGGCTTGGGAACTGCAGACGTTTGGTTTTTGGGCCCCAAATGTAAAGGGCGCTGACGGTCTGCCTGAAAACTTTCTCATGGGCGTTCCGTATAACCTTGTGGCCGACGCAAAGGCTTCTACGGGAGTAACATTTCGCAACTTGCTTGCACCCCTCGGCGATGGTGTCGATGTGGCGATTGGATTGAGCGCTTGGTCTATTTCTGGCGCCGTTGACTTTTGGTTGCTTATGTTTTCGGCAGTTCTTTTGGTATCGCGTGGGCGTTCGCGTTTCGCATTGCCGCTTTTGCCTTTTTTGCTGTTGTACGGAACGCTCTTTATTGCGAGTCCTATTTGGTATTGGCCTCGTTATATCGTGGCTGCTCAATTTGGTCTTCCTGCCGTGCTTGTGGTTGTCGCTCGCGGCATGCTGTCTGGTGAAAGACGTTCCGAAAACGATGTTGTGAGATAGTTCTCCAGTTTCGCAACGCCGCCTTATGGCGTTGAGGGCGGGTCTATACTGTTCGTTTGTCAACGATTACGAGTAAAGGAGTTGCATCCGTGTCGGATCAGACAAAGCAACAAGAAACTCGCAGTCTGCCTGCGACGTTTGCTAAGAATGAATTTGAGAAGGATGCGTTTATCCTTCGTCAGCTGGTTACCAAGGATTTTAAGATCAAGTATCGCCGTAGCGTTCTGGGTGTCGCATGGTCGGTGCTCAATCCGTTGCTGATGATGATCGTCATGGCCATCGTGTTCTCGACGATTTTTGGCCAAGGCCGCAATGGCTCAATGACGCCCGAGATGTACCCGCTGTACTTGATCGTGGGTAACATTACCTTTGCCGTCATGTCCGAGTCTACGAACCAGGCCCTGACGTCTATCGTGGGCGCTGCCCCTCTGCTCAAGAAGGTTAAGGTGCACCGCTGGGTCTTCCCGGTGCAAAAGGTGCTCTTCTCGCTGGTCAACTTTGCCTTCTCGCTGGTCGCCGTCGCCATCGTCATGCTGTGGTTCCGCGTTATGCCTTCTTGGCACCTCATTCTGCTGCCGGTTTGCCTGCTGCTGCTTATGTGCTTCTGCATGGGCCTGGGCATGATGCTCTCTGCTCTTACGGTCTTTTTCCGCGACGTTATGCATCTATGGAGCGTCGTCATTACGGCGTGGACTTACATTACGCCCATCTTCTGGACGACTGACTATATTGCGCAAATGCCGCATCTCGTGCGTATCTTGATGTATGCGAACCCCATGTTCAACTACCTGCAGTTTATGCGCGATATCTTTCTGTTCCAGACTACGCCCTCGCTCATGACGTTTGGTATGTGCGTTGCCTGGGCGGTTCTTGCGCTTATTATTGGCTACACCGTGTTCCATAAGTCCGAGCGCAAATTTATCCTCTACATCTAAGGAGTGCTGTGATGACTGAATCTGTTGTTGATTACAGCGAGCAGCCTCTGGCTGTCGAGGTCGACGACGTCACCATGATCTTTAACATGGCGTCTGAGTCGCTGACCAACCTCAAGGAGTACTTCATCAAGCTCGCCAAGCACGAGTTGTTCTTTGAGGAGTTTAGGGCGCTTAAGCATATTTCGTTTGATATTCATCGTGGCGAGGTCGTGGGTCTGGTTGGCACCAATGGCTCCGGCAAGTCTACGATGCTCAAGATTATCGCTGGCGTGCTTGAGCCAAGCGAGGGCAGCGTTAGGGTGCACGGTAACATCGCGCCGCTGATTGAGCTTGGTGCCGGCTTTGATCCCGAGCTGACCGCCCACGAGAACATCTATCTGAACGGCGCCCTGCTCGGCTATACCAAGGAGTTCATCGACGCCAACTTTGACGGCATTATCGAGTTCGCTGAGCTTCAGAACTTTGTCGACATGCCGCTTAAGAACTTCTCCTCGGGCATGGTTGCGCGTATTGCCTTTGCAATCGCGACGATTACCGAGCCCGATATTCTGATCGTTGACGAGACGCTGTCCGTCGGTGATGTGTTCTTCCAGCAGAAGTGCGAGGCCCGCATCCAGCACTTTATCCAGAGCGGCGACGTGACGGTTCTGTTCGTTTCGCACTCCATGGAGCAGGTTGAACGCATCTGCCAGCGTGCCGTTTGGATTGAGAAGGGTGACCTTCGCATGGACGGCCCGGTCGATGAGGTCTGCAAGGCGTACCGCGAGCAGTTCAACTAGGTTATAATTACTTGCGCCTGACAGGTTTGCGCTTGCTTGGGCGTGCGGTTATTTGCTCCATTAGCTCAGTTGGATAGAGCAGGGGACTTCTAATCCCAAGGTCGACGGTTCGAATCCGCCATGGAGCACCATCATTTATTAAGCCCGGACCGCTTGGTGGTCTGGGCTTTTTTCATCTTGCGTGCTGCGGTTTTGAAGGGTTCGCCATGGGAAGTAAAAGGCTCGACTGGATAGATATTGCAAAGGGGATTGCAATGATTCTGGTCATTGTGGGGCACACCGTCCCAAATCCTTCTCCCTTGCGGCACGCGATCTTCTCGTTTCACATGCCGGTGTTCTTTATTCTTGCCGGGTATACGTTTAGGCCGAAGCCGTGGCGCGAGCTGCTGAGTGGTTCGGTGTCGCGCCTGCTGGTGCCGTATGTGGTTCTTGCACTGGCGTGGCAGGTGCCGACGTTCTTGATGAGCGGTGTTTCTTTGACGAGCGGTACGCTGGTTGCGGGGCTTAAGACGCTTGTGTTTGCCTCAGGCGTTGATGTGCCTCGGCTTGGCGTTGCCGCCGTTGGCATGGCATGGTTTTTGGCGGCGCTGTTTACGTCGCGCCTGTTGTTTAATGCGCTCGTGCGGCTGTTTGATCGCCGCGGGATCGGGGTTGTTTGGCAGGGCGTTGTCTGTGCCGCGATTGCCTTTTGCGGATTGAGCGTGTCTCGATTAATGGGTGTTTACCTGCCGCTCGATATGGATCTGAGCTGCTATATCTTGCTGCTGATGTGGGTTGGCTATACGGCGCGCCAAAAGGGGCTGGAGCCGAGCGTGAGCAAGCCCCTGCTGTTTATTGGAGCCGGTGTCGCTTGGCTTGTCCTTGCCGCGCTGAGTGGGCTTGAGCTTTCGAGCCGCCGCGTGGATGGGTTTGTGGTTGCGACAGTTGCCGCTCTTGCCGGCAGCTACTGCGTGTGCTGGGTTTCCATGGCGCTGGAGAAGTTGAAAGACGTGCCGGTTTTGGGGTCCTTTGAACAAGCCCTCGTGTTCTGCGGACAGGCCAGTCTTGCCATCTTTGCAATCCACGCGGTCGATTGGTTTATTCCTTGGCAGACGATGCCGCTGCTTATGACGCTGCCGGCATCGTGGCTCTTCGCGTCAATCGTACGCTGTGCCTGCGATATTGGATTGGCATTCGTGATTAAGAGGGCGTAATAACAGCGGGAGGCGGTCTTTTTGAGAGCCGCCTCCCGCTATTTTGAAAGGGTTTCGAGGCGCGAATTCGTGCTGGGCTTTGACTAGATTGCTTGATTTTACGTCTGATCTCGCACTTTTCCACCTGGTTAACTTAGATAAAACTGGGGTTCGAACCAGTTTTCGAATGAGTAGGAATCATTTTTTTCCGTCCATTTGTCGTCGTCAATGAAGAATCTGAAATCATCGTCCCCGCAGATATCTTCGGGCCATTGATCCCAACCTAAATCTCTTGGATAGCCGTTTGCATCGAGATCGGTCTCATCGGATTCCCAGTCGGAAACGAGTTCGAATGACGCGTCTCGGATCAGCCTTACAAGTAGTTCTTGTGCAACGGTGTGAGCCATTAAGTCATGTCCGTGTTTTGCTCTCAGGCGATATCTAATCAGATCTGCTCGCAACCTGAACAGAAAGTCATAGTCGTACTTCATCAGGTATTGAGATGGAAGTAAGTCAATTATCCAGCTATCGGGGAGTTGTCCAACATGAGTCCCTTTTGGAAGATGAGAAAGGTCCTCAAGATCTTGATTAATATAGTCAAGCAGAATATCGGTGCCAAAGGCGAAGGACGCTGCACCTTTATAACCGTATTCGTCTTTTAAGAATTGGGACCAGGCGGCATGAGACGAATCGATTGCCAGCGATTCCTTTGTTGTGTCCTCATTAACAGTCTCTGCTGCAGAATCATCGGGGAAGTTTTTCCATTTCATGACTTTGCATACAGCTGTTGCCTTGTCGCTTCGAATGGATTGGCCGCTCTCATACTTACCCCATGTTTTTGCCCCGATACCGGCTCTGAAAGCTGCTTCTTCGATGCTAAGACCCAGTTCTGCTCTCCTTGTTTTGATTTGGTATGCCAGATTTTCGCTAACTTGGATCGTCTTTGGAGGCATCTTTGTTCCTTTCAGATACCGGAACGTATAGGATACCTACCATATTAATACTAAATAGATGTTTGTAAAGTTGTTATGTTGTCAGTTTACGCTTGATGAGGTTCGAACGAGAAAAACGCGCGTCCACAGAATGTGTGCTGCGGACGCGCGTTTTTCTTATGGATGTTACCTTGGCGGACAGAAGACCGATGCGCTCGATCCTGTCGCTTTGTTTGCTTTTTCCTAGGCTAGACATTCTTTCAGCAGCTCCAACGCGTGGGCGTAGCCTTGGAGGCCTTCGCCGGTGATGGTGGCGAAGCAGGCCAGGCGTGCATAGCTCACCTGGCGGAAGTCCTCGCGTGTCTCTACGGCGCTGATGTGGACCTCCACAGCCGGAATGGCGACGGCCTTGAGGGCGTCGAGGATCGCGACACTCGTGTGCGTGTAAGCCGCCGGGTTGATGACGATGCCGTCGACCTTGCCGTAGGCTTCCTGGATCTTGTCGACGATGCTGCCCTCGTGGTTAGACTGGAAGACTTCGACCTCGTCGAAGCCCTGTGAGGCGCCCGCTTCCTGGCAGATCTGCACTAAGCGGTCGTAGTTGTCGCTGCCATAGATGCCCGGCTCGCGAATGCCGAGCATGTTGAGGTTGGGGCCGTTGATGACGAGTGCTTTCATGGTTGCTTCCTTTGCGATTGGAAAACCACCACAAAGGTGCCTGTCCCCTTTGTGGTGGTTTTGGTTAGAGAGCGGGTGGGAGGGTATCGAGGAGGGCTTGGGCGGTGTTGGCGGCGCAGTCGCGTGAGTCGATGATGTAGTCGGTCCAGGCGCGGTAGCGCGGCATGCGCTGCTCGGCCAGCTTGTCGATGCCGTCGCGGGCGGTGATGGGGCGTCCCTTGTGGGCGAGTTCGTCGAGCTTGCGGTTAAGCATCACGATCTGGCTGTTCTGGTGCAGCAGCGGATAGTTATCGTCGCGCGTGACCACGCCACCGCCGGTGGAGAGCACCAGGCCACTGCGCTTGGAGATGTCGGACAGCGCCACCGTCTCCTGCTCGCGGAAGGCCGCCTCGCCGCGCTCGACGATAAAGTCGGCGCAGGGCATGCCCAGGCGCTCCTTGAGGGCGCGGTCCAAGTCGATGTGCTCTCGCCCCGTGAGCAGGGCAATCTGCTCGCCCACGCGGGTCTTGCCCGAGCCCGGCATACCGATCAGCGCGATGTTCTGTTCGCGGCGTGACAGGCGCTCCGTTACGTCCAGAATGCGCTCACGCGGAGTGACCTGGCCGGTGTAGCGCTCAACGGCTTGCGCCGCCTGGGCCACGAGCATGAGCAGGCCGCCGATGCAGGGGATGCCGCGGCGCTCGGCCTCGAGCATGAGTCCCGTGCGAGCGGGGTTGTAGACAATGTCGATGACGCCCCCGAGCGCATCGAGCCCCTCGAGCGTGCAGGGGGCATCGGGACAGTGGGGGAACATGCCGGCGGGCGTGCAGTTGACGAGCAGTGCGGCATCGGACTGCTGCGCGATGTTGTCGTAGTTGACTTCGCTCGTGCGGCCCACCGGCACGACGATGGCGCCCAGGTCGCCGAGCACCATGCTGGCAGTGGTGCCGGCGCCACCGGTGGCACCGAGCACGAGGGCCTTCTTGCCGGCGACCTCAACGCCCAGCTCCTCGACTAGGCACTGAAAGCCGAAGTAGTCGGTGTTGTCGCCGCGCAGGCGGCCGTCGGGCAGGCGCGTGATGGTGTTGACGTTTCCCATACGCTCGGCGAGTGGACTCAGCTCGTCCAGATACTCCATGACGGCGCGCTTGTAGGGGATGGTCACGTTGGTGCCCTCCCATTCGTCACCCGTCATAAAAGCCCGGAGGTCCTCGGGCTCGCGCTCAAAACGCACATACTCTAGCCCCGCGAGCTCCTTGTAGATGGTCGGGGTGTAGCTGTGGCCCAGCACGCGGCCCAGCACGCCGTAGGGGCGGGTTGCGGCGACATCGGTCATCTAGAGCACCTCCGTATAACTGCCAAAGTAGGTGAAGCTCTCGCAAACGTCATCGATGGAATCGAGCAGGTCATCGAGGGCCTTGCTGCCAAAGGGGCAGTCCAGGTCAAAGTAGAACATAAACTCAAAGTCGTGCCCGGGGATGGGGCGGCTCTCGAGCTTGATGAGGTTGATATTGAGCGCGTAGAAGCGCTCGAGTACGCGATAGAGTGCGCCCGGCTCGTTGGCCGTGGTAATCATGAGCGAGGTGCGGTTGGCGCCGGGGTAGACGCGTGGCTCGCGGCTGATGACGACAAAGCGCGTGTAGTTGTTGTCCGAGTCCTGGATGTTGGGCTCCAGTACCTCCAAGCCGTAGAGTGCGGCGCAGCTGCGCGATGCGATCGCGGCAACATCGGTGCGTTCGGAGCTGGCGACCATCTCGGCCGACATGGCCGTGTTGGGGTACTTGGTGGCGTGCAGGTCGTGCGCCTCGATAAAGCCGGCGCATTGGGCAATGGCCTGGCCGTGGCTGTAGACCTCGTGCACGTCCGCAAGCTTGGCGCCGGGCTTGACGAGCAAGTTGTGGTCGATTTTGAGGCGCAGCGAGCGCACGATGTGGAAGTCGAACTGGGCGAGCAGGTCGTAGACGGCGTTGACTGAGCCGGCGGTGGAGTTCTCGATGGGCAGCACGCCAAACTCGCAGAAGCCGTCGCGCACGGCGCGCATAACGCCCTCGAAGGTCTCGAAGAACGCAATGTCGGGCACGTCGAAGAGCCTGCACGCGGCAATTTGGCTATAGGCGCCCTCGACGCCCTGGCAGGCGACGCTAGCCGTCTGGGGGAAAGGCGTGTCAAAGGCTGCAGCCGTGGCGTGGGCCTTTTGTGAGACGGTGATGCCCTTGAGCTCGTTGATGTAGCGCTGCTGCTCGGCCTTGCTCATGCTCATGAGGAGGCGGAACAGGGTGATGGCTTGGGCCTCGTAGCGCTCGGGCACGCGGCTGGCGAGATTGTTGAGCTTGGAGCGCTCACGGGCGGGGTCGAAGACGGCCTTGCCCATCTCGATTTTAGACTTGGCGACCTCGGTGGCAATGTCCATGCGCTCGACAAAACTGTTGAGGAGCGTGGTGTCGATGCCATCGATGGCCTGGCGGATGTCAGCAAGGTCCATGGAGACCCCTTTCACGTGTCGGGGGATATTGAGGGGTGGGTAGTTAGCGCTGGGCGGCGTCTTCGAGGAGGGCGTCCCAGATGGCAAGGGCGGCGGCTGCCTCGGCTACGGGGACGGCTCGGGGGACGATGCAGGGATCGTGGCGGCCGTGGACCGAGAGCTCGGCATTTTCCATAGCGTCCATGTCCACCGTCTGCTGCTCGCGGCCAATTGAGGGCGTCGGCTTTACGGCCATGCGCCACATGACGGGCGCGCCGGTCGAAATACCGCCCAGGATGCCGCCGGCGTTGTTGGACTCGACCTCGATCTCGCCGGTCTCGGCATCGATGCGATACGGATCGTTGTTCTCGCTGCCACGCATGGCGGCCACGGCAAAGCCCATGCCAAACTCCACGCCCTTTACGGCGGGAATGCCAAACGCGATTTGCGCGATGCGGTTCTCGATGCCATCGAACATGGGGTCGCCGATGCCCGCAGGAAGCCCGTAAATGCCGCACTCCACGATGCCGCCGATGCTGTCGAGTTCGTCGCGCGCGGCTAGGATTTCCTCGTGCATGCGGCCGGCGGCGGCGGCGTCAATGCACGGCAGATCGTTCGTAAGGATCGCCTTGCGGTCGGCCTCGCGATAGACCATGTCGTCCATCGGCAGGTCGGAGATGCCGCCGATCTGCGCCACATGCGCCATCACTTTAATGCCGCGGGCCTCGAGTGCCTGCAGCGCAATGCCGCCGGCGATGCACAGGGGTGCCGTTAGGCGGCCGGAGAAGTGTCCGCCGCCGGCGACATCGTGCATGTTGTGATACTTCACGCGCGCAGGGAAGTCCGCATGTCCGGGGCGGGGCTTGCGGCGCAGTTCGGAGTAATCCTTGGAGCGCGTGTTGGTGTTCTCGATAATCGCGGCGATGGGCGCGCCGGTGGTATGTCCATCGACCACACCGGCGATGATGTGGGCGGCGTCGGCCTCGCGGCGTTTGGTCGCGGTCTCGTCGCGACCGGGGGCACGACGGTCAAGGAAGGCCTGCAGCTGCTCCTGGTCAACAGCGATGCCCGCCGGAATGCCATCGAGGGAGCAGCCGATGGCGGGGGAGTGCGACTGGCCGAAGATGCTTACGTGCAAGACGTTGCCAAAGGTCGAGGACATGCTATTCCTCCTCGAGTGTGACCTTGCCGCCCAGCAGGCGGTAGTGGTCGAAGAAATCGGGATAGGACTTGTTGACGGCCTCGGCGCCGTGGATCACGACCTCGCCGGTGGCGCGGCTCGCGGCGATAGCGGCCATCATGGCGATGCGATGGTCGTTGTGCGAATCGACCTCGCCGCCGGTGAAGGCATCGACACCCTTGATGATGAGGTCATCGCCGGCAATTCGTACCTGCGCGCCCAGCGCGGTGAGCTCGCGGGTGGTGGTGACCAGACGGTCGGATTCCTTGATGCGCAGACGGGCGCAATCGCGAATAAAGGTGCGGCCCTGTGCCAACGAGGCCACGGCCGAGATGACGGGCACCAGGTCCGGAATGTCGTGGGCACTCATCTCAAAGCCGGCGAGCTTGTCGGACTGCACGGTGGCGGCGTTGGTGGAGCGCACGATGCGGGCGCCAAAGCGCGAAAGCGCGGCAAGCACGTTACGGTCGCCCTGTGCGGAGCTTAGCGACACGCCCTCGACGGTGATGGGGTCGGTGCCGATGGCACCGGCGCACAGCCAAAAGGCGGCGTTGGACCAGTCGCCCTCGACGGCTACGCTGCCGGGCGTGCGGTACGAGCCACTGCTCACGCGGAAGTTCGTGACCTCGAGCTGGCCGTCCGTGGCCGGAATGCGCTCGACGTTGACCTCGACGCCAAAGGCCTTCATGGCCTGGATCGTCAGGTTGATGTAGGGGCGGCTTTCGATAAGGCCGCATACCTGCACGCAGGAGGGCTGGGCCAGCAGCGGGGCTGCCAGCAGCAGGCCGGAGATATACTGCGAGCTCACGTTGCCCGGAAGCACAAAAGTGCCCGGGCGCATGCGTCCGCTCGTCTTGAGCGGAAAACCGCCCAGACCCTGCAGGTCGCAGCCGGCGGCGATGATCTCGTCCGAGAGCGGGGAGAGTGGGCGGGCGCCCAAGCGTCCCTGACCCACAAAAGTTGCTTCTGCGCCCAGCGCGCAGGCGACGGGCAACATAAAGCGGAGCGTGGAGCCGCTTTCACCGCAGTCAAGCGTGCCGCCGGCAAGGGCCTTGAGCAGGCCAAACTCAACACTCTTCATGGTGGGGTGGACCTGGAAGCCGTCCTCGACGGTCTCGATGCGAGCACCCAGTGCCGTAAGGCAGCGCACCGTGGCCTCGATGTCGGCGCAGGTGGTGTTGCAGGTGACGTGCGTCTCGCCGTTGGCAAGCGCAGCGCAGATGATCAGGCGATGCGCCATCGACTTGGACGCGATGGCGGGAACGGTGCCCTTGAGCGGGGACGGGGTGATGCGGGCTAGCATGCGGATGCGTCTCCCTTCTGGCCGAGGCCCTCGGCAATGAGTTCGTGGAAAGTGGAAAGCGGTGTGCGGTCGATGCTGCAGCGGCCAATGCTGTGCGGAATCACCAGGTCGATGGTGTCGCCCGCGCGCTTCTTGTCGTGGAGCGCCTCGGCAAAGACGGTATCGGCATCTAGGTCACAGCGGGTCGTGAGGCCATGACGGGCGCAGAGTTCCTCAATACGACCGGGCAGTGCGGCATCGCAGACGCCGTGCAGGGCCGCGGCGCGCGTGATGATGCCCATGCCGATCGACACGCAGTTGCCGTGTCCCAGCTCAAAGTGCTCGCAGGCCTCGACGGCGTGTCCGGCGCTGTGTCCAAAGTTGAGGAGCTTGCGCTGGTTGGTTTCGCGCTCGTCGGCGACGACCACGGCGCGCTTGATGTCGATATTGCGGGCAATGATAAGCGCCACGCGAGCCACGTCCTGGTTGAGCAGCTCCAG
This sequence comes from uncultured Collinsella sp., assembly GCA_900540855.1. Classification (GTDB taxonomy): domain Bacteria; phylum Actinomycetota; class Coriobacteriia; order Coriobacteriales; family Coriobacteriaceae; genus Collinsella. Next base: position 118,654 of record UQHK01000001.1, read on the forward strand.
CGTGAGCGGGGTCTTCTCCAGCTCGGCGAAAAGCTCCGGGTCGGCGATTACGGCGTGCTTGACGACCTCGCCGCAGCCGTCGGCGAACTGCTCGGGCGTGAGGGTGGCCAGGCACCCCACGTCGGCGATAACCACACTCGGCTGCCAAAAGGCGCCGGCCAGGTTCTTGCCGGCAGCGAGGTCGATGGCCGTCTTTCCGCCCACCGACGAATCAACCATGGCGAGCAGGCTCGTGGGGACCTGCACAAACTTGCAGCCGCGCATGTAGGTGGCGGCCACAAAGCCCGCCACGTCGCCCACGACGCCGCCGCCGAGTGCCACGATCACGTCGGAGCGCGAAAGCTCGTGCTCGGCCACAAACTCCAAAATGGCAACGTAGGTCTCGGCGCGCTTATGGGCCTCGCCGGCCTCGAAGGTGCAGATGCTCACCTCGTAGCCTGACGCCTCCAGGCTCTGCTTAACGGGCATCTGGTAGAGCGGGCCCACGTTGGTGTCCGTCACGATGACGGCCTTGGTGCCGCCGGCGGTGGCGCGCACGAGCGGCCCCGCCTGCTCCAGCAAAAACGTGCCAACATGCACCTGATAGGGGCGTGCAGTGTCGATATCGATGGTAATCGCCATAAGCTTCGGTCCTTTCGACCTGGCGTGATGGGTTGTCTAGTGGGAGGCCTCGTCGTCGAGTGCGCGCTTGATGCGATCGCCCTCGGCAAGGAGATTCTCCAGATAGCGCCGGTCGCGTTCCTTAAGGGCGCGGCTGTAGGCGCCGAGCGATTCAATCAGATGGTCGATCTCGAAGGCGAGCGCATCGGCGTCGTCGATCATGAGCTCGGACCACATCTGCGGATTGAGGTGCGCCACGCGGGTGAGGTCGCGGTAGCTGCCGGCCGAAAAACCGTGGTGAACCTGAGCGGTCGGGCTTTTAACGTAGGCGTTGGATACCACGTGCGCAAGCTGGCTTGTAAAGGCGATGACGCGGTCGTGCTCGGTAGCGCTGGTCACGCTGAACTTGCCAAAGCCCAGGGGGCGCACCATTTCGCGCACCTGGCCTAAAAGCTCCAGCTTGAGCGCATCGTCCACCGCGGGCGGAACGAGTACCAGGGGAGCGCCCTGGAACAGGTCGGCACGGGAGTGAGCGTAGCCCGAGAACTGGGTGCCCGCCATGGGGTGCGCGCCCACAAAGTAAAAACCGTGCTCGCGGGCGAGCTCAAAGGCACGCTCGCATACGATGCCCTTCACGCCTACGGTGTCAATCACCACGGGGCCCATGATGGCATCGGTGTCGGTGGCATCGGCGAGCGCCTGGGCGTGCGCCTCAAGCCACTCGATGCAGGCCTCGGGATAGCAGGCAAGGACGATGATGTCGCATTCGCCGAGCGTCTCGTCGTTGAGCTCGCCGGCGACGGTGCCCATGCTGGCGGCCGTCATCACGTCATCGTCGGGATCCCAGGCCAGCACGCGGACGCCCGCCTGCGCATAGCCGCGGGCAAAGCTGCCGCCGATCAGACCTAGGCCCACTATACCGGCGCATTTGGGACCGCCCTGGTTAACGCGCGCGTTTCTCACCGTACCCATGGCCTACTCCATGGTCTCTTGGCAGACGACATCGCGGATGGCGCGGATGCGGCGCATGGTGTCGTCGAACTGATCGGGGGTGAGGGCCTGAGCGCCGTCGGACCATGCGCGGCTGGGCTCGTCGTGGACCTCGATCTCCAGGCCGTTGGCACCGCAGGCGGTCGCGGCGAGCGCCATGGGCTCAACGTAGCGGGTGTAGCCGGTGGCGTGGCTGGGGTCGGCGACGACGGGCAGGTGCGACAGGTGGTGCAGCACCGGCACGGCGTTGAGGTCGAAGGTGTTGCGGGTGCGGGTCTCGAAGGTGCGGATGCCGCGCTCGCACAGGATGACGTTGTCGTTGCCCTCGCTCATTATGTACTCGGCGGCCATGAGCAGCTCATCGATCGTGCCGGACATGCCGCGCTTGAGCAGGATCGGGGTCTTGGTCTTGCCGACCTCTTTGAGCAGAGGGAAGTTCTGGGCGTTGCGGGCACCGATCTGCATGACGTCGATCTTCTTGTCCAGGAAGACCTGCACGTCGCGCGGGTCCATGATCTCGGTGACGATCGGCATGTCGAGCTCGGCAGACGCCTCGCACAGCAGGTCCAGACCGGCGGGGCCCATGCCCTGGTAGGCGTAAGGGGATGTGCGGGGCTTGTAGGCACCGCCGCGCAGCATCGTGGCACCGGCGGCCTTCACGCGGCGGGCGATGCGGATGAGGTTCTCGCCCTCGACGGAGCACGGGCCGGCGATGACCTGGAACTGATCGCCGCCGATCTTGACGCCGTGGCCGCAGTCGATGACGGAGTCCTCGGGGTGGAACTTGCGGTTGGCGCGCTTGAACGGCTCGGAGACGCGCTGCACGCGCTCGACGACATCCATGGACTCGAGCAGGAACGGGTCGATCTTGGTCGTATCGCCCACCAGGCCGATGATCGTCTCATTCTCGCCGCGCGAGACATCGGTCTTCAGGCCCTTTTTCTCAATCCAGCTGACGATATGGCTGACGGCCTCGTCGCTGGCGCTCTCTTTTAAAATTGCAATCATGGTGTGCCTCTCACCTCGATGGATAGCCCTTGCAAAAACGGCCCGCATCGCGAGCCGTGTACATATGGTGCATGAGAGTTTATACTATCTGACTCGCTTTTGCCTTCTAAAGTGGGCCGTTGAGCCGCGTCTTCCTCGGAATTGCAAAGCTTTTTCTTTTATTTTGATAGCCCGTGGTGCACTTGGGTATAATGCCAAACGTTGGCCCTATTAGCTCAGGGGATTAGAGCGTCTGCCTCCGGAGCAGAAGGCCGTTGGTTCGAATCCAACATGGGGCACCATCGAACGTGAGACCGTCCGAACCTCGCATGGTCCGGGCGGTTTTTCTTATACCGACGCGACGTGATGGGACGTGGTATGGCAGCAACGGATATCGAGCGCGGACTCTCGACCGCCGAGGTCGAGGAGCGCATCGCCGCCGGTAAGATCAACCGCAACATGGAGCTCAAGACCAAGTCGGTCAAAGAGCTCATCATCGAGAACCTCTGCACGCTGTTCAATTTGATCAACGTGATCTTGGCGTTCCTGGTCATTTTGACCGGTTCGTTTAAGAATCTGACGTTCCTGTTCGTGGTGTTCCTCAATACCGCTATTGGCGTCATTCAGTCCATGCGTTCCAAAAAGATGGTCGATAAGCTCACGCTGCTGACCTCCAAGAAGGCCATCGCGGTGCGCGACGGCTCCGAGGTGGAGCTCGACCTGGACCAGATCGTGCTCGACGACATCATCCGCCTGGGGCGCGGCGACCAGATCCCCGCTGACGCCGTGGTGGTTTCGGGCGAGGCGCTCGTGAACGAGAGCCTGCTGACGGGCGAGAGCGATCTTATTAAGAAACAGCCCGGTTCCGAGCTCATGAGCGGCAGCTTTATCGACTCGGGTCTGCTGCGCGCCCGCGTGATCCATGTCGGCGCCGACAACTACGTGGCCAAAATTAATAACGAGGCCAAGTACGTCAAAAAGGTCAATTCCGAGATCATGAACGCGCTCAACGCCATCGTGCGCTTTGCGAGCATCATCATGATCCCGCTCGGTTTGGCGTTGTTTGCCTCGAGCGTGAGCGAGCTGTGGGATGCCGCGGGAACCCCAGGCAATAGCGCGCTTTCGTGGTGCTTCTCCGAGCTGTTGGCTGGTCATGTGCCTTCGTCGGCGCTGCTGTCCACGGTGGGCGCCCTGCTGGGCATGATCCCGCAAGGCCTGGTGCTGCTGACCTCGTCGGTGCTCGCCATCGCCACGGTGCGCCTGGCCCGCCGCAAGGTACTCGCGCAGCAGCTCTACTGCATTGAGACGCTCGCGCGTGTCGACGTGCTGTGCCTGGACAAGACGGGCACCATCACGTCGGGCCGCATGGAGGTCGAGGGTACCTATCCGCTGCCGGTCGAGGGTATGGGTGCGGGGGAGGGCGACGCCGCCGTTCCCGTCGATACCACGGTGCTCGATTTTGCGCTGGCTAACGTCGCACGTGCGACCTCGGCCGATGCCAACGAGACCTGTCAGGCGCTGCTCAACTATTACGCCGACCGTCCGGTCGAGGTGTCTGAGCCGCTGTCGGTCATTCCGTTCTCGTCTTCCAAAAAGTGGAGCGGCGCGTCGTTTGCACAGGGCTCATATGTGATGGGTGCGGCGCAGTTTGTGCTCTCTGATCGTGCGTTTGCCCAGGTCGAGAACCGTGTCGCCGAACTTGCCGACACCTGCCGCGTGCTTGTGGTGGCCTGCGTGGACGGCTTTACGCCCGATGGCGATATGGTGGGCGAGGCCGAGCCCGTGGGCTTTGTGACCATTCGCGACGAGATCCGCACCTCGGCCGCCGAGACCATCGGGTACTTTAACGAGCAGGGCGTGACCCTCAACGTGATCAGTGGCGACGACCCGCGTACGGTGTCGTCGATTGCGCGCGTGGTGGGCGTGCCGGGGGCTGACGCTTATGTGGACGCCACGACGCTCGATACGCCGGCCAAGCTCGATGCCGCAGTGGACCGCTACCATGTCTTTGGTCGTGTGACCCCGCAGCAGAAGCGCGAGCTCGTGCAGGCACTCAAGCGCCGCGAGCACACCGTGGCCATGACGGGCGACGGCGTTAACGATGTGCTAGCGCTCAAGGAGGCTGACTGCTCCGTCGCCATGGCGGCTGGCTCCGACGCCGCGCGTAACGTGGCCGAGATCGTACTCGTCGACAACGACTTTGCCTCGATGCCCGCCGTGGTGGCCGAGGGCCGTCGCTCCATCAACAACCTGCAGCGCTCCGCGGCGCTGTTCCTGACCAAAACGCTGTTCTCGATGGGCTTGGCGGCGCTGTGCATCGCGCTGCCGCCGTACCCCTTCGAGCCCATCCAGATGACGCTCATTAACTTCTTCTGTATTGGCGCGCCGGGCTTTGTGTTGGGCCTGGAGCCCAACAATGCTCGCGTGAAGGGATCGTTCCTGACGAACGTGCTCAAGCGGGCACTGCCGGCGTCGATTGCGGTCATTTTGGCTGCAGCGCTCGATATCTTTGTGGCGCGGGTGTTTGGCTTTAGCCAGCTCACGCTGTCTACGATGTGCCTGCTTACGTCGTGCGCGGCGAGCGTCAGCCTGATCTGGCGCATCTCGCAGCCTCTCACGCCCTTACGCGTGGTGCTCTTCGTGTTTGTTGTCGCCGGCATCCTGGTGGGCGTTATCGGATTCCCGGAGCTGCTGTCTATTGCCAACCTGTCGATGGGCCAGATGGTAATCTTGGCTGTCATCGTGGTCTTTACCTGCTCGGTGTTCTTTAAGCTCGCCACGATGATGGATTCGCTCAAGCCGCGTCGTCGTCATGCCGCAACTGGTTTTGGCCGCGGTGTGCGCGTCCACCTGGGTCGCGGTGGCGGCAAGGTGAGCTCGACGGGTTCGACGGCCGAGCGTTTTGCCAAGCGCGTCGCCGCCGACATGGCGCAGCGCCGCGAAGCTCGCACCGTTCGCGAGGCCGAGGCCCGCGCACTCGAGGGCGTGGCCCAGGCCCAGCCCAAGAAAAAGAAGGGTAGCGGAGCCAAGCGCTCTCGCGTAACCAAGTCCGCCCAAGGCATCAAAGTCTCGATGCCGAGCAAAAAGAAGAAGTAACTACGCGCCCTGGCGATGTTGAATTGGTGCCTTGCTCCTGTGGGGCCGTGGCGATGTTATGCTCTAACCTCGATTATTTGAATTGCTTCGAAAAGAGGATGCCGTGATCTGCCCGCATTGCCTTAAGACTATCGAGGACGGCGCCTCGTTCTGCCCCTACTGCAACGCCTATGTGGGTCCGGGCGATGGTCCCGAGCACACCGAGTTCGTGTTCTGTGAGGGCTGCGGTGCCCGTCTTTCTCCGCATGATCGTACGTGCCCCAAATGCGGACGCCCCGCTCCGGGTATCCTCTCCGAGGATGCGGCAGCATCCGACCTGGCAGCGGGCCGCACGGCGGGCTTTCCGCGCCTAACGCAAGAGCAGATCGATACCGAGGTGCCGCATGCGCCGGCCTCTGCCGCTGCGGTGCTTTCGGACGCCGCCGACCCCAATGAGACCTGCGTGCTGCCAGCTTTCGATAAGGATTTCGGTATCCCCAAGGTCGATATTCCCACGCCCGTTTCCCTGCATGACGATGCTCAAAAACCCAAGCGCAAGGTGCACCCCGACGAGGACGCCTATCACAAGCATAAGCGTCATATTCCCAAGCCGCTCATTATCATCGCGGTCCTTGCCGTCGTGTGCGGTGGTGCCTATTGGTTCGTGACGACCGATCCCATGGGTGTTATGCCTGGCTTCTACGACCAGTTTGGCCAAGCTGCACAAACCACCTTCCCCACGCGTCAAAAGGGCGAGGCGACTGAGGACGATACCAAGCAGGGCGATTCTGCCGAGGTGGTTCAGGAAGAAACCGTGCTCACCGATGATCAGCTCTATACCAGGCTCGACGGTCTGTATCAGACCATCGTGTCCTACGCTGACGAGGACCAGATCGGCGAGGTCATCGATTCCTTTAACAACGGTTATCTCCGAACGCCGCTGTCCACCCGTCAGGAGCTGTCGCAGAGTGCCTACGCCCTGCGCGACCAGATCAAAAAGACGCAAGATGAGCTCAACAACCTGAAAGTACAGGACGATACGGTCTATGCGGATGACATCGCCCACTTAAAGCAGCTTGCCGAGTGGATGTATGAGCGCGTCGACGTGATCTGCCAGAGCTGGGATATCTCGCTGGCCATTCCCGATGGCGAGTCGATGAGTTCCCACCAAAGCGAGATCCTGGCGCCCATCTCGCAGGGCGGCAACAGCGCGCTGAACCAGTACGATGCCAATGTGGGTTCCTGGAAGCCGCAGCAGCGTTCCTAAAATTAGTTCGCCATAGTCGGCATAACCTACGTGCGCAATTGATGTAAACCCGTGCTTATTGCTACAATTCGTACAAATATGCTTTAAACGCACGAGGAAGGAACCACATGTTTGGTTTTAAGAAAGAGCTCTACACGCCCGAGTATCAGCTTGTCGGCGACGAGTGCGCCGTAATCGAGACGTCGAAGGGTACCATCAAGGTCAAGTTTGACGGCGAGGGCGCTCCCATTCATGTCGCGAACTTCTGCGAGCTTTCCACGATGGGCTTCTATGATGGCCTTAAGTTCCATCGCTATGTGCCCGGTTTTGTTATCCAGGGCGGCGACCCCAATACCCGCGACATGTCCGGCGCCGACGTCGCTGCCGGTCTTGAAGGCCCCGACGGTATGCCCGGTACCGGTGGCCCCGGCTACTGCATCAAGGGCGAGTTTGCCACCAATCCGCGCAACAGCCATGTCGATGGCGCCCTTGCCATGGCACGCTCCATGGACCCCGATTCCGCGGGTTCGCAGTTCTACTTCTGCCTGGGTGCCCAGCATAACCTCGATTCCGGTTACACCGTCTTTGGTACCACGGTCGAGGGTCTCGATGTGATTTCGCAGCTGCGTGCCGGCGACGAGATCGTCCATGTCGAGATCGTTCACGAGTAAAGGGGACTTCCTTGAATAGCCAGCTGATCCAACAGGGCCGCGCCGCTTACCGCGCGGGTGATTTTTCCGCTGCAGCCCAGATGCTTGGGGCGGCAAAGACTCCCGATGAGATTATGGGCGAGGCCGATCACCTTCGTGGCAACGCCTTGATGCACCTGGGCATGTATGCCGAGGCCGCCGAGGCCTATGCCGCCGCCCTCAACGACGGTACCTACGGCAAGCGCGGCGCGCTGCTCACCAACCGCGGCAAGGCGCTCGCCGCCGTGGGCGACTACACGACGGCCGCTCAGGCTTTCTCTGCCGCTACGCAGGATGCTTCCTATGCCACGCCGTTCAAGGCCTATCTGGGCCTGGGCAATGCGCTGTTCCAGTCGGGCGACTATGCCAACGCGGGAACCGCCTTCCGTCAGGCTGCCATCGACGGCGCCAATCCGGCTCCTGCCGCCGCACTCGGCGAGCTCGGTCGTTGCTTCATTAAGCTCGGCCGTCCGGCGGATGCCGTGGAGACCTACCGCACGGCTATCGACTTCGCCGGCCCCCGCGACGACACGCGTGCGCTCAACGCCGGCATGGGTCAGGCGCTTTCTGCCGCCGGCCGTCCCTCCGACGCACTCGACGCCTTTAACGCCGCTACTGCCGATGGCATCTACCAGCTCACCTCCGAGCAGGCCGATGAGCTTGCCCGCGTGCAGGATTCGCTTGCTGCGCTGTCTGCCCAGACGGCTATGGCCACGGCTCCGGCGCCCGCGATGGACGCTCCTGCCGTCGATCCGCTCGATCCTACGGGCGCGACCGGTCAGTTTATGCCCGATCCCTCGGACACCGGCTTCTTTACGCTGTCCGAGTCCGAGATGGTCCAGCAGGACCGTCAGGATCGTAAGCAGGCCAAGGTCCGTCGCCGCCATCGCCACACGGGCCTCAAAGTCTTCATCGTGCTGCTTCTGCTCATTTTGATCGCCGCGGGCGGTCTGGGCTTTGCCTACACGCGCGGCTTTGGCTTCCCGTCTCAGGAGTCTGTCGTTACCGATCTGTTCCAGGCTGCCGGTGACGGTGACACCGCAAAGGCCGAGTCTTGCCTGGCCTCGAGCCTGTCCGAGGACGCTAAGTCGATGATCATCTCCTCGATTCCGCAGGGTGCCACCGTGTCCGTCGAGGGCATGGATCAGTCCATGACCGAGACGACCGCTAAGGTGAAGGCATCGCTGTCCAAGGGCGGCGAGCAGGAGTACACCGTCAAATTCGTGCGCTCCGACAACCATATCGGCTGGGCCGTTTCTTCGCTTGATATGGATTTCTCGGCTGCTGACAACCAGTAGTGACCTTATGGGATTTAGCTTTGCCCGGCGCTTCACCGCAAGTGAGGTGCCGGGCTTGCGCTAGTATGATGAGCTAGTAGTTTTCCAGCAATCATCCAACACATCAGGAGTTGCGTTGTTTTCTTTGATGGATATGTTCTTCGGTAGCTATGCGGGCGATCTTGCCATCGACCTCGGCACCGCCAATACGCTTGTCTCCGTGCGCGGCAAGGGCATCGTCATTCGCGAGCCCTCTGTTGTCGCCATCGACAAGAACGACGAGCGCATCTTGGCGGTCGGTATCGAGGCAAAGCGCATGCTCGGCCGTACGCCCGGCAACATCGTGGCCGTTCGTCCCCTGAAGGACGGCGTCATCGCCGACTTCGATGTTACCGAGGCCATGCTTCGCTACTTTATCGACAAGGCGTCCGAGAAGCGCTATCCGTGGACTCCGCGTCCGCGTGTTGTCGTCTGCGTTCCCTCCGGTGTCACGTCGGTCGAGAAGCGCGCTGTCTTTGAGGCCACGATCCAGGCCGGTGCCCGCCAGGCCTATCTGATCGAAGAGCCCATGGCGGCTGCCATCGGCGCCGACCTGCCCGTCGAGGAACCCACCGGCTCCATGGTCATCGACATCGGTGGCGGTACCACCGAGGTTGCCGTTATCGCTATGGGCGGCATCGTCGTCTCGCAGTCCATCCGTATTGCCGGCGATGAGTTCGATCAGGCCATTCTCACGCACGTTCGCGATGCCTACAACCTGGCCATCGGCGAGCGTACGGCAGAGGACATTAAGATCAAGGTCGGCTCCGCCGTGCCGCTCAAGGATGAGCTCGACGTCGAGGTCAACGGCCGCGACGTGATCACCGGTCTGCCCAAGACCGTGCGCATCGAGAGCGAGGAGATTCGTCGCGCGCTCAACAAGCCGCTCGACGAGATGGCCAAGGCCGTCAAGGACGCACTCGACGCTACGCCTCCCGATCTTGCCTCGGACCTTATGTACTACGGCATTTTGCTGACCGGTGGCGGCGCGCTGCTGCGCGGTCTCGACGTGCGCCTGCGCGATGAGACCGGCGTTTCGGTCAACGTCAGCCCCACGGCGCTCGATAACGTCGTTAACGGCTGTGCCCGCGTGCTCGAGGCCAATGCGTTTGATGGCGGCTTCGTCCAGACCAATGCTTAATTTCCAAAAGGTGGATTCCATTTGGCACGATCTTCGGGTTTCTCCACAAATCTGAATACCAAGCGACAATCAACGGGTATGCGCCCGTTGATTGTTTTCAGCCTGATTTCGGTGTTGCTGCTCACGTTTTACATCCGCGAGGGCGAGGCAGGACCGATTCATGCCGTGCGCTCGGGCGTGACGACGATTACCTCGCCGGTGCGCTTTGTGGGCTCGGCTGTGGCGGCTCCCTTCAATGCGATCGGTAACGTGTTCTCTAACCTTACGGCGTCGCAGGACACGCTTGACGAGCTTAAGAAGCAAAACGAGGAACTGACCTCTAAGGTTGCCGAGCTCTCCGAGGCTCAAAAGACCGCCGAGCGACTGGAGGGGCTGGTCGGCCTGCAGTCGACCTACAACCTCAAATCAACCGCAGCTCGTATCGTCGGCGCTTCGGGCGATGCCTGGACCTCGACCGTCACCATCGATAAGGGTTCTGCCGACGGTCTTACCATCAACATGCCTGTGACGAGTTCTGCCGGTGTCATAGGCCAGATTATCGAGGTCTCGGCCAAGACGTCCACCGTGCGCCTGATTGGCGACGAGAACTCGGGCGTGTCCGCCATGGTGCAGGACACGCGCGCCCAGGGCATGCTGCAGGGTCAGGCTGACGGCACGCTGCGTCTTGAGTACGTGAGCGTCGACTCCGACGTTAAAGTCGGCGACATCATCGTGACCTCGGGCATCGGTGGCGTGTTCCCCAAGGGCCTACCGCTCGGCACCGTCTCGTCGGTTGAGAAATCTGCAAACGACGTGTACTACACCATTGTGGTGCGCGCTCAGACGACGGCCGAGAACAACGAGGAAGTGCTGGTCATTACTTCGCTGACCGACGAACAGTCGGCCTCGGATGAGGACGTGAGCACGGCAAACAGCACGCCGCAGGGAACGTCGCGCGACGCTGCGACCAAGACGAAGGACGAGAGTTCGGATGACAGTTCCGACACGTCCGAGACGACCGATTCCGGCTCGAGCGAATAGGGGGCATGTCCATGGATCTACACGAGCAGGGGATGAGCTCTCGCACGTTTGTAATCGCCGCCATCGTGTGCGTGCTGCTGCAGGCAGGCCTCGCACCGCAGATCTCCATTGCGGGCGGTCGCGTCAACTTTATGATTATTCTTGTGTGCCTGAGTGTGTTCTCGGGCGACCCGACCCGTGCCGTCGCGTGCGGTTTTTGCAGCGGCTTGTTCTATGACCTGTCCGCTGCCGTGCCGGTGGGCGTTATGTCGCTCCTGCTGACCGTGGGTTCTTTTGCCCTGGTGCACAGCGCCGCTGGTCAGACGGGCGGTACCCCGAGTGCGCGCGGCATCACGGTGGGCACCTTCGCGCTCGTCATTAATGTGATTTACAGCATCATCTTGCTGTTTATGGGTTTGGAGACGAGCTTTGTCGTGGCGATCTTCGGCCATGCGCTGCCGTCTTCGATCCTGACGGGTCTGGTTGCTATTCCGTTTTTGATGTCCGGCGTCGTGCCGCAGTCCGGCTATGGATTCTCCGCACGTGGCGGGCGCCAGACGGGTATGCGCTTTAAGCCCAAGACCCGCAAGCTCAAATAGGGGAGGCCCGTAGATGTCTTCCCAGTTGACGGTTATTATCGCCGGTATCGTGTTGGTCGTGGCCATCGTGGTCGCGCTGGTCATCATGCGTCGTGGCGATTCCCGATTTACCTACGATACGCAGCATGGAACGGCCCCGCGCGCCACCGAGGGCGAGGGCAATACCGCGGCGACCGCCTTTAAGGGCCGCTTTTCCATCCTCACCACGGGTGTGGGCGCGATGTTTGCGGCGCTTGCCGTTAAGCTGTGGGGCATGCAGATGGTCTCGTCGGACTATTACGAGAAGCAGGCTAATAGTAATCAGACTCGCACCGTTACCACACCCGCTGTGCGCGGCCGCATCCTCGACCGCAATGGCGTGGCGCTTGTCCAGAACCGTCCCTCACTTGCTGTCGTGGCCTACCGCGACCTTGCGGAGGATGAGGTTCTGGTTCGCCATCTTGCCAACGTGCTTGGAATGCCTTACGTGGCGGTCCTTCGCAATATTCAGGACAATACAGAGGGCGCTCAGAGCCTGCATACCATCGCGACGGACGTCCGTCGTTCCACGGTTGCCTATATTCAGGAGCATGCCGGCGAGTTCCCGGGCGTCAAGATTGCCGAGCGTACCGAGCGCCAGTATCCATATGGCGAGACGGCATGCCATATCTTGGGCTATACCGGCACCATTACCTCCGAGCAGCTCGAGGCTCAGAATAAGAAAACCTCTGGCGATGATGATGCTTCTGCTGGCAAGATTACGTACCAGTCGGGCGATATCGTGGGCCAGGCGGGCGTTGAGAGCTACTACGAAAACCTGCTGCAGGGCATTCGTGGCGAGCAGACCGTCAAGGTCGATGCCTCGGGCAATGTGACCGGTCAGGCCGGCGCCGTGCCCGCGAAGGCCGGCTCCGACATTAAGCTCACGCTCGACCTTAAGATCCAACAGGCCTGTGAGACGGCGCTGGCGAGCGCTATCGAGCTTGCCAAGACCACTGGCTACAGCAATGCCGGCAACGGCGCCGTGGTGTGTCTCGATCCCAACAATGGCGAGATCCTGGGCATGGCGAGCGAGCCCAAGTTCGATCCGTCCGTCTTTATCGGCGGCGTCTCAAATGACGTGTGGACCGAGCTCAATGATGACAAGGGTTCGCACCCGCTGCTCAACCGCGCCATTAGCGGACAGTACATGTCGGCTTCGACCATCAAGCCGCTCTCGGCGCTGGCAGGCCTTGAATTTGGAACTTATACCTCCGGCCAGACCACGAACTGCACGGGCTATTGGACGGGCCTAGGCAAGTCGTGGGGTAAGTACTGCTGGCTGCATTCCGGCCACGGCACCATGACGCTGCAATCGGGCATCGCCAACTCGTGCGACCCCGTGTTCTACGATATGGGCAAGGCGTTTTTCTACAACGACCATCATCCCGAGGGCCTGCAGGAGGTCTTTCGTCGCTGGGGCCTAGGCAAGACCTGCGGTATCGATCTGCCGAGTGAGGGCGCGGGCCGTATTCCCGATGCCGAGTGGAAAGAGTCGTACTTCACCGACGCCTCTGCCGAGGACCGCAAGTGGAATGCCGGCGATATGACCAACATTGCCATCGGCCAGGGCGACATCCTGGTGACGCCCCTGCAGATGGCGTGCGCCTATATGGGTCTTGCCAACGGCGGCAAACAGTACGTGCCTCACGTGTTTTTGTCTGCCGTGTCGCGCGATGGCGACGGCGATGCCTATAAGTACAACGGAAAGGGCAAGAAGAAGCGCCTAGAGGCCAAGATCAACAGCGATTCGGATTTGGCTCTTGTCCGCAACGGCATGCACGACGTGATTTACACGGCATCGACGTCCCTGGCGGCTCACTTTGGCACCCTGACGCCGCAGGTATACGGCAAGTCGGGCACGGGCGAGAAAAGCGGCGAGGACGAATACGCGTGGTTCTGCGCCTATGCACCGTCCGATGATCCCAAGTATGTTATCGCTACTGTCCTGGAGCAGGGCGGCGGTGGCTCGGATACCGCGATGCATGTCGTGCGCGACGTGCTCGGCGTGATTTATGACGAGCCCGATACCTCTTCGGCCTCGGGCGATTCTTCGGTTCGATAGGAGGTTGCGATGGATTTTTCTCCGGCGGATCTGTTCCGTTCAACCAAGACCGGCTCTCGCAGCAGCCTGGACCGCGTCAACAAGCAACGTTCGGCCTCGCGCGGCACGTTTCGCCAAAAGGTGCATATCGGTGTGCTCGTGGCTACTGTGGCGCTTGTCGCCTACGGTGCCATCATTATCTGGTCGGCTTCGCAGTTTAAGGCCGATGCCTCGTTCTCACGCCATCTGCTGGGAATTGGCATCGGTGCGGTGCTGGCGGTGCTGGTCTGGCGTACCGATCTGCGCGGTATTTCCAATTTCTCGACGGCGTTGCTCGTCATCGACCTGATCGTGATCCTCTCGCCTAAGATTCCAGGTCTGTCCTATACGGGCGGTTTGGGCATGACGGGCTGGATCAAGATTCCCGGTATCGGCTTGACATTCCAGCCGGTTGAGCTTGCCAAGCTCATCACCATCTTCTTTATTGCTACGCTTGGCTCGCAGTATAACGGTCGCATCGATACCGTTCGCGACTACGTCAAGCTCTGCGGCATGCTGTCCATTCCGTTTTTGGCCGTCGTTGCCATGGGCGACCTGGGATCGGGCCTGGTCGTACTGGTTTCTGGCGCCATCGTCATCTGCATGAGCGGTGCACGTCGCGAATGGGTGCTGTCGACCCTGGCCCTGCTCGTGGGCCTGGTGGCCCTCGTCCTGGCGCTCGATTCGGTCTTTGATTCGTTGCTCGGCCACGATGTGCTCATCAAGCAGTATCAGATGAACCGTCTGACGGTCTTTATCGACCCCGATAATGCCGATTCGGACGATGCGTACAATCTGCAGCAGTCGTTGATCGCGGTCGGCTCGGGCGGTTTCTTTGGTAAGGGCCTGGGGCATGCGACGCAGTCGGCCGGCGGCTTCCTACCCGAGTTCCATACCGACTTCGTCTTCGCCTTTTTGTCCGAGACCTTTGGCTTCTGCGGCTCCTTTTTGCTCCTGTGCCTCTACGTGCTGCTTATCTTTTCGACGATTCGCGTCGCCTTTAAGTGTGAGTCCCTGTTTTTGCGTCTTTCGTGTGTTGGCATCGTTGGCATGTGGGCGTTCCAGACCTTCGAAAACATCGGCATGTGCATCGGCGTGATGCCGATTACCGGTATTCCGCTACCGTTTATTAGCTTTGGTTCGTCTTCGATGATGATTCAGCTGCTGACGGTGGGTATCGTACAATCCATATGGCGGCATCGTTCGGGCGCCGCGTAACCGCTGGAGGGGTTTGCTATGAAAATTCCCGTAGATAAGCTGACCCGCGCTTTTAAGATGGGCGCGTCCGTTAAGAAGGATTCCGATACGCCGGTGCGCGTCTCGGTCTATCTGGATTCGTCCGCCTCGCGCTTTCTGGCCGAGACGGTGCGTGACGCCTTTGTGCCGCAGACGACCTCGGGTATTGTGCGCGTCGAGCGTCTGGGGGAGGAGCGAATTGCTCCAAAGACCGATACCGATGTGGTGCTGGTGCTCTCGTGTGGTTCCGACCGCTTGGAGAGTGCCGTGCAGGAGCTCGTGATCGCCGGCGCGCCCGTGTGCGTGCTTGCCGAGTCTGCTGTTGAGGTGCCGTTTATCGAGGAGTCCACGCCCATGCTCGGCGTGGTAGCGGCAACCGATAAGACGTATCTGCTCGAGACGCTTGCCCGCTGGATTCTCGATCGCACCGACAAGGAAACGGCTTTTGCTGCGAACTTTGCCTTCATGCGCATCGCGGCCGCCAATCGTATCATCACCTCGTGCGCGCTCACCAATATGGCGACCGGTGCGCTGGTGTTTTTGCCTGGCGCCGATTATCCCGTTATGGCGCTGGCGCAGGTGGGCATGCTCTTTGAGCTTGCTGCCGTCTTTGGACGCGGCATTAAGCCTGAGCGCGGCTACGAGGTCGCGGGCGTGCTTGCCGGCGGTCTTGTGATCCGCGCGGTCACCCGCGCGCTCGTCAAACAGACGCCGCATATTGGGTTTGCCGTCAAGGCGCTCACTGCTGCCGCGGGCACCTACGGCATGGGCCGTGCGCTCGTTTCGCTCTACGAGCGCGATGTCGACTACAGCCGTGCCAACGAGGTGGTCACTTCCACGTTCTCCCGTGTTCGCGATCTGGTGACCACCGTCGCGGGCGCTACCCGTCCTATCGCGTCCTACCAGGACGCATCCGATCTCGCAGCTTAGGGGTTTTCCGTTGCGCGTTGCATACCAAGACTGTTTTCATTTAATTGAGCCGCTGCTCGCCAAGGTCGAGAAACCGAGCCGCTATATCGATCACGAGTGGGGCACGCTTTCCAAGGCCGATGCCGACTACCGTTGCTGCCTGATCTACCCGGATGTGTACGAGGTCGGTCTGCCTAACCAGGGCATCGCCATCCTCTACAACATCCTTAACCAGGCCGAGGGCATCTCCTGCGAGCGCGGCTATGTGCCGTGGCCCGATATGGGTGACGCCATGCGCGAGGCGGGCATTCCGCTGCTGTCGCTCGAGGGCGCAGCGCCGGTCGCTTCGTTTGATATCGTCGGCCTGCATGTGCCGCACGAGATGGCGGTGACGAACTTCCTCGAGGCACTCGACCTCGCTGGCATTCCGCTGTTAGCGGCCGACCGTACCGAGGACGACCCCATTATCATCGCCGGCGGCCCCTCGGTGTACAACCCCGAGCCGTACGCGGCCTTCTTCGATGCCATCCTCATCGGCGAGGGCGAGGAGTCGCTGCTCGAGACCTGCCAGCTGCATCGCCGCCTGCGCGACGAAGGAGTCCCGCGCGCGCAGATTGTTGAGCAGCTTGCATCCATTGCCGGCAACTACGTGCCGTCGCTCTATGAGGTTCGTCACGACGAGCCCTGCTCGCCGCATGGCTACACCGTGCCGCGTGAGGGCAAGGATGCGCCGACCGTGGTCTACAAACGCGTCGTCGAGGATTTCGGCGCCACGAATCCGCTGTCGCAGTCGTGCGTACCCTATGCGCAGCTGGTCCACGACCGCCTGTCTATCGAGATCCTGCGCGGCTGCGCCCGCGGCTGTCGTTTTTGCCAGGCCGGCATGACGTATCGCCCGGTGCGCGAGCGCTCGGCCGACCAGATCGTCTCGTCGGTGATTCAGGGTCTGGAAAAGACCGGCTATGACGAGGTGTCGCTGACCTCGCTCTCCACGACCGACCACTCCTGCATTCGTGACGTGCTCGGCAGGCTCAACCGTCGCCTGGAGGATACGGGTATTCGCGTGTCTATTCCGTCGCAGCGCTTGGATTCGTTTGGCGTGGATATGGCCGAGTCGGTCGCCGGCGAAAAGAAGGGCGGCCTGACGTTCGCGCCCGAGGCCGGCAGCCAACGCATGCGCGACATCATTAACAAGAACGTGACCGAGGAGGACCTGGACCGTGCGGCCAAGGCGGCCTTCGAGGCCGGCTGGAACCGCATGAAGCTCTACTTTATGATGGGCCTTCCCGGCGAGCGCGACGAGGACATCGTGGCCATCGCCAATCTGGCCGATCACGTGCTGGAGCTCGGTCGTTCCGTGGTGCCCAAGGCTCGTCGCGGCTCGATCTCGGTGTCCATCTCGGTTTCGGTCTTTATCCCCAAGGCTGCCACGCCGTTCCAGTGGTGCCCGCAGCTCGACTACGACGACGTCAAGCGTCGCCAGAAGCTGCTCATCACGAGCGTTCGCAACCGTGCCGTCCGCGTGCATTACCACGATGCCGAGACCTCGCTCATCGAGGCCGCGCTCTCCCGCGCCGGTCGTGACATGACGCCCGTCATCATCGATGCTTGGCGCTCGGGGTCTCGCTTTGACGCCTGGGTAGAGCATTTCTCGCTCGATAACTGGAAGGAGGCTGCTGCCAAAAACGGCATCGACCTCAATGAGCTCGTGCACCTGCCCTACGAGTTGGACTGGCGTCTGCCGTGGGAGCATGTGAGCCCCGGCTGCACGCGCGGCTTCCTCGAGCGCGAGTACCGTCGCTCGCTCGAGGGTGTCACGACTCCCGACTGCACCCGCACGTCGTGCACCGGCTGCGGAATCTGCCCCATGCTCCACGCCAAGAATGTATTGATGGGTGATCGCGCATGAGTGAGCGCCTGACCGACAACCCCACGCTCTTTAGACTTCGTGTTCGCTATGGCAAGCGCGATCGCCTTAAGTACCTGGGCCATCTCGAAGTAATCCATACCATTGAGCGCATCGTGCGCCGTGCGGGACTTCCCTATGCCGTCACGCAGGGCTTCTCTCCGCACATGCGAGTGGGCTTCTCTTCGGCGCTACCGGTGGGTACGTCGTCGATCTGCGAGTGGTATGACCTGTTTATGACCGAGTTCGTGGCGCTCGACGAGGCGTTTGGGCGCCTGGCTGCGGCGTCTCCGGCCGATCTGGCGCCCATCGAGGCGGCGTACATCGACGTGCGCACGCCGGCGTTGACGGCGCAGCTCACGCGTCTGTCGTATCGCATCGACCTGCACTTGGATCCCGAGGCGCCCGTAAGCGCCGACGAGGTGCGTCGTGCGATCGACACGCTGCGCGCGGACCATGGCATCGACTACGCGCGCGGCAAAAAGAGCAAGCGCTTGGATTTGGATCACACGCTCGTGGGCTATGAGCTCACGGCGGGGGAGCGCCCTGACCATTTGGTGCTCATGCTCGACACCCATGCCGACAACGAGGGCTCCATGCGTCCGGAAATTTTGCTTTCCGCTGCTGATGTTTTGTTGCAGGGCTTGACCCCGGGCGTGGATGCACCTATTGTTTCCACCGGTATGCAAGACCTCGTGACCATCTGCTCCTACGATGTCGAGCGTCAGAATCAAGCATGCGAGGACGACGAGGGCCGACTCGTCAGCCCCATACCTGTGCGAACTTGTGGATTTGCTCCACATACTCGTTGACGGGGGTATTTTCGCCTGCTACTATATTCGGCTGTTGCACTAACTGATGCATGAAGGGCAAGTAAACATGTACGCAATCGTTAACACGGGCGGCAAGCAGTACAAGGTCGCCACCGACGATGTCATCACCGTCGAGAAGATCGAGGGCAATGAGGGCGACAAGGTCACCCTGCCGGTCATCTTCCTCAACGATGGTAAAAAGATCGTCACCGATCCCGACAAGCTGGCCAAGGCCAAGGTTACCGCTCAGATCGTTGAGCAGTTCAAGGGCGAGAAGCAGCTGGTCTTCAAGTTCCACAAGCGTAAGCGCTATCGTCGTCTGAAGGGTCACCGTCAGCAGCTCACCAAGCTGAAGATCGTGAAGGTCCAGGCTACGTCCCGAGCCAAGAAGGCTGTCAAGGCAGAGGCCGAGGCTGTTGCCGAGGCTCCCGTCGCCGAGTAGATTACACTCGTAACGAAAGAGTAGGTATACACAATGGCACACAAAAAAGGACTCGGTTCCTCCCGTAATGGCCGTGACTCCCGCGGTCAGCGCCTTGGCACGAAGCGCTATGCCGGCCAGACGGTAACCACGGGCACGATTCTCGTCCGTCAGCACGGCACGCACATCCACCCGGGTGAGAACGTTGGCCGTGGCAAGGACGACACGCTGTTCGCGCTGGTCGACGGTACCGTTGAGTTCCACAAGGGTATCAAGCACAGGGTCAGCGTACGCCCGCTCGCGAACGCGTAATTCACCCTTCATAGAGCACATATGTGGGAGGCACTTGAGTTTTAGGATTCAAGGGTCTCCCTCTTTTTGTAGGAGGCGATTCTGTTGTCACAGTTCACCGATATCAGCCGCATTAACGTGTGCGGCGGCGACGGCGGAGCCGGATGCATGTCGTTTAGGCGCGAGGCATTTGTCCCCAAGGGCGGCCCCGATGGCGGCGACGGCGGTCGTGGCGGCAATGTCGTCATCCAGGCCGATGCTCAGCTGTCTTCGTTGATCGATTACCGCTTTAAGCATCACTTCCGCGCCGAACGCGGCACGCACGGGCAGGGTGCCCGTCGTAACGGTAAGAGCGGCGAGGACCTTATTCTTAAGGTTCCCATGGGTACCGTGGTGCGCGAGCTCGACCCCGAGACGCAGACCCCGATGTTCGAGATTGCCGATCTGGTGCATGATGGCGAGCGCGTTGTCGTGGCGCCCGGCGGTGCCGGTGGCCTGGGCAACACGCACTTTGTGACGTCGGTGCGCCGCGCGCCCGCGTTCGCTCAGCTGGGCGAACCGGCCGAGGAGCATTGGATTGAGCTCGAGATGAAGCTTATGGCCGATGCTGCGCTCGTGGGCTTTCCCTCGGTGGGTAAGTCTTCGCTCATCGCGCGCATGAGTGCCGCCCGTCCCAAGATCGCCGACTATCCGTTTACCACGCTCGTGCCGAACCTCGGCATGGTGCGTGCCGGTGAGTATTCTTACGTCGTTGCCGACGTTCCTGGTTTGATCGAGGGCGCGAGCGAGGGCAAGGGCCTGGGCCACCAGTTCCTGCGCCACATCGAGCGTACGGCGCTGATCATGCATGTCGTCGACATGACGGGCGGTTTTGAGGATCGCGACCCGGTTGAGGATTACCGCATCATCAACCGTGAGCTCGAGCAGTATGGCGCCGAGCTTTCGGAGCGTCCGCAGATCGTCGTCGCTAACAAGTGCGATGCGCCGGGCACGGCCGACAAGATTGCCGACCTTAAGCGTGCGGCGCTCGACGACGGGCATATGTTCTTTGCCGTGTCCGCCGTGACGGGTGCCGGTCTCAATACGCTGATGCTTGCCGTAGGCGAGCAGGTGGCTAAGCTTCGCGCCGAGCTGGCGGTCTCTGATGAGCCGGTCGATCTGCGCGACGAGGAGTGGGAGCGCCGCCGTCTGCAGCGCGAGAAGCGGTTCCGCATTGTCCAGGAAGAGCCCGGTGCCTTCCGCGTGGTCGGTCGTGCCATCGAGCGCATGGTCATCCAGACCGACTGGGAAAACGAGGAAGCCGTCATCTACCTGCAGCATAAGTTTGCGCGTATGGGTGTTGACGACGCGCTCGAGAAGGCCGGTTGCCGTGCGGGCGACGAGGTCCGCATTTGCCAGCGCGCCTTTGACTTTGAGGGCGCCGAGGACTTCTCGGAGTACGAGGAGCTCGAGGACGCTGGCGAGGACGTTGCCGTTGAGGCCCTTGACGTGGCCGATGCTGCGGATGAGGGCGTCGAGGTTGTCGATGCGGCGGATGCCGCGGACGATGCCGAGACCTCGGAGGGCGAGTAAGCCATGTCGCTGCGCGGTGGAATCGGTTTGCCCGAGCTGCCCATAAAAGAGGGCAAAGAGTTTCGGCTTGGCATTATGGGCGGCACCTTCGACCCGATTCATTACGGGCACTTGGTGACTGCCGAGCAGGCGCGCGAGTCGCTCGACTTGGACGCTGTGCTCTTTATGCCGGCCGGCTCTCCTGCCTTTAAACTCGACAAACCGGTGACGCCTGCTGAGGACCGTTATGCCATGACGGTTCTCGCCACCGCCGCGAATCCGGCTTTTTTGGCGAGCCGTTTCGAGATCGACCGTCCGGGCGTGACCTATACTGCCGATACGCTTCATGCCCTTCGCGACTTTTACCCGCCGCAGGTAAAGCTCTACTTTATTACGGGCGCCGACGCGATTATCGATATTGTGACCTGGCATGATGCCGAGCGAATCGCTGAGCTTGCTACCTTTATTGCGGCGACGCGACCGGGTTTTGATATCGATACGGCGCGTGCCCGAATCAAAGAGTCGGGGCTGCCGTTCGATGTTCGCTATATTCAGATTCCGGCGCTGGCGATCAGCTCGACGAACATTCGTAAGCGAGTTGCCCGCGGCATGAGCGTGCGCTATCTTACGAGCGAGTCTGTGCTCGGCTACATTCGCAAGCGCAGTTTGTATGTCGATCTGGGTCAAGAAGATTTTGAGTGATGGGGGCTACGTTGTCGGTTGAGGATCAGTTTGAGGGCGATGAGCGCGCGCTGCTCAAGCGCATTCAAGAGCTGCTCGATGTTCGCATGAAAGATAAGCGCAAGCGCTATGTGCATTCGCTGGGTGTTGCCGAGACCGCACTTCATCTGGCCGAGGTCTACGGCGTTGACCGCTTTGATGCCGCTGCCGCCGGCTTAATTCACGACTGGGACAAGGTGCTTTCCGATGACGAGCTCGTGGCCCGCGCGCTTCACTATGGCATCAAGGTTGCCGGCTCTCCTTCCGCCGCGACGCCGCTTTTGCATGGCCCTGTTGCCGCCTATGAGCTTCCGCAGCTTTTTCCCGAGCTGTCGCCGGCAGTCTTTCAGGCTGTCGACCGTCACACCGTGGGTGCTTGCGACATGACGCCGCTCGATATGGTGGTCTTTGTGGCAGATGCCATCGAGCCCAACCGCCACGGCGACTATGCCCATGCGCTGCGCAAGATGGTGGGGAAGTCCTCTCTCGACGAGTTGTTCTTCTCCTGTTTTGCGCAGGGTCTGGTCTATGTGATCCAGTCCGGGCGCTATCTTTATCCCACGGCTATTACGATTTACAACCATTACGCCCAGCTGCGCTAGCTCGGGTGTGTCTAGAAAGAGGTATTCCATGGCCGACGAGACCATGACTGACGAGCAGATTCTTGAAGGTGTGGAGCACAAGAGTTTCGTTGCCACGTCCGACCGCACCGCCGCCTCGCTGTCCGCGAGCGGTGTCGCCGCCGAGGATGTCGCCCGCGCCGCCGCGCAGGCCGCCTACGACAAGAAGGGCGAGGACGTGCAGGTGCTCGACCTGACCGAGCTTTCCGACGTGTGCGACTACTTTGTGCTTGCCACCGGTACCAACAACCGCCAGGTCGATTCTATCGTCGACGAGATCGAGGAGAAGGTCGCCGCGGCTTGCGGCGAGCATCCGTTCTCCATCGAGGGCCGCGAGCAGAAGACCTGGATGCTCATGGACTACGGCTCGGTCGTCGTTCACGTCTTCACTCCCGAAGCCCGCGACTTCTACCGTCTAGAAAAGCTCTGGGGTGACGCCCCCCAGCTCCCCCTCGACCTCCTCTAGTGGCTCATTTGATACGGGGCTTTTAGTTAGCCTCGCGCATTTTGCCGGGCAGTTGCGGTTTTCCGTACCTGCCCGGCTTTCTTTTTGCCCAAAGGCGGTTAATCGTTGAAGCGGGATTGGCGGCCGAAGGATAGGGCGGTGTCGCCGAACTTGTCTCGGACGGCGTCGATAGCAACCGAGAGGTCGCGTCGGTCGCTGGATTGGGCTCCGCGGTCGTCGACTTCGCAGAACAGGTCGGTCTGGATGCCGCCCTGATGGTCAAAGTCGCTCATCCCGATACCCGCCAGACGCACATGCATGCCTTCCTGCCAGATGTTGTCGAGCAGTTCGAGCGCAACCGCCACAAAGATGTTCTCATCGTCGGTCGGATGAGGCAGCCGGCGCTGTGCCGAGCGACCGCTTCCATACGAATACTTGAGCTTGAGCGTCACCGTGGCGCCCGTCAGTCCCTGACGGCGCAGGCGGCGTCCCACTGACTCGCCCAACAGCGCAATCGCCGCTTCGATGTCCCCGCGCTCAGTCAAATCTTTCGCAAAGGTGCGCTCATTGCTCACCGATTTAACCTCACGCTCTTCATCGAGACTTGTGACTTCGGAGATTTCGAGTCCCAGCGCACGCTGGCGCATGCGTTCGCCGTTGACGCCAAAAATAGAGGCCAAGGTGGATTCCGGTGCACGTGATAGCTCGCCGAGGGTGTAGATGCGCATGCGGCGCAGTCGTTCCTCGGCCGAGCGCCCGATGCCGCTCATGGCAGACACTGGTAGCGCGGCCAAAAAGCGCTGTTCCGTCCCGGGGCGCACAATCGTCAATCCAAACGGCTTGTCACGCTCGCTTGCGATCTTTGCGACCGTCTTGTTGCAGCCCACGCCAATGGAGCAGGTCACTCCCAGCGCTGCCACGCGGTCGCTTATACGCCGCGCAACCAGTCGCGGGTCTTCGGGCGCAAAGCGACCCGGTGTGATATCGATAAAGGCTTCGTCGATGGATACGCGCTCTACGCGCGGCGTTTCCTCGGCAAGAATCGCCATGACCTGCGCGCTCACCTCGCGGTAGCGATCAAAGTGCCCGTGCGTCCAAATGGCTTGCGGGCACAAGCGCCGCGCCTCGGCCGAGGCCATGGCAGAGTGCACGCCAAAGCGACGCGCCTCATACGAACACGTGGACACGACGCCACGCGAATCGGCGTCTCCGCCCACGATGAGCGGCTTACCGCGCCATTCGGGATGATCGAGCATCTCCACGCTCGCAAAAAACGCATCGAGGTCCATGAGGCCCACCGCCGGACCCGTCCAGGGAGGCGGCGTGACGCCCATGGCATCCTCATAACCGTATGTATGTTCGCGTATTTCCATGTCATGAGTATACCGCGCAGCTCATGTGGGGTGCGTGTATGTGCTTGCAAATCCCGAATTCTTGTCTAAGATATGGATTTGCCCTCGACTACACCGAAGAAGTTGGTCTCACGGACTTCACCTGCCCGCGTCGATGGCGTATTATGTTCAACTGTTTGTTTGTAGTTGCAGCCTAAAGCTGCTTGGTTGGAGGAGTTTCCTTTGGCAGTCAAGATTCGCCTTGCTCGTCACGGCGCTAAGAAGCGTCCGTACTACCGTGTCGTCGTCGCCGATTCCCGCGCCCCGCGTGACGGTCGTATCATCGAGGAGGTTGGCCGCTACAACCCGATGACCGCCCCCAAGACCATCAACCTCGACCTCGAGAAGATCGCCGACTGGCAGTCCAAGGGCGCTCAGCTCACCGACGCCGTCGCCGCTTTGGTCAAGGCCGCCAACGAGGGCGAGAAGACCGAGACCGTCGTCAAGAAGTCCAAGAAGCAGCTCGCCAAAGAGGCTGAGGCCGCTAAGGCTGCCGCTGAGGCCGCTGAGGGCGCCGAGGAGTAAATCGTGCCTGAGGTTGACGCTGCACAGCTCGAGGGTGAGGCAATGCTCTCAGATCGCATCGCCGATCTCGTCGAATATCTCGTTGTTCAGATCGTCGACGACCCGGATTCCGTGAGCCTTGAGGTCATCGATGGTGATGACGCCTCTACGATTGAGGTTTCTGTCGCCGAGGATGACGTCGCTAAGGTCATCGGCCGTCGTGGCCGTACCATCAAGGCCATTCGCACGCTCGCCCGTGCACTGGCCGCTCGCCTCGACACTGCTGTCGAGGTAGAGGTTCTGGGCTAGGACCTTGAGGTCCCAGTACAAAAACATCGCCCGTGTGGTCAAGCCGCACGGAAGGAAGGGGGAGGTCCTCGCGCAGCCGCTGCGGGGGCTTCCTTCTGTATTAGAGCCGGGTATGCGCGTCGCCCTGACGCCGCCGGCGCTCAAGCGCGACCGCTTTTGCACGGTCGTGTCCGTCACCGATACGGGCGATGGCGATCTGGTCTCGTTTGAGGGCATTGACGACTTGACGGCCGCCGAGGGCATCACGGGATGCTATGTGTTGACAAATCGTGACGATTTTGAGCTCGATTCACTCGACGCCGCCTATACCGACCTGATGGGTCGCGAGGTGGTCGACGAGCGCTTCGGTTCACTCGGCACGATCGTCGAGATCATGTCGACGCCCGCTAACGATGTTTGGGTTGTCGAGGGTGATCGGTACGGCGAGGTACTGATTCCCGTGATCGAGCAGGTTGTGCTCGATCTTCCCGACACAGGAACAATTTCCGTCCACGTTATGGACGGCCTGATCGATATGGACAAGTAGGGAGGACAACATGCTGATTGAGACCCTTTCGGTCTTTCCCGAGATGTTTGAGCCCGTCATGTCCACATCGATTTTGGGCCGCGCCCGCAAGGCCGGCCTTTTTGATTTTAAGGCGTATAACCTGCGCGACTGGACGCACGACCGCCATCGTACCGTCGATGACGAGCCGTACGGCGGCGGGCAGGGCATGCTCATGAAGGTCGAGCCTATTGCCGAGGCCATCGAGGCTATTAGCTCCGAGGGTCCTAAGCCCACCGTGGTGTTTTTTACCCCCTGTGGCGAGCCCTTTACACAGCATGTGGCCGAGCGCCTGCTCAAAAGCGAGCGCTTGCTGTTTGTGTGCAGCCGTTACGAGGGTGTCGACGAGCGTGCCTATGCGTATGCCGACGAGCGCCTGTCGATCGGCGATTACGTGCTCACGGGCGGCGAGCTTCCCGCTATGGTCGTTGCCGATGCCGTCGTACGCCTGATTCCCGGCGCCCTTGGTGACGAGATGAGCAACGTGGACGAGTCGTTCTCGACCGCCGAGGACGGAGGCCTGCTCGAGTATGCGCAGTACACTCGCCCTGCTGAATTCAACGGCGAGGGCGTGCCGCCGGTGCTCGTGAGCGGTGACCATGCCAAGGTTGACGCCTGGCGCCGTAAGAATGCCATCGAGCGCACCTGCCGCTGGCGTCCCGACCTGATCGAGACGGCACGGCTTACGCCCCAGGAGCGCGCATACGCGCAGGAGATTCTGGACGCTTCGTATTCGCAGAGCGAGGAGTGAGAATGGTTCCATCGCAGCATTCCGCGTTGAGGGGCGCTTTTGAGTGGGTCGCGGTCATCGCGATCGCGCTCGTGGCCACCTTCCTGATCCGCACCTTTGTGGTCGAGCCCTTTGTGGTACCCACCGGCTCCATGGAGGACACGATCGAGATTGGCGACCAGATCCTGGCACAAAAGGTGAGCCTCGAGCTCGGTCAGCCCGTCAAACAGGGTGATATCGTGGTGTTCCACAACCCCGATGCCACTTCCGAGCATGATGTTCTTGTCAAGCGTGTTATTGCCACGGCCGGCCAGACGGTCGACCTGCAGGACGGCAAGGTGGTCGTTGACGGCCAAGCGCTCGACGAGGACTATACGACGGGCATGAGCTGGCCGCTTTCGGTCCAAGCGCCTGGCGCCCAGGTGAGTTATCCCTACACCGTCCCCGACGGGTGCGTGTGGGTGATGGGCGACAACCGCGAAAACTCTGCCGACTCGCGCTACTTTGGTCCCGTCGATCGCTCTGATTTGATCGCTGTGGCGCTTGTGCGCTACTGGCCGCTCAACCGCATCGGCGCTATCGACTAAAAACCGCTATAGTACAGTACCTAACCGTGTAATCGTTTCGACGAGGGGATATTAGAGGCATGAACGCTTCATCGCTTTCCTTCCAAGACATCATCCTGCGCCTCCAGCAGTACTGGGGCGAGCAGGGCTGCGTCATTATGCAGCCCTATGACTCCGAGGTCGGTGCCGGTACCTTCCATACCGCGACCACACTGCGCTCGCTCGGTCCCGCCGAGTGGCGCACCTGCTATGCTCAGCCTTGCCGCCGTCCCGCCGACGGCCGCTACGGCGAGAACCCTAACCGCATGCAGCACTACTATCAGTTCCAGGTGCTCATCAAGCCGTCGCCGGTCAACGCCCAGGAGCTCTACCTGGGTTCGCTGGCCGCCATTGGCCTGGACCCCAACGACCATGACGTCCGCTTTGTCGAGGACGACTGGGAGAGCCCGACCCTGGGCGCCTGGGGCCTTGGCTGGGAGGTCTGGCTCAACGGCATGGAGGTCACGCAGTTTACGTACTTCCAGCAGGTGGGCGGTATCGAGGTCGACCCCGTGCCTGTCGAGATTACCTATGGCCTGGAGCGTATCGCCATGTACGCCCAGGGCGTCAACTCGGTCTACGATCTGGTGTGGAGCTACCTGCCCGACGGCACGCCCATGACCTATGGCGACGTGTTCCTGGAGAACGAGCGCGAGTTTAGCGCTTACAACTTTGAGGTCGCCAACGTCGAGATGATGCGTCAGAAGTTTGACGACTACGAGGCCGAGTGCCATTCCTGCCTGGAGCGCAAGCTGCCGCTGCCCGCGTACGACTGCGTCATGAAGTGCAGCCATGCCTTCAACCTGCTCGATGCCCGCGGCGCTCTGTCCGCAGTCGAGCGTGCCAACTACATCCTGCGCGTCCGCGCCGTCGCCAAGGCGTGCTGCGAGGCCTATATGGCCGAGGTCGCCGGAGTCAACGAGAATGCCGACCAGGAAGGCGAGGTGGCGTAAGCCATGGCAGACGCTAAGGATTTCCTGTTTGAGATCGGTACGGAGGAAATGCCCTCTGCACCGCTGAACAATGCCGTCAAGCAGCTTGGCACCATGATCGCCAAGGGTCTCGACGAGGCCGGTCTGGCCCACGGCGAGGTCCACGTGATCTCGAGCCCGCGTCGCCTGGCTGCGCTCGTTGCCGACGTTGCCACCGCTACCGATGAGGTTCACGAGGTCAAGCGTGGCCCCGCGGCAAACATTGCCTTTGATGCCGACGGCAACGCCACCAAGGCCGCCCAGGGCTTCGCCCGCAAGTGCGGTGTGGCTGCCGAGGACCTGGTCCGTCGCGAGGACACTGACGGTCGTGAGTACGTCTTTGCCGAGAAGAACATTCCCTCCGCACCGGCTACCCCGATCCTGACGGCCCTGTGCGAGAAGACCATCGCTGGCCTGCAGTGGCCCAACTACCGCTCCCAGCGCTGGGGTCACGAGCATGCGACCTTTGTTCGTCCGGTTCGTTGGATCTGCTGCCTTCTGGGCGAGGATGTTGTGCCCGTGTCTTTTGCCGACGTGACGAGTGGCAACACCACGCGCGGTCATCGCGTACTTGGCCCCGGTGACCATGTGGTTGCCAGCCCCGCCGTCTACGAGCAGGTGCTCGAGGACGCCGGCGTGCTTTCTGCCGAGCGCCGTCGCGAGGCGATTCTCGCCGGTATCGCCGAGGTCGAGGCTGCCCGTCCCGGCTGCCATGTCGATACGCCCAAGAAGGTCTTCGAGGAGGTTATCAACCTCTGCGAGTGGCCGACGGTGCTCGTCGGTACCTTCGATGAGGAGTTCCTCAAGGTCCCGCACGAGATCATCTGCGAGTCCATGCTCACCAACCAGCGCTACTTCCCGATCTATGACGGCGAGGGCAAGCTGACGCGTGAGTTCGTGGTCGTCTCCAACAGCAAGCCCGAGAACGCCGAGCGCGTGATCGACGGCAACGAGCGCGTCGTGCGCGCCCGTCTGGACGACGCCAAGTTCTTCTACGAGGAGGACCTGAAGATCTCCCTCGACGAGTTCCGCGAGCGTCTGGCCAAGGTCGCCTTCCAGGAGAAGCTCGGTAGCGTGCTCGCCAAGTCCGAGCGTATTGAGCAGCTCGCGCTTGCTATTGCCCGCGAGGCTCATTTGGGCGCCCATCTTGCCGCCGACGCCGCTCGCGCCGCTCACCTGTGCAAGGCCGACCTGGTGTCTAACGCCGTCGTCGAGTTCACGAGCCAGCAGGGCGTGATGGGCGGTTATTACGCGACCGCGATGGGGGAGAACGACGAGGTCGCCCATGCTATTCGCGATCACTATCGTCCCCGTTTTGCCGGTGACGAGCTGCCCGAGGGCACCGCTGGCTGCATCGTGGCCTGCGCCGACAAGCTCGATACCATCGCCGGTATCTTTGCCATCGGCGAGCCTCCGACCGGCTCCTCCGACCCCTACGCGCTGCGTCGTGCCGCTATCGGCATCATCAACATCCTGCGCGACCGTCTGCCGATCGACCCCACGTCGCTGATTGACTTTGCTCTGCAGCTTTACAGCGAGCAGGGCATTGAGTTCGACGCCGCCGAGGTCGCCCAGCAGGTTCGTGACTTCTTCCATGGCCGCCTGGTGAGCATGGCCCGCGACGAAAAGATTCCGGCCGATACCGTTGCCGCCGTCTCCGCGGTGCACATCATCGCCCCGTCCGTCTTCTTCGCCCGCTGCGCCGCCCTCGACGAGGCCCGCAAGAATGATGCCGAGACCTTTGACAACCTGGCTACCGCCTATGCCCGTGCCGCGCACATCTCCAAGCCCGAGCTGGGTGCGGAGTATGACCGCAGCCTGATGGGCGAGGTCGAGCTCGCGCTCGCCGACGCCTCCGAGGCTGCTCAGACCGCTGTCGATGCCGCCCTTGCTGCCGAGGACTACCCGGCCGCATTTGCTGCCCTCGCCGCCCTGCGTGCCCCCATCGACCGCTTCTTCGACGAGGTCATGGTCATGGACAAGGACGAGCAGCTTCGCGATAATCGCCTTAAGCTGCTCAACCGCTTCGAGGCCGTTTTCTCCGGCATTGCCAACATCGGTGAGCTTGCCCGCAAAAAGTAAGCCAGCCTGCGCATAAGCGCAAAAGGAGCCCCGCATGGATTGCCCGGTCACCGCTCGTCCCACCGTTATCGTTATCTCCGATTCGCTCGGCGATACCGCTTGTGAGGTGGTGCTTGCGGCGTCCGGGCAATTTGATGAAGGGGCTTTTCGTCTCTTGCGCCTGCCCAAGGTGACCTCGGTGGAGCAGGTCAAGTCATTTGTGGGTCCGCGCGTCGATGCCGACCATCGCGATGTCGCCGTGTTCCATACCATTGTCGATCCGGCGCTTCGCGCCCGCGTGCTCGATTACCTGGGTATGCTGCATATCCGTTCGGTCGACCTGATCGGCCCGACGCTTGCCGTGCTGTCGTCGCTCATCGGTGTGCCGCCCAAGTGCGTTGCGGGCGTGATTCACAAGACCGATGACCGCTATTTCCATCGTATCGAGGCCATGGAGTATTTCGTTGAGCACGATGACGGTCGTGGTTGCGACGATCTGTCGGGTGCCGATATCGTGCTGCTGGGTGTGTCGCGTACATCCAAGACGCCGCTGTCGATGTATTTAGCCTATCAGGGCTACAAGGTCGCCAATGTCCCACTGGCGCATGGCATGGAGCCGCCCAAGTCGATTTACGAGGTTGACCCGATGCGCCTGTTCGGCTTGATTTCGACCGTCGATGTGATTTCCGAGATTCGCGATAGCCGCTTGGGCGACGACTACGCCCGCGCCGTCGCAGGCTCCTATGCCGAGCCCGAGAGCGTGCGCGGCGAGCTTGAGGAAGCTCGTGCCCTCATGAAGCGCTTAGGCTGCTTTGTTGTGCGTACCGACGGCAAAGCCATCGAGGAAAGCGCTGCCGAGATCATTGCTCACCTCGAAGAGATTCAAGAGGCAAGAGCCCGCCGTGCCGCCCGCCGCGCTCAACAGCAGTAGTCCTTTCTGTGATGATTTTTCTGGGACGGGGATAAAAAATCATTGGAGTGGCTAATTAGCCTGAATTGGTAAAGCGGTTTAGCAATTAACTTGTATTTGACCTGCGAGTTTCTTATATTGGTATCTTCATAAGGTAACCACCTTTACCTACCGTTTACCGCTAGTTTTAGCACGTTTACCAAACCGCGCACCCTCTGCTCAAGCCTGCCCAAAACCCGCCGTATAGTTCCCTCACGGCCTGCATCCGGCGGGTCGATTCGTTACCACGGTCGTGCGCGTAAGCGCATGGAAGGGGAAGTATCGTGAGCGATTGCAAGAGGGTTTACCGTTTTGGAACCGACGCCCAGGGCACCTGTATCACCGAGGGCGACAAGTCCATGAACTTCGTGCTTGGTGGCAAGGGCGCTAACCTTGCCGAGATGAGCCGTATCGGCCTGCCGGTTCCCGGTGGCTTTACCATTACCTGCCAGACTTGCGTTGAGTACTCCGGCGCCGGCAACGTGTGGCCGGAGGGCGCGCTCGACGAGATCGTTGCCGCCGAGGTCGACCTCGAGGCCCGCTGCGGCAAGAAGCTCGGCGATGCCTCCGATCCGCTGCTCGTGTCGGTCCGCTCGGGCGCTCCGTTCTCCATGCCCGGCATGATGGACACGGTTCTCAACCTGGGCCTCAACGACGATTCCGTCCAGGGCCTTATCGCCCAGACGCAAAACCCGCGCTTTGCCTGGGATAGCTACCGCCGCTTTATCCAGATGTTCTCCAACGTCGTCATGGGTGTCGATGCCGACTTGTTCGAGAATGCCCTGACCCAGGCCCGCCTGGTCGCCGGCGTTCGCGTCGATTCCGAGCTTTCGGCCGAGGACCTGCAGGAACTCGTCGAGACCTTCAAGGGCATCTTCTCCGACAACGTCGAGGCTGCCCTGTATCCCGAGCTCGAGGTCGCTGACGGCAAGCCCGTCTTCCCGCACGACCCGGAGCTTCAGCTGCGCCTTGCCATCCAGGCCGTCTTTGGCAGCTGGATGAACGAGCGCGCCTGCATCTACCGCAAACAGCACGGCATCTCCGACGAGCTCGGTACTGCCGTCAACGTCCAAGCCATGGCCTTTGGCAACAAGGGGGAGACCTCTGCGACCGGCGTCGCCTTTACGCGCAACCCGGCCGACGGCACTAAGGAGTTCTACGGCGACTTTCTGGTCAACGCGCAGGGCGAGGATGTCGTCGCCGGCATCCGCAACACCGAGCCCATTGCCGACCTCAAGACCACCCCGGGCCTCGAGTCCGCAGGTGAGGAGCTCGAGCGCGTGTTCCTGACGCTCGAGGATCATTACCGCGATATGTGCGATATCGAGTTCACCATCGAGCAGGGCAAGCTCTGGATGCTCCAGACCCGCGTGGGCAAGCGCACTGCTACCGCCGCCCTGCGCATCGCTATCGAGATGGTCGAGGAGGGCCTCATCACCCGCGAGGAGGCCGTGAGCCGCATCGATCCCGCGCAGCTCGATCAGCTCCTGCACCCGCAGTTCGACGCCTCCAAGAAGTACGAGGCCCTGGCCAGCGGCCTTAACGCCAGCCCTGGTGCCGCCGTGGGTGAGGTCGTGTTCTCGAGTGATGACGCCGTCGCGCGTTCCGCCGAGGGCCACAAGGTCATTCTGGTTCGCTGGGAGACCAACCCCGACGACCTGAAGGGTATGGTTGCCGCCGAGGGCATCCTGACCAGTCACGGTGGCAAGACGAGCCATGCCGCCGTTATCGCCCGCGGTATGGGTACGCCCTGCGTCTGCGGTGTCGAACGCTTCCATATCGACGCCGCCGAGAAGGTCGTGCACATCGAGGGCAGCGACCGCGTGCTGCATGAGGGTGATGTCATCTCCATCGACGGTACCCAGGGTATCGTCGTCGACGGCGCTGTTGATCTGGTTTCGGCCGAGCTCACCGGCGATCTGGACACTATCCTGTCCTGGGCCGACGAGATTCGTCTGGACGAGACCGGTGGCCACGCCAACCACGTGCGCGTTAATGCCGACAACCCCGAGGACGCCGTGCTCGCACTCGAGTTTGGCGCCGAGGCCATCGGTCTGTGCCGCACCGAGCACATGTTCCTGGGCGATCGCAAGAACATCATCCAGAGCTTTATCCTGTCTAACGATGAGGCCGTGAAGCAGCAGGCCCTGGCCGACCTGCTCAAGGTTCAGACCGAGGACTTCCTGGCGATGTTCAAGACCATGTCCGGTCGCGATGTGGTCGTCCGCCTGCTCGATCCGCCGCTTCATGAGTTCTTGGATAATCCTCGAGAGCTCGAGGTCGCCATCACCAAGAAGGAAGCCGCTGGCGCCAGCGAGGAAGAGCTTGCCGTCCTGCGCGCCCGCCTGCGTCGCATTGACGGCATGGTCGAGTCCAACCCGATGCTCGGCCTGCGCGGCGTGCGCCTGTCCGTCGTCTTTGGCGATCTGCCGCTCATGCAGGTCCGCGCCGTGGCCACGGCTGCTGCCCGCCTTATCAAGGATGGTGTCGACCCACGCCCCGAGATCATGGTTCCGCTCGTTTCCATCACGGCAGAGCATGTCCAGACCCGCGAGGTCATTGAGCGCGTGATCGCCGAGGTTTCCTCCGAGGAAGGTGTCGAGCTCAACATTCCCGTGGGCACGATGCTCGAGCTGCCGCGCGCCTGCATGGTCGCCGACGAGATCGCCCATCACGCAGATTTCTTCTGCTTTGGCACCAACGACCTCACCCAGACGACCTTCGGCTTCTCCCGCGACGATGCCGAGGCCAAGTTCATTCCGCTGTACTTGCACAAGAAGATCCTGAAGGACAACCCCTTCGAGACCATCGACACGGCGGTGCTGGAGCTCGTGCGCTTGGCCGTCGAGAAGGGCCGCGCCACCAATCCCGACATGCACTTTGGCGTGTGCGGCGAACACGGCGGCGACCCCAAGTCCATCAAGGGCCTGTTTAACGTGGCCGACGTGGACTACGTGTCCTGTTCGCCCTATCGTGTGCCCCTCGCACGTCTGGCTGCCGCCCAGGCCAAGCTCGAGGCCAAGCGTTCCGCCTAGCGTTTAGCGTTTAGACGCCTAGCGTAGCCCCCCCTTCATACCGCCCGTCTCATTCGTGAGGCGGGCGGTTATCATGTGCGGGTTTTGTCTTTTTGTCTGCGCAAAAAATTGTTCTTGCAGCAGAAACCCGCGCGTGTATACTCGAATACGTTTGTTCAACTACGTGCCGGCCAAGGTGGTACGGCACCTCTAGAAGAGTAAGGAATTGCACATGGATTACATCCGCGCAATCGAGCGTCAGCAGATCCGCGAGGACATTCCTCAGGTTCGCGTCGCCGACAACGTCAAGGTTCACTACCGCATTAAGGAAGGCGACCGCGAGCGCATCCAGGTTTTCCAGGGCGACGTCATCCGCATGGCCGGCGCCGGTGCCCGCGAGACCTTCACCGTCCGCAAGATGTCCTTCGGTGTCGGTGTTGAGCGTACCTTCCCGCTTCACAGCCCCAAGATCGCCAAGCTCGAGGTCGTTCGTCATGGTCGCGTCCGTCGCGCCAAGCTGTACTACCTCCGCGACAAGGTGGGCAAGGCTGCTCGCATCCCCGAGAAGCGCTAAGAAGATCGCAGCGTCTGTCCACTCGTTTGGACACAAGGGTCACCTTCGGGTGGCCCTTCTTTTTATCTGATTTGCATGCAAGGAGGGCCTGGTATGGCCAACATGACGAG
This sequence comes from uncultured Collinsella sp., assembly GCA_900540855.1. Classification (GTDB taxonomy): domain Bacteria; phylum Actinomycetota; class Coriobacteriia; order Coriobacteriales; family Coriobacteriaceae; genus Collinsella. The sequence continues at coordinate 153,070 of UQHK01000001.1, forward strand.
CTCGGTTTCGGCATCGCAGGTTGCTGGTGAGTTGGCGAGCGCTACGTTTGAGGAGATTCCCGCCCTCGTGGAGCATTATCGCGAGGACCCGCGCCAGCAGGTGATCAAGGCTTGTGAACGCGCCCTCAAACGCCATGACAAAGAGCTTGCCGAGCGCGAGCGCGTCAATGACATGTACGAGCTTATGCATGAGCTTGGCGGCGATGGGGTGGTCGTTGGTGTCGACGAGGTGGGCCGCGGATCGGTGGCCGGTCCTTTGACGGTATGCGCCGTCTGTCTTCCTATGGAGCCGCGCGTCTGGGGTATCAACGATTCCAAAAAGCTCACGCCCGCGCGCCGCGAGTTGCTCTCAGTGAAGATTGCCGAGGTGGCGACGGCGATCGGTTTTTGCCATATCGCGCCGAAGGATATCGATGAAATGGGCATGGCCCGTGCTATCCGTACTGCCGTTGCGGGCGCCGTGGCCGATACGGGACTTGAGCCCGACTGCGTCCTCATGGATGGCAACCCCTTGGGCGCCGTTCCTAACGAGCGCGATGTGGTGAAGGGCGATGCCAAAATCGCCTGCATCGCCGCGGCGTCCATCATGGCCAAGGTCACGCGTGACGAGATGATGGTCGAGTACGACGCCGAGTATCCCGAGTACCATCTGGCCGAGTCGAAGGGCTATGCAAGCCCCGAGCATATCGAGGCCATTCGCAAACATGGACTTTGTCCACTGCACCGCGTGAGCTTTTGCGGAAACTTTCTGCAGACTGAGCGCCTTTTCTAGGTCAATTGTGGAGACAGGGACCTCTGGGGTTTTATAAACTTGCTGGTAACGGGCCGTATGCAACACCATTGCTGCGTACGGCCCGTTTTTTGACGGCATTTGGTCAGCTTTTGGTTTGCTTCCGGTACTTACCCGCATGAAAGGTGCCCTCATCATCGGGGCAATGCAGCGTGCGGGAAAGGAGACCCCATGAGTGCCGCAAGCAAAAAGAGCAAGACGCAGCAGCTCAAGGAGCGTTGGGAAAACGGCGAGCTCGACTGCGGGGCGATGACGCCTGAGTTTATCAAGGGGCTCAGTCCCCGCGAGCTGGGCATGCTGGGCGAGCTGATCACCATCGACTACTTTAACGAGCGCGGCTACACCTTGCTGGAGCAGGGTTATCGTTGCTCCGAGGGCGAGGCCGATCTGGTGCTGCTCGATGAGCTCGACGATGTCGTGGTGATGGCCGAGGTCAAGACCAGACGCGTTGCGCCGGATTGCAGCACGCGGGTCTTTCCCGAGGAGGCTGTGGACGCCCGAAAGCAACGCCGCTATCGCCGCATCGCAAGTTGCTATCTCATGGAACATTATCCGCTCAAGGCGATTCGCTTCGATGCCGTGGGTGTCACCATTCGCGGCGGGCATATCGCCGAGATCGAGCATCAGTACAACGCGTTCGATTGGCAGGTGTCGTGATGGCGTTCGAGACGTTTGCCGTTCACGCGGCCTGCATCCGTGGCGTCGAGGCGATTCACGTCACGGTCGAGGTCTCGCTTGCCGGCGGCGTTCCGGGCATTCAGATGCTCGGCATTCCGAGTATGGAGGTGATGGAGTCACGCGGTCGTATTCGCTGCGCGATGCGCTCCGCCGGGTTTGAAATCCCGCGCTCGGGCATTACGGTCAATCTGGCGCCTGGCGATATTCGCAAGACCGGTAGCGGCTTTGATCTGCCCATCGCCATCGCGGTATTGGCGGCCGATGGTCAGATTCCCCGCGACAACCTCGATCGTTGTCTTATCGCAGGTGAGCTTGGCTTGGACGGTACGGTGCTTCCTGTCAAGGGCGAGGTGGCGTTTCAGCTATTGGCGCGTGATATGGGGCTGTCTTTTATCGCCGGCAGGTCAGACCAGCATGTGCCACTCGCGGGCGTGGATTGTGGATTCATCGATCATTTGTCTCAGCTTGCCCATGGCATGGGCGATGCCGCGCGGCACTACTTGGATTCTGAAGTGCTCGAGGCGACCTTTGAGCCCGAACTCGACTATGCCGACGTACTGGGGCAGGAAGTCGCCAAACGCGGCATGGCGCTTGCGGCCGCTGGCGAGCTCGGCCTGCTCATGATCGGCTCGCCCGGTTCGGGTAAGACCATGCTCGCCCGTCGTATGACCGGCATCCTGCCCGAGCTTTCCGTTGAGGACCAGCAGGAGGCGCTGTGCATCCATTCGGTCTTGGGCGAGAACATCGATGGCTTATTGGCAGGTCATCGGCCATTTCGAAGTCCCCATCACAGCATATCAACGGCTGGCCTCATTGGCGGAGGGCGCCCGGTGCATCCGGGTGAGATCAGCCTGGCTCATGGCGGCGTGCTCTTTTTGGACGAGCTTGCCGAGTTTCCCACGAGTGTGCTGCAGACGCTGCGTCAGCCCATCGAGCGCGGCTATGTGAGGATCGTGCGCGTCGACGGGGCCTTTACCTTCCCGTCGCGCTTTCAGCTGCTGGCTGCGAGCAATCCCTGTCCCTGCGGCTTTTTGGGCGACCGTGAGGTGCCATGCCGCTGCTCGGCGGCGATGGTCGAGCGCTATCGGTCAAAGCTGCGCGGTCCTTTGGCCGACCGTATCGACATGATGATCGATGTGACCCGTCCCGACCCCCAAGTGATTATCGAGGGTGCGGAGGGTATGTCGTCTGCCGAGTTACGTGACTACGTTGTGCGCGGTCGCGCTTTTCGCGCTTGGCGCGAATCCCGTATGGACGATGCGGATGCCGAGGTCGAGGATGACGAGACGCGGTCCATTGACGGCGTCGTTTCGACCTTTGAGCTCGATGATGCGGCGGAGAAGTGTGTACTCGGCCTGTCGAAGCGCACACATCTCACGGGTCGCGGTATCGTGCGCCTGGTGCGTATCGCTCGTACAATCGCCGACGTCGCCGAGAGCGAGCATGTGACGCAGGACCACGTGCTCGAGGCGGCGATGTACCAGGGAAGGAGGGACCAATGATGGCCGAGGGGACCTTTGAGCTGCATCCAGGTGATACGTTGTATCCCGAGACCGTTTTGGAGCTTTCTGATGTACCCCAGACGCTCTATGTGCGCGGCAACCCCGAGGTGCTTTCGACGCCTGCGCTCTCCATCATCGGCGCGCGCAAGGCCTCGCCGTATGGTCTTGCCGTGGCAGAGCTTGCGTCAAAGGTGGCGGTCGAGGCGGGCGTGACGGTAGTCTCGGGCGGCGCGGTCGGTTGTGACCAGGCCTCGGGTTGGGCTGCGGTCAACGCTGGCGGTAAACACGTCGTGGTGCTGGGGACGGGCGCCGACGTGGTCTACCCGCGTTCGAGCGCGGGGCTTATTACGCGCACGCTCGATACGGGTGGCGCGGTCGTGTCGATCTCTCCGTGGGGCATGGGTCCGCGCAAGTTTGCCTTTCCGCGCCGCAATCGCGTAATCGCGGCCTTGTCGCAAGCCCTCTTTGTATCCGAGGCGGGTATGCCTTCCGGGACGTTTTCTACAGCCGAGGCTGCTATGGATTTGGGGCGAGAACTTCTTGCCGTGCCGGGGTCGATCCTATCGCCCGAGTCGCGTGGCACGAATTACCTCATTGCGAACGGTGCCTGCTGCATCATCGACGAGGAATCTATCGAGATGGCTATTTCACGCATCTACGGCACCCTGCGCTACTCGCGCCCCGATGCTCCCGGCATTGCCGACCTGGATCAAACACAGCAGACCGTGATGCATGCACTCATCGCCTCTCCGCTCAAGGTCGACGACATCGCGGCACTCGTCTCGCTCGATGCCGTTGGCGTACTTAAGCTCCTGGGTTCGCTTGAGCTCGAGGGCCTTATCGAGCGCATGATGGATGGAAGGTATGCGCCCTCCAAGTTTGCTCTTCACGCCCAGACACCCTTCGGTCACAATGGAAAACATGTCAATTAGAAAGGTGTTTGCAGATGCTGTTTGATCAGGTGACGGTTATCGGTGGCGGTCTGGCGGGTTCGGAGTGCGCGATTCAGCTGGCGGATCGCGGGTTTTCCGTAAAGCTGTGCGAGATGCGCCCCCAGGTGAGCTCCCCGGCCCACCATACCGATCACCTGGCAGAGCTCGTCTGTTCCAATTCGTTTAAGTCGACCCGTCTGGATTCCGCGGCTGGTTTGCTGAAGGCCGAGCTTGAGCGCATGGGTTCGGTCCTGCTCGATTGCGCCCATCGCGCGGCTGTTCCCGCCGGTGGCGCCTTGGCGGTCGACCGCGTCAAGTTTTCCGAGCTTGTCGAGGACGAGGTTGCCGCCCGTCCCAATATCGAGATCGTTCACGGCGAGGTCACGCAGATTCCCGAAGGTCACGTGGTCATTGCCGCCGGCCCCTTGTGCTCGCCGGCGTTGAGCGAAGAGGTCATGAAGCTCGTCGGTGGCGACGCCCTTGCGTTCTTCGATGCCGCGGCGCCGATCGTCGATGCCTCCACGCTCGATATGGACGTGCTGTTCTCGCAGTCGCGCTACGAGGAGCAGGGGAGCGGCGACTATCTCAACGCTCCGCTCAACAAGGAAGAGTACGAGGCCTTTATCGAGGCGCTTACCACGGCCGACCGCGTGGTGCTCAAGGACTTTGAGGGCGGCGATCTGTTCCAGGCCTGCCAGCCTGCCGAGGAAGTTGCGCGCACCGGCAAGGACGCCATTCGCTTTGGCGCCATGAAGCCCGTCGGCCTCACCGACCCGCGAACCGGTCGTCGTCCCTGGGCGGCGATTCAGCTGCGTGCCGAGAACAAGGAGAAGACCGCCTATAACCTGGTGGGCTTCCAGACCAACCTGACCTTTGGCGAACAGAAGCGCGTCTTCCATATGGTGCCGGGCCTGGAGAACGCTGAGTTCTTTCGCTACGGTGTCATGCACCGCAATACCTTTGTCGATGCGCCGCACGTGCTCGATGGCACCTTTGCCGTGCCTGGTACCGGCGTGCGCCTGGCCGGTCAGATCACCGGCACCGAGGGGTACATGGAAGCCGTGGCGACAGGTCTGCTCGCGGCACTCAACACCTATGCCGAGGCTGTCGGGGCCGCTCCCGTCGAGCTGCCGCGCGTGGGTGCTTTGGGCGCGCTCGTGGGCTATGCGACCGATCCTGCCACCGTGGGCTATCAGCCTATGCATGTCAACTTTGGCCTGGTGCCGCCACTCGAGGATGGTAAGCGCCGCAGCAAGCGCGACCGCTACCAGGCCTATGCGGACCGTGCGCTCGAGGCCCTTGATGCCTATCTGGCCACTCGCCCCGATCTGTTTGGAGGCGACCGGTCATAGCCTTTGACCTGTACGACACCGTCGACTCGTTTATCGCCTATATCGCACGTGTCGAGGGGCTTTCTCCCAATACGGTGACGGCCTATGGCTCGAGGCTGGAGCGCTTTGCTGCCTGGTGCGAGCGCGAGGATATCGATGCTTTCGCTGCCGACGTGCGCACCATTCGTCGCTATCTTGCCGAGCTTTCGCGTGAGCGGGTGGCTCCCCGAACGCTTGCGGCGCATCTGTCGGCTATCCGATCGCTCTATCGATGGATGGCTGCCGAGGGGGTCGTGGAGGGCGATGTGGTCTCGGCAATTTCCTCGCCCAAGCTCCCGCGCGATCTACCCGGTGTGCTGACGACCCAACAGGTGGAGGCGCTGCTCAAGACGCCTGATACCTCAACACCCGCGGGACTGCGCGATGCGGCGATGCTCGAGCTGCTCTATGCCTCGGGCGCCCGTATCTCTGAGCTCGCAGCACTCAATGTGGAGTCCATTGCGTGGTCCGAACGCACGCTGCGCCTGTGGGGCAAGGGGAGCAAAGAACGTATCGTCCCTCTGTATCGTCGTGCGCTCGAGACGACGCGTCTCTATATTGAGGAGGGGCGGCCGGAGTTGCTCGCTCAGGCAAAGCGCCGTGACCCCGCTACCGGGCCGCATCCTCTGCTTATATCGGCGCGCGGTAATCGCATGAGTGCCGCCATGCTCAGGCGGCGGTTTCATATGCTGGCGACGCTCGCCGGCATTCCGGCCGACATCGCCCCGCATGCGATGCGCCATACCTTTGCGACCGACTTGCTCGAGGGCGGCGCGGACCTGCGCTCGGTTCAAGAGCTGCTGGGTCATGCGAGCCTGTCCACGACGCAGATCTACACGCATCTCACGCCCGATCGGCTCAAACGTGCCGTGGCTCAAGCCCATCCCCGAGGCGAATAGTGGCTGGGACGTCCCGCGCCGCGCTCAGGTGTGTGGTTTTGATTGCGGGTTGGCAGGAAGATGCATTCCTGCTATCATTCATCGGGTTGCTTCACGGCAACAGGTTTTTATCACGCACGCGCGGCTACTTCATACCGTGGTGCCCGGGCTTTGGTAGCACATGTCCGGGTTGGTTTTGGAGGATGACCCCGCGCGGAGGCAAACCACAGGAGGTTTAACATGGCTACCAAGATTAATATCCGCACCCTGCTCGAGGCCGGCTGCCACTTCGGTCACCAGACCCGTCGCTGGAACCCCAAGATGAAGCCGTTCATCTTCGGTGAGCGCAACGGCATCTACATCCTCGACCTCAAGCAGACCATCCTCGACGCCGATCAGGCCTACACCTTCGTCAAGAACGTCGCCAAGGGCGGCAATGTGCTATTCGTCGGCACCAAGAAGCAGGCTCAGGAGGCCGTCAAGAACGCTGCTGAGCGCGCCAACATGCCTTACATCAACCAGCGTTGGCTCGGCGGTATGCTGACCAACTTCGTCACCATCCGCTCCCGCATCAACCGCATGGAGGAGCTCGAGGCCATGGTCGAGGACGGCCGCATGGCAGTGCTCCCCAAGAAGGAGCAGGCTGTGCTCGGCAAGGAGCTCACCAAGCTCCAGACCAACCTCGGTGGTGCCCGCGACATGAAGGGTCTGCCCCAGGCTCTCTTCGTCATCGACACCAAGCGCGAGGAGAACGCCATCAAGGAGGCTCAGCGCCTGAACATCCCCGTCGTCGCTCTGATCGACACCAACTCCGATCCCGACGAGGTCGAGTACGGCATCCCCTGCAACGATGACGCTATCTCCGCTGTCACCCTTATGTGCGAGCTCATGGCTGACGCCTGCCTCGCTGGCTCCGGCAAGGAGCAGGTCTCCGAGGCCGAGATGGCCGCTGAGCCCAAGGCCGAGTAAATCAGTCTTAGTTAATTCTTTTTCATCTCTTTGAAAGGAACCACAATGGCCCAGATTACCGCCGCTATGGTCAAGCAGCTCCGCGAGATGACCGACTCCCCGATGATGGAGTGCAAGAAGGCTCTCGTCGAGGCTGACGGCGACATGGACGCCGCTGTCGACGTTCTGCGTAAGAACGGTCTTGCCAAGGCTGCCAAGAAGGCTGGCCGTGAGACCAACGAGGGCGCTGTCGCCGCGTTCGTCTCCGAGGATGGCAAGACCGGTGCTCTGCTCGAGCTCTCCTGCGAGACCGACTTCGTTGGCTCCAACGCCAAGTTCACCGGCTTTGCTTCTAAGGTCGCTGAGGTTGTCGCTACCACCGAGCCTGCTGACGTCGACGCTCTGCTCGAGAAGCCGATGGGCGAGGAGACCGTTTCCTCCGAGCTCACCGAGATGATTCACATCATGGGCGAGAACATGAAGATCTCCCGCTTCGCTGCCCGCAAGGCCGAGAACGGCGCGCTCGCTTCTTACATCCACATGGGTGGTAAGATCGGCGTCCTCGTCGAGTTCGCCTTCGAGAAGGCCGAGACCGCTCAGGCTGAGTCCTTCAAGACCTTCGCTCACGATGTTGCCCTTCAGGTTGCCGCCGTCGCCCCGATCTGCGCTACCCGCGATCAGGTTCCGGCCGAGACCGTCGAGCACGAGAAGCAGATCTACATGGCCCAGGCTGCCGAGTCCGGCAAGCCCGAGGCTATCCAGGAGAAGATGGCTGTTGGCCGTCTGGAGAAGTTCTACAAGCAGTCCGTGCTCACCGAGCAGGAGTTCATCAAGGACAGCTCCCTCACCATCAAGAAGTACGCTGAGCAGGTCTCCAAGGAGCTCGGCGACACCATTACCGTCGTTGCCTTTGACCGTCTGGTCCGTGGCGAGTAAATAAGATCTTGTAGCTGGTAATGAGCAGGCTGTGGGTTTTACTCACAGCCTGCTTTTTCATGGCTCTTATCAGAGCCTTTGATATCATATTGAGAGTCTAATTAAAGGAGGATCGCTTTGTCCGACATCCGATATAAACGAGTGCTTCTTAAGCTTTCCGGCGAAGCGCTGATGGGCGACGGCCAATATGGCATCGACCCCAAGGTTACCGATCATCTTGCCAAGCAGGTCAAGGAGCTGCTCGCCGTTGGCCATGAGGTCGGCGTCGTTGTCGGCGGCGGCAATATTTTCCGCGGCATGGCAGGCGCTGCCGGTGGCATGGAGCGTGCTCAGGCCGACTACATGGGCATGCTCGCGACCGTTATGAACGCGCTCGCCCTGCAGGATGCTTTCGAGCATAACGACGTTCCCTGCCGTGTGATGAGCGCTATCCAGATGAACGAGATCTGCGAGCCCTATATTCGCCGTCGCGCCATCAACCACCTTTCCAAGGGCAACGTCGTTATTTTTGCCGCCGGTTCGGGCAATCCGTACTTTACGACCGACACCGCCGCGGCTCTTCGTGCGTGCGAGATCGGCGCCGAGATTCTGATTAAAGCCACCAAGGTTGACGGCATCTACGACAAGGATCCCGTCAAGTGCGCCGATGCCGTCCGTTTTGACAAGATTACCTATCACGAGGTTCTCGTTCGCGGTCTGCAGGTTATGGATTCCACAGCTACGGCCCTGTGCCAGGATAACCGTATGCCTATTTTGGTCCTCAACATCGATGGCGAGGACACCGTCAAGCGCGCGCTCGCGGGTGAGCCCGTCGGCACGCTCGTCTATCAGGAGGATTAAGCATGGCAGAGAACATCACCGCCCATATGGACAAGTCGCTCGAGTCCCTCAAGCATAACTTCTCCAAGGTCCGTACCGGTCGTGCCAACGCCAACATTCTGTCCGACATCACCGTCGATTATTACGGTGTCCCCACGCCGGTCACGCAGGTTGCCGCCGTCAAGACCCCCGAGGCTCACATGCTGCTCATCGAGCCGTGGGATAAGGCGCTCATCAATGCTATCGTCAAGGCCATCGGCGCTTCCGATCTGGGTATTACCCCCAACTCCGATGGCACCGTCGTTCGTCTTCCGTTCCCGGCTCCCACTGAGGAGCGCCGTCGCGAGCTCGTCAAGGAGTGCCGCGAGTACGCCGAGCAGGCCAAGGTGTCTATCCGTAACATCCGTCGCGACTTCAACAACAAGCTCGAGCGCGATGAGGAGCTCACCGAGGACGACGTACGTCGCGAGCAGGCCAAGGTCCAGAAGCATACCGATGAGTATGTCGCCAAGGTCGAGGAGCTTCTGAAGGAAAAAGAAGCCGAGGTCATGGAGATCTAAGGTGCAATACGACGAGCATAAACTGGTCGAGTACTTTGCCGACGCCCCTGCGGGCGTCGGTTTTTCCGACCTTGACCTCAATAACATTCCGCACCATATCTCGTGCATCATGGACGGCAACGGTCGTTGGGCCACGTCGCGCGGTCTTGCACGCACCGAGGGCCACAAGGCGGGTATCGTCTCGCTGCGCGAGATCATTACCGCCTGCGTGCGCCTGGGCGTCGACGTGCTTTCGGCCTATGCATTTTCGACCGAAAACTGGAATCGACCGCAGCACGAAGTCAACGTTCTGATGCACCTGTTTGCCAAGACGTTTATCGACGAGCTGCCGCTTCTGAAGCGCGAAAATGTGCGCGTAGTCTTTTTGGGTGACATTTCCGCGCTGCCCAAGAAGACTCGCGACGTTTTTGAGCGCGGTCTTGCCGAGTGCGCCGATCACACCGGTATGACGCTGGCGCTTGCCGTCAACTACGGCGCGCGTGCCGAGATTACCCGCGCTGTCCGTCAGATCGCATCCGACGCTGCCGCCGGTAAGATCGATCCTGCCGCAATTGATGACGACATGGTGGCTTCCCACCTCTATACCGCCGGTCTTCCCGATCCCGAACTTGTGATTCGCACCTCTGGTGAGCTGCGCCTTTCGAACTATCTGCTGTGGCAGGTGGCTTATTCCGAATTCTACGTCACCGATACCTATTGGCCCGACTTTGATCGTTGGGGCCTTGTCGACGCCATTTTGGCCTATCAGGGCCGTGACCGTAGGTTTGGTGGACTGAGCAAGACCGAGGAGGCTTAATCGTGTCCGATCGTCCCAAGGCATCTGCTCCCAAGACGCCAGTTTCCGCGGCGCCTGCGCGCAAGGCTGCCGCTGCGGGAGCACCTGCAGCGAAGAGCGGCACCGGTTCGTGGCTGGCGGGCTTTATTACCCGTGCCGCCGCCGGTATCGTCTACGCCGTTGTCTTTATCCTGTGCCTGGTTTTGGGTATCGTGCCCACGGCCATCTTTGTTTCTGTCATGAGCGGTCTGTGCTGCTATGAGTTTTTCCGTATGACAAGGCTCGATGGCAAGATGGCTAACGAACGCATGGGTATCGCTGCCGCCGTACTCTTTCCGCTGTCGGCGTTGGGCGATTCGATGTTGCTGAATGCCCTGCTTTTTGCCTTGATGCTCGCTGTGGGCATTTGGTATGTCTGGTCGCCGCGTACCCGCATCTCTGATGTGGCCGTGACGCTCATGGGTCCCATCTACACTGGCTTTATGCTGTCGGCTATCGTGCTGCTGCGCGATGCCGTGCCCGGTTTTGCCGGCGCCCTGCTTTCAGTGGGCGTTTGCGCGTCCCTTTGGGTCTCCGATTCGTTTGCCTACATCGTGGGCAGCCGTATCGGCAAGCACAAGATGGTTCCCAAGATCTCCCCCAAAAAGAGCTGGGAGGGGTTTGCCGGCGGCATCTTGGGCTCGGTTTTGATTTGGCTCATCCTGTGGGCGACGCACTTCTACAAGCTCAGCCTGCCCTATGCGCTGCTGTGCGGCGTGGTCGTGTCCATTCTGGGCGTTATCGGCGACCTTATCGAGTCGCGCATCAAGCGCGGTGTGGGCGTCAAAGATTCCGGCAACCTTATCCCGGGCCACGGCGGAATGCTCGATCGTAGCGATTCGCTTATCTTCGGCTGCATCACCGCGCAGCTGTTGCTGATGATCGGAGGCGTGCTGTAATGTCCTTCCAGACGACGTATGGCCCCGATGGACGCCTTCGCGTTGCCATCCTGGGTTGTACGGGCTCTATCGGCACCCAGGCGCTCGATGTGTGCCGCCAGCATGCCGATCGCCTGCAGGTGACGGCGCTGTCCGTTAACTCCAGTACCTCCGAGCTCGTTGCCGCTGCCCGCGAGTTCTCGGTTCCGGCGGTTGCCGTGGCCGATGTCGATCATGGCGATGACGCCGTGCTGCAGGAGTTGCCCGAGGGGACGAAGCTCGGCGTTGGCGCGCAGGCGGTTTGCGAGCTCGCGCATCGCGACGATGTCGACTGCGTGCTTGTCGCTATTGTGGGCGCCGCCGGTCTCGAGGCGAGCCATGCGGCCTTGACCTCGAATAAGCGCCTTGCCCTTGCCAACAAGGAGTCCCTCGTCGTCGGTGGCGACTTGCTTATGCCGTTGGCACAACCGGGCCAGCTTATTCCGGTCGACTCTGAGCATTCCGCCATCTACCAGTGCTATCTGGGGGAGAACCCGCGCGAGGCCCACTGCATTTGGCTCACCTGCTCGGGCGGTCCGTTCTTTGGCCGCACGCGCGACGAGCTCGATCGCGTGACGCGTGCCGATGCCCTCGCGCATCCCACGTGGGCCATGGGTGCCAAGATTACCATTGACTCCGCCACCCTCATGAACAAGGGTCTGGAGCGCATTGAGGCCATGCATCTGTTTAACTGCGACCTCGATTTCATTAACGTGGTCGTGCAGCGTCAGTCCAAGATTCACTCTATGGTCGAGTTCGCCGACGGCTCCGTGATGGCGCATCTCGGTGCATCCGACATGCGTATTCCCATCCAGTTCGCGTTCTCGTATCCCGAGCGTTGGGATACTCCGGCGCCTCGTATCGATTTCCGCGAGCTGGGGCAGCTCACGTTTGATGCTGCCGACATGGATACCTTCCGCTGTCTGGCACTGGCCGAGCGTGCCGGCAAGACGGGTGGCACCATGCCGTGCGTGCTCAATGCCGCCAACGAGGTCGCCGTCGATGCCTTCCTGCACGATGGCTGCAGCTTTACCGATATCGATCGCATTGTGGAATCCTGCATGGACGCCCACGATATGCAGGTGGTCGATTCGTTTGAGCAGCTTCGCGACATCGATGCGTGGGCGCGTGAAAAGGCTGCGCAGGTGCTCGCCGCAACTCGTTCCTAACCCATAAGGATTGCTTTTTCGTTTTATGGATACTGTTCTGAGCGTTCTCTCATCGGTCTTTTGGGGCCTGCTGATGCTTTCCGTCCTCGTGTTTTTGCACGAGGGCGGCCACTTTTTGGCGGCGCGTGCCTGCGGCGTCCGTGTGACCGAGTTCTTTTTGGGTCTGCCGTGCCGCTTTGACATCCATTACACGTCGCGTCGCATTGGAACCAAGTTTGGCGTGACCCCGCTGCTGCTGGGTGGCTACGCTGCCATCTGCGGTATGGATCCGACCGACGTCTCGTGTGCCGATCGCGTGCTCGCGGCCATCTATCGCCACGGCCGGGTGACGGTGGCCGATCTTGCCGTCGAGCTCGAGCTGTCCGAGGAGGATGTGCTCGAGGCCTGTGCTTTGCTGTTGGGCTGGGGCTCTATCGCTCCCTGGTATGAAGAAGGGGAAAAGCCTTCGCCCAGCTACTATCCCACCAAGTACCAGACTCTGCCGCGTGACGCGGCGGGTTATACCACCTTTGACGGCCGTCGGTTCGATCGCGGGCATGCGACTGCCGAGGGCGATGTATGGGAACTGCCGTGCGACGAGGCCGAATTCCTTGCGCGCGAGCGCTCGCACACCTATTTGGGCCAGGGCTTTGTCAAGCGTGCCTTTATGCTGCTTGCGGGCATTATCGTCAATATCCTGACGGGTTTTTTGCTCCTTATGAGCATCTATTCCATCGCAGGTGTCACCGTGCCGGTGGATACCAATGTGATTGGCCAGGTTGACGAAGGCTCGATTGCCGCCTCGGCGGGAATCGAGGGCGGCGACGCGATTCTTTCGGTCGACGGAGTATCGTGCTCTACCTGGATGGACGTTTACGATGCCATCGGCAAGGCTGCCGGTAAGGACGATATCGCCATTGAGTACGAGCGTGACGGCAAGCAGCATTCGACCACGGTTGCGCTCAAAGAGGACGATCGCCTAGGTGTGTATGCCTCTACGCAGGTGGTCCGTTTAGACCCCATCACGTCGGCTCGCCTGTCGTTCTCCTATGTTGTGCAGACAGCGGAGGGCGTGATGCGCCTGCTCCAGCCGCAGCATACGATGGAGATTCTCGATCAGTCCTCTTCGATCGTGGGTATTAGCGTTATGTCCTCACAGGCTGCTGCTGCCGGCCCTGCCACGTTCCTTTCGTTTGCCGCCCTCATTTCATTCTCGCTTGGCTTTATGAACCTGCTGCCCATCCCGCCACTCGATGGCGGCAAGCTAGTCATCGAGATCATTCAGAAGATTGCGGGCCGCGAGCTTCCGCTCAAGGTCCAGACGATTGTGAGCTATGTGGGCATCGCGCTCTTTGCGCTGCTGTTTGTCTATATGCTTCGTTCCGACATCCTTCGATTTATTTTGTAGGGGAGTGTTTGGATTGTCTTTATCCCATCCTTTGCCTCGCGAGCTGACGCGCCCCGTGCATGTGGGCGGCGTGCAGATCGGTGGCGGCGCGCCGGTGGTGGTCCAATCTATGACCTGCACCGATACCGCTGATGCCCAGGCAACGCTTGCGCAAGTGTGCGCGTTGGCGCAGGCTGGCTGCGATATCGTGCGCGTGAGCGTGCCTACCGAGGCTGCGCTCGAGGGCTTTCGCACGATTTGTGCCGAGTCTCCGGTACCAATCGTCGCCGATATCCATTTTAACCATAAGCTTGCCATTGGCGCTGTCGAGGCTGGTGCCTCTAAGCTGCGCATCAACCCCGGCAATATCGGCGATTGGGCTAAGGTCGATGCCGTCATCGATGCCGCGGGTGCCGCGGGCTGCGCGATTCGCATTGGCGTGAACGCGGGCTCGCTTGAGCAAGATATTGCCGAGCGCGACGACCTCACGCAGCCCGAAAAGCTCGTGATGTCGAGCGATCGCTTTGTGCGGCACTTTGAGGACCGTGGGTTTACCAACATCGTGCTATCCGCCAAGGCCCATAGCGTACAGACGACACTTGATACCTATCGCGCCCTGTCGCGCGAGATACCGCATGTTCCGCTCCACCTGGGCGTGACGGAGGCGGGAACCAAGCTTCAGGGCACCATCAAGAGCTCTGTAGGCTTGGGTATCTTGCTTTCCGAAGGCATCGGTGACACCATGCGTGTGTCGCTCACGGCCGATCCGGTTGAGGAGCCGCCGGTCGCCTGGGGAATTCTACAGTCGCTGGGCCTGCGTCGCCGTGGTCCCGAGATTGTCTCGTGCCCCACGTGCGCCCGCTGCCAGGTTAACCTGATTCCCATCGCCGAGGAGGTCACCGAGCGGCTTAAGAACTATTCCGCGCCGCTTTCGATCGCCGTGATGGGATGTGCGGTCAACGGCCCCGGAGAGGCATCTGACGCCGACCTGGGTGTTGCCTGCGGACGTGGTCAGGGCCTGCTCTTTTCGCATGGCCAGATCATTGGTAAAGTAGCTGAGGATCAAATTGTCGACGCGCTTATGGCCGAGGTCGACAAACTTATTGAGGAGAAATAAATGACCCGAGCAATGTATATGTCTAAGCTCTATGCGCCGACGCTTAAAGAGGATCCGGCGGACGCTGAGCTCGCCAGCCACCGCCTGCTGCTCCGTGCCGGCATGATCCGCAAGGAGGCCGCCGGTCTGTATTCTTACCTGCCGCTTGCTTGGCGCTCGATCCGCAAGATCGAGAATATCGTGCGCGATGAGATGGACGCCGCCGGCGCCCAGGAGCTCATGATGCCCATTATGGTCGATGCCGAGCTGTGGCGTGAGTCCGGCCGTATCGATGCCTATGGCAAGGAGCTTGTGCGCTTTGACGACCGTCATGGTCGCGAGTTCGTGCTGGGCCCCACCCACGAGGAGACCGTGACTGCCCTGGTGCGCAACGAGCTGCGCTCCTATAAGCAACTGCCCGTCAACCTGTACCACATTCAGGACAAGTTCCGCGATGAGTTCCGTCCCCGCTTTGGCCTGATGCGCGGCCGCGAGTTCATCATGAAGGACGCCTACAGCTTCTCCGCCACGCAGGAGAGTCTGCAGGAGGAGTACGACAAGATGAAGCAGGCCTACGCCAACATCTGCGAGCGCTGCTACATCAAGGCTCTGCCCGTTGTCGCCGACTCCGGCGAGATCGGTGGCGATACCTCCGTCGAGTACATGGCTTTGGCTGACGCCGGCGAGGCTTCGCTCGTCTACTGCGACGATTGCGGCTTTGCAGCCGACGATGAGGCCGCAAGCACCAAGGTCGTTGTGACCGAGGGTCCTGGCGACGGTGCGCTTACCAAGGTCGAGACTCCGGGCATGGGCACCATCGAGGCCGTTGCAAAGTTCTTCGGCTTCCCCGAGAACGGCACGCGCAAGTCTCTGGCACTCATCGACGCCGAGGGCAAGCCCGTCGTGGCCATTGTCCCGGGCGACCACGAGCTCAACGATTGCAAGGCCGAGCATGTCTTTGGCAAGGGCTATCGCATGATGACCGACGAGGAGCTTCAGGCGAACGGTCTGCACAAGGGCTTTATCGGACCGGTTAACTTGCCCGAGGGCATCCGTCTGGTGTGTGACGAGAGCCTGCGCGAGTCCAAGCAGTGGGCCTGCGGTGCCAACGAGGTCGATTATCACTTTACCGGTGCCTGCCCCGAGCGAGACTTTACCGTCGATGAGTGGGCCGACCTGGTTACTGTCGTTGCCGGCGATCCCTGTCCGCACTGCGGCAAGCCGCTCTCTGCTGCCCGCGGCATCGAGGTCTCTCAGGTGTTCCAGCTGGGCACCAAGTACTCCGAGGCCATGGGTGCCACCTTTATGGACGAGGACGGCAAGGAGAAGCCGCTCATCATGGGTTGCTACGGCGTTGGTGTGTCCCGCTCGCTTGCTGCCGTCGTGGAGCAGCACAACGACGAACACGGCATCGTCTGGCCGGTCTCCGTTGCCCCGTACGAGGTCGCGGTGATTCCGCTCGATCCCAAGAAGGAGGAGTGCGCAACCGTCTGCGACCAAATCGTCGAGGGCCTGTGCGCCGAGGGTATCGAGGTTGTCGTCGATGACCGTGACGAGCGTCCCGGCTTTAAGTTTGCCGATAACGACCTCATGGGCTTCCCGTATCAGGTCGTTCTGGGTAAGCGCGGCCTCAAGAATGGTACTGTGGAGCTCAAGGACCGTGCCACGGGCGAGCGTGAGGACGTGGCGATCGACGAGGTCGTCGCCAAGGTTGCCGAGCTTGTTAAGGCGGCCCGCCGTTAATCGACGATTTCGCTTGTAGTTCGATATACGGGACGGCCCCACATTTCTCCAGATCGGGGAGATGTGGGGCCGTCCTTTTATCTTGTGGCATCCTCGATATCTAAAAGGAAAACCCCACAGCCCATATGAGCTGCGGGGTTTTCTTGTGCCTCCGATGCGAAATAAATCGCTCAGATATTACTGATAATCGACGACGTCGATCCAGTTCTTCAGGAACTCATCGTTCACGTTGCGCTTACGAGCGAGCTCGGAAGCGGCGACGATGCTCGTCCACTGACGCACGACCTGCATGGGCATGTCAGCGCGGTCGCAGTAGAGCTCCAGGTAGGCCTCAGCCTGATCCTTGCTGTTGAGGGCGAAGAGCAGGTAGGTGGTGGCAACGTCGGCAGCAGGGGAGCCCTGGGTGGCGTGTGCCCAGTCGCACACATAGAGCTGGCCGTCGTCGCCGACGATGACGTTGGAGGGGTTGAAGTCGCCGTGGCAGACCTTGAACTCCTTGGTCATGCCGTCCAGACGCTCCTGAAGGTTGTAGCGCGTGGTGGCATTGAGCTGATCAAGGCTGTCGATCATGCGGGCGAACTTGTCGCGCTGACGGTTGAGCAGCGGGGAGGTGTAGCCGTGGATCTCGATCTGGAGGTCGACGAACATCTCGAGATACTCACCAAAGCGCTGGGGCTCGGCAGTCATCTTCTCGGCAAGGGTGGTGCCCGGAACCTTCTCGGTCACGAGCGCCCAGCCGTTGGCGTTCTCGAGCTGGGAAACCTCGAGAGCCTTGGGGCTGCGGATGCCGCACTCATTGATGCGGGCAAGATTCAAAGCCTCGTTGAACACGTCGGAGACAGGCTTGGTCTCGTTAAAGACCTTGACGATCTTGTCGCCCAGGTCGTAAACGACCTTGTTGCCACGGCGGACGAGCTCGGTCTTGGAATCGGGTAGCAGCATGGTTGCATCCTTTCAACGATGCGATAGAAGCGACGGCGGGGGTGTGTGAAACACCCGTGCACCCCCGCCGTTAAAAACCGTGCTAAAACTAGCAGACGGCGTAGTCCTGAGGCTCGCGGCCGTAGTAGGCGTCCAGGTAGAGCTCCTTGATCTCGCTCATGAGCGGGTAGCGCGGGTTGGCGCCGGTGCACTGGTCGTTGAATGCCTGCTCTGTCATCTCGTCGAGGGTGTCGAGGAAGTACTGCTCGTCAACACCGTAGTCGGCGATGGTCTTCTTGACGCCGATGAAGTCCTTGAGCTCCTCGAGCTTCGTGATGAAGTTCTCGAAGACCTCCTTGTCGTCCTTGCCCTCGATGCCGCAGTACTTGGCCATCTCGGCGTAGTTGTGCAGCGCGTTGGGGTAAGGATACTGGGAGAAGGTACCCATCTTGACGGGAGCCTCGGCGGCGTTGTAGCGCATAACGCGGGTCAGGATGACGGCGTTGGCGAGGCCGTGGGGCAGGTGATGGAAGGCGCCGAGCTTGTGAGCCATGGAGTGGTTGAGGCCCAGGAAGGCGTTGGCGAAGGCCATACCGGCCATGCAAGAGGCGTTGTGCATCTCCTCGCGGGCATGCGGGTCCTTGGCGCCGTTCGTGAAGCTGGAGGGCAGGTTCTCGAAGACGAGCTTAGCAGCGCGCTCGGAGAGGCCCTTGGTGTAGTCGGAAGCCATGATGGAGACGTAGGACTCGATGGCGTGGGTCATGACGTCGATGCCGGAGGCAGCGGTCAGGCCGCGCGGGGCGGTCATGCAGTTGTCGGCGTCGACGATAGCCATGTTGGGGAGCAGCGCGTAGTCGGCGAGCGGCCACTTGATGCCGGTCTCCTTGTCGGTGATGATGGCGAACGGCGTGCACTCGGAGCCGGTACCCGAAGAGGTCGGGACGGCGACGAAGTAGGCCTTCTTGCCCATCTCGGGGAAAGTGAAGATACGCTTGCGGATGTCCATGAAGTCCATGGCCATGTCCTCAAACTTGCACTCGGGGTGCTCGTACATCATCCACATGATCTTGCCGGCGTCCATAGCGGAGCCACCGCCGACGGCGATGATCACGTCAGGCTCAAAGAGAGCCATCTGCTTGGCGCCGCGACGTGCGCACTGCAGCGACGGATCGGGCTCGACGTCGTAGAAGCAGTCGTGGGCGATGCCCATCTCGTCGAGCTTGGCCTCGATGGCGCGGGTGTTGCCATTCTTGAAGAGGAACTGGTCGGTGACGATGAAGGCGCGCTTCTTGCCCATGACGGTACCGAGCTCGTCGAGGGCGACGGGCGTGGAACCCTTCTTGAAGTAGACCTTCTCGGGAGCGCGGAACCACAGCATGTTCTCACGGCGCTCGGCCACAGTCTTAACGTTGATCAAGTGCTTCACCCCAACGTTCTCGGAGACGGAGTTGCCGCCCCAGGAGCCGCAGCCCAGGGTCAGAGACGGCTTCATGCCAAAGTTGTACAGGTCACCGATGCCGCCGTGCGAGGACGGGGTGTTGATGACGATACGGCAGGCCTTCATGACGTGCTCGAACAGACTGATCTTCTCGGCCTGGGCGGGGTGCACGTACAGAGAGGCGGTGTGGCCCGGGCCACCGGCGAGCACCAGGTGCTCGGCCTTGTCGACGGCCTCCTGGAAGTCCTTGGCGTGATACATGGCCAGGACCGGGGAGAGCTTCTCGTGGGAGAACTCTTCCTTGGCGGGGTCGGTGGAGGTGACCTCGGCGATCAGGATCTTGGTCTTGGCGGGAACCTCGATGCCGGCGAGCTCGGCGATCTTGGCGGCAGCCATGCCGGGAATGCGGTGATCGAGGGCGCCGTTCTTGAACATGGCGGCACGCAGGGCCTCCATCTCGGCACCCTGCTTGACGAAGTAGCAGCCGCGCTTCTGGAACTCGGCCTTAACCTGGTCATAGATGGTGTCGATGACGGTCACGGACTGCTCGGAAGCGCAGATCATGCCGTTGTCGAAGGTCTTGGAGTGGATGATGGAGTTGACGGCGAGCAGCACGTCGGCGGTGTCGTCGATGACGACCGGGGTGTTACCGGCGCCAACGCCCAAGGCGGGCTTGCCCGAGGAGTAGGCGGCCTTGACCATGCCCGGGCCACCGGTGGCGAGGATGATGTCGACGTCGCGCATGACCATGTTGGTCAGCTCGATGGAGGGGACATCGACCCAGCCGATGATGCCCTCGGGGGCACCGGCCTTGACGGCGGCGTCAAGCACGAGCTTAGCGGCGGCGATGGTGCACTTGGCGGCAGCCGGGTGCGGGGAGATGATGATGGCGTTGCGGGTCTTCAGGCTGATCAGCGTCTTGAAGATCGCAGTGGAGGTGGGGTTGGTCGTCGGGATGACGGCGCCCACGATGCCGATGGGCTCGGCGATCTTGGTGATGCCGTAGGCCTCGTCGCGCTCCAGGACACCACAGGTCTTGGTGTTCTTGTAAGCGTTGTAGATGTACTCTGCGGCGTAGTGGTTCTTGATGACCTTGTCCTCAAGAACGCCGCGGCCGGTCTCCTCGATGGCCATCTTCGCCAACGGGATACGAGCCTTGTTGGCGGCCATGGCGGCCTCATAGAAGATCTTGTCGACCTGCTCCTGCGTGTACGTAGCAAAAAGCGCCTGGGCCTCTCGCATCTGAGCGAGCTTAGCCTCAAGCGCCTCTACGTTGTCCACAATTGCGGGAGTAGTGTTTTCCGGTGACTTTTTCACCATTTGTGTCTCCTTGCGATCGGAGATTTACCCTACGTCTTGCATGATAGCAAGAAATAATTCGGTAAACGGTAAGATTCCCGTAAAAGGCACACTAAAACGCTTCAATAAACTGAAACGTTTCAACTAATTATCTGCCTGCTGCATCGCCCCGCTCATTGGGGACAGGCTTACATGAGTGCTTTCACTCATTTGGGACAGACATCGATTTGTCATTTTGTCGTTTTGGGCATGTTTTTGTCGTTCATTGTATATAAATAGGTCACAGGCTCAGCATTTCGCGTTGCTTCTCTCCTTTTAGGTGTTGCCTGTACAGTTTTGAAAGGAGAGATTATGCCCCGATGCGCCCGCGCCGTTTCGCTCACCGGCTATTACCACGTCTATGACTGCGGCAATTCCAAACAGATTATTTTTGAAGATGACTCCGACCGCTATCGTTTCTTATCGGACATCTCGGACAGGTTTGCTTGCCATGACGTGGCGGTGTTGGCCTGGTGCCTTATGGACAACCACTTCCATTTGATGGTTGATGACCCATTTGACAACCTTTCAAAGGCAATGCAGTGCGCGCTGACGGCCTATGCCAAGTATTTCAATGGGAAAACCGGAAGAACGGGCCACCTGTTTGATAATCGCTATTCGCGGGTCGCGGTCGAGTCGGACACGCAGGCGGTGCAGTTGCTCGATTATATCCATCTCAATCCCGTGAAAGGTGCGCTCGACTCGCTTGATGCCTACCGCTGGTCAAGCTACAAGGCATACCAGCTGGGATACGATCCCTTTGATATCTGCGATGCGGCCCCCATGCTCGATATTGTCGGGGGTTCCCGTCGCTATTGCGAGCATCTTAAGGAAGTTGCCGAGCGGATCTGGTCAGTTGAGATTCTTCCGCGTCGACGGATTCCCGACGAGGATGCCCTTACCGTCGCACACGAGGCCCTGCCGAGCATTGATCCTGCGCTGCTCAAGGCCCTGCCACGCCCCGAACGCGATGCCTGTCTGCTAAGGCTCAGGCGGGCCCATCTTACGGTCAAGCAAATTGCCCGTATCACCGGTATCGGCGCTACAAGCGTAACCAAGGCCACCACAGGCTGGAACGAGGCGGCCTGAGGTATGGATTGGGGCCGATCGATGCACTGTGAGCTTAGGAAAGCATTCATCTAAGTCTGTCCCCAATGCGTGAAAACACTCATGTAAGTCTGTCCCCAATGAGTGCAAAAAAGGCGCCCTCCGTGGGGGAGGACGCCTTTGGTAAGTTCTATATGAACGCGAGGTCTTTGACCCGGAGAGTCCGAGGTACTTGTTGGTAAGACCTTATTTAGGAGCGCGCAACCTTGCCAGACTTAAGGCAGGTGGAGCAAACGTTCATCTTGCGACGGTGACCATCGACGACGACGTAGACGCGCTGGATGTTGGGGCGGAACTTACGGTTGGTGACGCGGTGAGAGTGGCTGATGGAGCGACCGGCAACGGGGTGCTTACCGCAAACTTCGCAAACTTTGGACATAACTGACCCTCCTTGGGCGACAAACGAACATGTCGCGTTAACAAACAAGCCTGAACTATAGCACAGAAGTCGCTCCCTGTGCGCAATCTACACAGAGATATTCCTCTTTTGGCGATAGTGCCCACGCTACGGCCCTGGACGTAGATCCGATTTGCGTGCAGCAGAGGGGATTATGCCAGCTCGTGCGTGTGTTTTCAAGCTCGTCCCACAAATATATATAGGTTTATGGAGCGCCTGCGCACGTTTACGGATTGCTCTGTATTTATGCTCGCAATTAAGCTCGAGGTTGGCTACACTATCCCTTGACCATTAAAGGGGTACGAGATACCCACATGGAATTACATAGCTGCCAAAGAGCAGCCTTTCCTGTGGGTGTCTGGTCCGCTTAAGCGGTCGGGCATCTATTTTTTTGACTGTGTCAGCAGTCAAGACATGTGAGGAAGGAGATCGATGGGCACGACTTCCCCCAAGGCGGTCATCATGGACGAGACCGCCGTCAATCGAGCGATGACCCGCATTGCGCACGAGATTCTCGAGCGCAACGAGGGCTGTGAAGACCTCGCTCTGGTCGGCATCGTCACGCGCGGCGACCTTCTGGCAAAGAAGCTCGCCGAGGAGATCAAGGAGATCGAGGGCGTCGACGTTCCGCTCGGTAGCCTCGACATCAGCTTCTACCGCGATGACTACGCTACCAATTTTGCTCCCGCGATCCACGCTACCAACATTCCCTTCAGCGTCGACGGCAAGCGCGTCGTGCTGGTGGACGACATCCTGTATACGGGCCGTACTATCCGCGCCGCTCTGGATGCTGTCATGGACCTGGGCCGTCCGAGCCGCATCGAGCTGGCAGTTCTCGTTGACCGCGGTCACCGTGAGCTCCCCATCTCGCCGGACTTTGTCGGCAAGAACGTTCCCTCGTCGCATGAGGAGAACGTGCACCTATATATGAAGGAAGTAGACGGCCGCACCGCTGTCGAGATTAACGACGTCGCGCCGGGTTCCCATGTGGGCTCCGCGCCGCTGGGAGGTGAGTAGTACCGTGGCGTTCAACCATAAGCACCTGATCGACATTACCGAGTACTCCGAAGAGGACATCAAGCTCATCCTCGAGACCGCCAAGGCGTTCTCCGAGGTCAACGAGCGTGCGATCAAGAAGGTCCCCACGCTCAAGGGCAAGACCATCGTCAACATGTTCAACGAGCCCTCGACGCGCACCCGCAGCTCCTTCGAGCTCGCCGAGAAGCGCCTTTCGGCCGACAGCCTCAACTTTGGCGGCTCCTCGACCTCCACGGTCAAGGGCGAGAGCCTCGTCGACACCGTCGAGACCCTCAACGCCTACAAGATTGATTGCATCGTCGTTCGCGATAAGCACGCCGGTGCTCCCTACATCGTCACGCAGAACTCGCCCGCGAGCGTTATCTGCGCCGGCGACGGCAAGCACAACCATCCTACGCAGGCCCTGCTCGACCTGTACACCATCTGGGAGCACAAGGGTGACTTCCACGGTCTGAAGGTCGCTGTCGTCGGCGATATCGCGCACTCCCGTGTCTGCGGCTCGCTGATCCCCGCCCTTAAGATCATGGGCTGCGAGACCTACGCTGTCGCCCCCGGCACGCTGCTGCCGCCGGCGCCCGAGGTTCTGGGTTGCGACCACGTGACGAGCGACCTCGATTCCGTCCTGCCCGAGCTGGACGTCGTCTACATGCTGCGCGTGCAGCAGGAGCGCCTCGAGGGCGCACCGTTCCCCACGATTCGCGAGTACCACAAGCTCTTCGGTCTGACCAAGGACCGCGAGAAGCTCATGAAGCCCGATGCGATTATCTGCCACCCGGGCCCCATCAACCGCGGCGTTGAGTTCGACTCCTATATGGCCGACCACCCGCAACGCTCCGTCATCCTGGAGCAGGTCTACGCCGGTATCTGCGTGCGTATGGCTATCCTGTATCTGCTGCTTGGAGGTGCCGATAATGGCCTTGCTTCTTAAGAATGCCCACGTCGTCGATCCGTCCGTCGAGCTTGACGGTGTCGTCGACGTCCTGATCGACGGCGACAAGATCGCCGAGGTCGGCGAGAACCTCGCCGCCGAGGGAGCCGAGGTCCGCGACCTTTCCGGCAAGTATCTCGTCCCCGGCCTGGTGGATATGCACGTGCATCTGCGCGAGCCTGGCTACGAGGTCAAAGAGGACATCGAGAGCGGCACCCGCGCTGCTGCCAAGGGCGGCTTCACCGGCGTGTGCGCCATGCCCAACACCGATCCCGTCACCGATAACGGCACCGTCGTGGAGTTCGTCAAGTCCCGCGCTGCCGAGGTCGGCCACTGCCGCGTCTATCCGTCGGGCGCCATGACCCGCGGTCTTAAGGGCGAGGCCATGTCCGAGATGGGCGATATGGTCGCCCACGGCGCCGTCGCCTTCACCGACGATGGTCGCGGCGTGCAGGGCGCGGGCATGCTCCGTCGCTGCATGGACTACGGCAAGATGTTCGGCAAGGTCTTTATGAGCCACTGCCAGGACGAGGATCTGGTCGGCCACGGCCAGATCAACGAGGGCAAGGTCTCGACCCGTCTGGCCCTCGAGGGTTGGCCGGCCGCCGGCGAGGAGCTTCAGATTGCCCGCGACATCGAGATTGCCAAGCTGACCGGTGCCAAGCTGCACATCCAGCACATCTCCACCGCTCATGGCCTGGAGCTCGTGCGTGCCGGTAAGGCTGCCGGTGTCCAGGTGACCTGCGAGGCCACCCCGCACCACATGTTCCTGACCGAGAACGACCTGGACGAGACCTACAACACCTCGCTCAAGGTTAATCCGCCGCTGCGCACCGACGAGGATGCCGAGGCCATCCGTCAGGGTGTCATCGACGGTACCGTCGACGCTATCGTTACCGACCACGCTCCCCACACCCCGTGGGAGAAGGCCCGCGAGTTCGAGCTTGCGCCCTTCGGTATGATCGGCCTCGAGACCTCCCTGTCGCTCGTGCTCACCGAGTTGGTCAACACGGGCAAGATGAGCATGGGCCGCATGGTCGAGCTCATGGCCATCAAGCCTCGTGAGATCCTGGGCCTTGACCAGGTTCAGGTCAAGGCGGGCTCTGTTGCCGACCTGACCGTGTTCGACGCGTCCGCCACCTGGACGGTCGGCGAGGACGGTTACGAGTCGCGCGCCGAGAACTCCGGTTTTGCCGGCCGCACGCTCACCGGTCGTGCCACCGATGTGTTTGTCGGCGGCAAGCAGACGCTCGCCGACGGCTGCATCTGCTAGCATAGCCTTATCGCTTTTGTGCGCGGCGCCCTTGCGGTGCCGCGCTTTCTGTTCGCCTGAACCATGCAACCGCATGGGGGATTGGAGCGTCTATGCCCACACCTTCCACTGCACGCATGCACGACTTCGAGGTCGTCTCGAACAAGGAGATCGCCGAGGGCATCTTCTCGCTCGTAATCTCGGCCCCCAAGCTTGCAAGTGCGCTCAAGCCCGGTCAGTTTGTGAACATCGCCGTGCCCGGCGATGCCTCTTCGCTGCTTCGCGTGCCTCTGAGCTTCTATCGCGCCGACGCCCAGGCCGGCACCGTCGAGCTGTGGTACGCCGTCGTGGGCGACGACACCCGCCGTCTGTCGCAGATGGCCCCCGGTTCCACTTCTAACCTGCTGGGCCCTGGCGGCCGCGGCTGGCTTGTTCCCGAGGGCACCAGGAAGGCGCTGCTCGTGGCAGGCGGCATCGGCGTTCCGCCTGTGCTTTGTCTTGCCGGTATGCTTGCCGAGCAGGGTGTTGATGTGGACGTGTGCTTGGGCTTTGGCACCGCGTCCAAGGCCGTGGGTGTCGATGAGTTCCGCGCGCTGGGCGCCACGGTTAACGTTTGCACCGACGACGGTTCGCTCGGCACGCACGGTTTTTGCACCGATCCTGCCGCAGAACTGCTTGGCGAGGGCGGCTACGACTACGTGGCCAGCTGCGGCCCCGCCGTCATGATGAAGAAAGTCGCCGCCGCTGCCGCCGAGGCCGGTGCGTACTGCGAGGTGTCCCTCGAGCGCATGATGAGCTGTGGCTTTGGCGCCTGCAACACCTGCAATGTCGAGACGGTCGACGGTATGAAGGGTGCTTGCATGTGCGGCCCCGTGTTCGATGCTTCCAAGGTGGTGGTCTTCTAGTGGGTACCGTTAACATGGCCGTCGATTTCGGCGGCGTCAAGATGCAGAACCCCATCAACACCGCAGCCGGTACCTTTGGCTACGGTTGGCAGTTCCAGAACTTCTTTGATGTTTCTCAGCTGGGCGCCATCACCACCAAGGGTTGCGCTGCCGAGCCCTGGCCCGGCAACCCCGCGCCCCGCATGGCCGAGATTCCCGGCGGTATGATCAACTCCGTGGGCCTTCAGAACCCCGGCGTGGCCGCCTTTGCCCGCGAGTCCGGTCCGTGGCTCGAACAGCTGTCCAAGGACGGCTGCCAGGTCATCTGTCAGGTTGCCGGCCACTCCGTTGACGAGTTTGTCCGCGCACTCGAGATGTATGTCGAGCTGTGCCCCTGGGCTGCTGGCTACGAGATCAACGTGAGCTGCCCTAATATCGCCGCCGGCGGTGCCGCCATGGGCTCCACGCCCGAGGGCGCCTCTTCCGTTATGGCTGCTTGCCGCAAGGTGACCGATAAGCCGCTGTTCGTCAAGATGGCTCCGGTCAACGTCGCCGAGATCGCCAAAGCCCTCGAGGCCGCAGGCGCCGACGGCCTTTCGGTCATCAATTCCATCCAGGGCATGGCCATTGACGTGCACACCCGCAAGTCCCGCGTTGCCAAACCCAAGGGCGGCCTTTCGGGTCCACTGTGCCACCACATCGCCGTTCGCATGGTCTGGGAGGTCGCTCAGGCCGTCGATATCCCCATCAACGGCGTCGGCGGTGTCATGACCGGCGAGGATGCTGCCGAGTTTATCCTGGCCGGCGCCACCTGCGTGTCGGTCGGTATGGCCAACTTTGTCGATCCGTGCGCTTCGATTAAGATCGCGCGCGAGCTCGAGGCTTGGGCAGAGTCCCAGGGCGTGAAGGATATCAACGAGCTGGTAGGTGCTTTCGAATGCTAGAGAATGATGCCCGCGACCGTGTTATCGTCGCCCTCGACTGCGATCGTGAGCGTGCGCTCGAGCTCGCCCATGAGCTTTCGGGCCACGCCGTCTGGCTCAAGGTGGGCATGACGCTCTATTACGCCGAGGGTCCCGAGATCGTCAAGACGTTCAAGGACTTGGGCTTCAAGGTCTTCCTCGACCTTAAGTTCCATGACATTCCGCATCAGGTGCGCGGTGCC
The DNA here is from genome assembly GCA_900540855.1 of uncultured Collinsella sp. Lineage (GTDB taxonomy): Bacteria > Actinomycetota > Coriobacteriia > Coriobacteriales > Coriobacteriaceae > Collinsella. The sequence goes on from UQHK01000001.1 coordinate 180,056, forward strand.
GCCCGTTCGGCCTCGCTTGCCGGTGCCGACCTGCTCTCGGTCCACGGCTTGGGTTCGGGCGCTATGCTCGCCGCGTGCCGTGAGGGTGCCGAGGAGGCGCGCGAGGACCGCGCCAAGCTCGTCGCCATTACCGTGCTCACGAGTATGAATCAGGATGCCTTGAGCGAGATCGGCGTCGAGTCTCCCGTGGCCGAGGAAGCCGCCCGTCTGGCAAAGCTTGCCCAGACCAACGGCATCGACGGCATCGTGTGCTCGCCGATGGAGGCTCACGACATGCGTGAGCTGCTGGGTCCTGATGCCCTGATCGTGACTCCGGGTGTGCGTCCGGTGGGTGCCGCCCTTGGTGACCAGTCCCGCGTGGCGACGCCTTCCCAGGCTATCGAGCGTGGCGCAAGCCACATTGTGGTGGGCCGTCCCATCACCGGTGCCGACGATCCGGTTGCCGCCTTTGACGCCATCGTCGCCGAGCTGGTCGAAAACGTCGCGTAAAAGATTCCCCTAAGTCACCACTTTTGGGTCTCATTAGCACAAAATAGCCCCTGTGCCTGCGTAAACTTTCCCATCCTTTGTGTGGAATCGCAGGTCAGGGGCTTAACTTTGGGCGCAGTATATTGCACTTTTTGCGGGTATCGTCTAACCTATGGAGCCGCGATTAGGCATTTTGTACGTTCTACGTGCTAAAATGCCAATTATTGAATCAGATATAACCCAACTATTTGGAGGTACGAATGGCACTCCCTCAGCTTACCGACGAGCAGCGCAAGCAGGCTCTTGAGAAGGCTGCCGCCGCACGTCACGCCCGCGCTGAGCTTCGCGAGCAGATCAAGAAGGGCGAGAAGTCCCTCGAGTCCGTGCTCAACTCCGATGACCCCATCGCTTCCCGCATGAAGGTTTCCACCCTCATCGAGTCTCTCCCTGGTTATGGCAAGGCCAAGGCCGCCAAGATCATGGAGGAGCTCGGTATCTCCGCTACTCGTCGCGTCCAGGGCCTCGGCGTCCGTCAGCGCGAGCAGCTCCTCGAGCAGCTGACCAAATAAGTGAGCGCTCAGGATTCCAAGCTCTTTGTGATTTCTGGACCGTCAGGCGCAGGCAAGGGTACGCTCGTCACTCGTGTGCGCGAGCGCCGCTCGAACCTGGGTCTGACGGTTTCGGCTACCACGCGAGCACCACGCAAAGGTGAGGTCGACGGCGTCAACTACTTTTTTCTGACGCGCGAGGAGTTCGACCGCCGCGTGGCAAACGGTGAGTTTGTTGAGTGGGCCGAGGTCCACGGTAACTGCTACGGCACGTTGGTGAGCGAGGTCACATCCAAGCTCGCCTCGGGCTCGTCTCTGATTTTGGAGATCGATGTCCAGGGCGCCCTGCAGGTGAAGGAGCGTTTCCCCGAGGCCGTGCTGATCTTTATCAAGCCGCCTTCGCTTGAGGTGCTCCGCGAGCGTCTAGTCGGTCGCGGTACCGAGACGCCCGAGACGATTGAGCTGCGTATGGCAAACGCCGCCGATGAGCTTGCCCTTGCCGACCGCTACGACGACGTCGTGGTGAATGACGATCTCGACCGCGCGACCGATGAACTCGTTCGCGTTCTCGATATGCATGAAAGGATCTGAGGTCCGTGTCCGTTGTAAAGCCTTGCATTGACGATCTTCTGGAGAAGACCGATCACAACCGCTTCCTGCTCGCTTCGCTTGCCTCCAAGCGCGCCTGCGACATCAATAGCATGCTGCGTGGCCAGCACAACCGCGTGCTTGCCGTCCAGGATGTCGATGACATCACCATCGGGCTTTCCGGTGCCGATACCATCTCGATGGCTATGGACGAGATTGTCGACGGCGACATCTCTTACGACGAGGTCCGTTACGAGAAGGCGCTCGGCCACAAGGTTGCTGAAGCCTAAATGGCGGCTCGCGTCTGCCTGGTCCACTATCACGAGGTTGGACTGAAGGGCAAGAACCGCGCACATTTTGAGCATATCCTCATGGATAACATCAAGGCGGCCTTGGCCGCCTTTTCCGTGAACGCCGTGTCTCGAATTTCCGGTTATATCCTCGTGACCTTTAACGAGCATCAGGCCGACGAGGCGGCGCGTGTCATCCGCACCGTCCCCGGCGTTGCCCGTGTGTCTTTGGCGTATCACACCAACCGCGACCCGCAGGAGTACTGCGCCGCTGCTGTGAAGGCGCTGCGCGAGTTTGGTTCCTTCGATTCGTTTAAGGTGCACGCCAAGCGCTCCAATACTGACTATGAGCTCACCTCGATCGATATCAATCGTCAGGTGGGCGAGGTACTGTGTGAGGCCTTCCCCGATAAAAAGGTTCAAATGCACGACCCCGATGCAATGGTGCACGTACTGGTGGTCCAGGGTAGCGTTTACGTGTACGCACGCTCCGAGCGCGGCGTGGGCGGTCTGCCGGTGGGTTCTGCCGGCAAGGTCGTGACGCTGCTGTCCTCGGGTATCGATTCTCCGGTGGCGACCTGGATGCTCGCGCGCCGCGGCGCGGTTTGCGTGCCGGTACATTTCTCCGGTCGTCCGCAGACGCCCGATACGAGTGAGTATTTGGTGCAGGATATCATCCGTGCGCTTGAGCCGGGTGTCCAGATCGGCCGCCTGTACGTGGTGCCGTTTGGCGACTGCCAGCGTGAGATTTCGGTCACCTGCCCCAGCAACCTGCGTGTGATCATGTATCGCCGCATTATGTATTCGGTTGCCGAGCGCATTGCGCACATCGAGGGCGCCAAGGCCATCGTTACGGGCGAATCGCTTGGGCAGGTTGCCTCCCAAACGCTTGAGAACATCATGGCCGTCAACGAGGCCGTGAAGATCCCCGTGTTCCGTCCTCTCATCGGTTCGGACAAGCAGGAGATCATCGCGCGTGCTGAGGAGATCGGTACGTTCGATATCTCGACTGAGGCCGCTCCCGACTGCTGCACGCTGTTTATGCCGCGCCGACCCGAGACGCACGCTAAACTCGATGCCGTGCATGAGGCCTGGGAGTTGTTCGATCATGAGGAGATGATTGAGCGCCTGCTCAAGCAGACCGAGTACATCGACTTCGAGAGCAACACGTATAAGGCCCCTAAGACCTTAAAACGCAAACATTCGGAGCTTGCTCCGCGTGAGATTTACCAAGATTACGAGTAAATTTGTGCATAGACCGACGATGCGCCTGCATCGTCGGTCTTTTGCTATCTGGGCATTTTGCGACTAAGTGTTCATTTGCTGACGTGTGGCTGAATAAATGGACAGATTTGTGCAAGGTTTTGGTCGGCTTTTGGTTTGACCGCGATAACCGGTTTTGAAGCATGGCTGTTGCAGGGCTCCTTTCCTGACACGATGGTGTTGGGAGGTTTTGCTATGGCGCAGCGCGAACAACACGAACGAGTCAAACGGATGGACCGCTTGGCTGACAAGCTGCTCGGTCATAGGGCAGTGGTGATGGCGATACTGGTCGTCATTGCGATGGCGAGTGGACTGGCGATGGCGAACCTTGGCGGCGGTGCCGGTGGCGTGTCGTTTGAGCGCACTGACGGTTTGGGCTCGTTGGTGGAGCCGGAATCCGGTGATGCCTCGAGCGGAAAGACATCCGAAGGTTCTTCGACTAAGGCTTCTGCCGCGGCAGAGGTCTATGTCGATGTCGATGGCGCCGTGGTGTCGCCCGGTGTATATCGTCTCAAGGACGGCGCGCGGGTGGCTCAGGCGATTGATGCCGCCGGCGGGCTGGCGCCAGAGGCAGACGTTACGGGGCTCAATCGGGCATCTAAGGTCGTCGATGGACAGAAGATTCATGTTCCAACGGTAGGGGAGCAGCAGGCGTCCATTGCGGAAGCCGGTGTTGATGGTGGGGCTTCCGCAGCATCGGGCGTGAGTAGCGCAACAGGCCTAGTAAACATCAATACGGCAAGCGCGGCAGAGCTGCAGACGCTTTCGGGCATCGGTCCCTCCATGGCCCAGTCGATTATCGATGAGCGGACAAAGAACGGTGCTTTTGCCTCGGTTGACGATCTGATGCGTGTGTCGGGAATCGGCGAGAAGAAGCTTGCCAAAATCAAAGATTGCATCTGCGTATGAGTGCGACCGAGCGCGAGCATGTGATGCCTCCGCGGCCCCTGATGCCGTGGACGATGGCTCTGTGTGCCGGCATGTGCGTGGGCTGCGCCCTGGTGCTTAACGTGGCCACTGATGCGCTACTGGGGGAGCAGGCGCCAGCGTTCGGGCCGCTATGGGCCATTCCCGTTGCGGCGGCGATATTCGTTGTGCTGGCTCAATCTTGTGCGCGGCTTGCCCCTTTGAAGCGGTGGCTGTATGCCGTGTCCGTCGGTCTCGTGGCGGGAGCGGTCGTCTCGGCGTGGTGGGCTGTGGGTGCGCTCAGCGCTTCGAAGGCGCTCGACGGTCGAGCGGCAAGCGGTCTCGAGTTTGTCGTGCAGGGTGATCCATCCATAAACGACGACGTGTATTCCTATACCTGCGAGGCACGCGCGGACGGTAAGAACTTGGCAACGGTTCGCCTATCGTGTGATCGTGAGCTCAAGGTCGGGGCGCACGTGCGTGTTATCGGTCGCGTTTCACGTTTTGAGAACGATGCGTATGGACGATCGCGCGTGCTCCGAGGCGAGGTGCGCAAGGTTAAAGCCGTTCGGATTGTGTCGGTCGATGAGGGCTCTCCGGGGCCGCTGCTTCGGCTGCGAAATGGGCTGCTTGTGTCCATTGCGCCTGCGACCGAACCGGCGCGTGCGCTCATAGCCGGTGTCGTCTGCGGTCGTTCGGCCGAGCTGCGCGCCCAGCCGGCGGGCGACTGGTTTTCGGTGACGGGAACGGCGCATCTTATCGCCGTCTCGGGCAGCCATTTGGCTATCGTGGGGTTTTTAATCGAGGGTTTATTGCAAAAGACTCGGTGCTCACGTGGTCTTCAGCGGGCGATACTGGCGATAACGCTTGTGGGCTACGCTACCTTTACGGGCGCGTCTCCCTCTGCCGTGCGCGCGTGCTGCATGGTGTTCGCGACGCTTGTCGTAAACGGCGCGGGGCGTCGCCGGCACGGTGCATCGGCACTCTTCGTAACCATGTCCATCTTTGTTCTACTGCGGCCGACGGTGCTGTTCGAGATGGGCTTTCAGCTTTCATGTGCCAGCGTCTTTGCCATCCTGTGCTTTTGCCCCTATGCGACCTACGCTTTGGGTGAGCTGGGTGTGCCATCGGGCATTGCCAGCATGCTTTCCGTCACGCTGTGCTCGCAGTTGGCGACGCTCCCCATTACCATTCCTGCCTTCGGTACGTTCTCGCTCATTGCTCCGCTGGCAAATGCGGTCATCGGTCCGGTGGTGAGCGTACTGCTTGCTGTGTCGATCGTGCTGGTTCCCTTTTCGCTCGTGGCACCGTTGCGGACTTGGGTGCTCGCTGTGCCCATGATTGCCGCCCGTTGCGCGCTATTCTTCGAGCAGCTGTTTGCCGCCGTGCCGGGTGCATCCGTGAGTGTGCCGCCCGATAGCATGTGGATTTACCTAGTGCCGTGTTTGCTGGCGGCTCTGCTGGTCAGGTGGCCGCGTCCCCGTGCACGTCCTATGGCGGTGGGGCTTGCATGCCTGATGCTCTTGGCTGCGATTCCGTACGTCTATTGGGATCGATTCGCTCCGCCTTCGGTGACGGTGCTCGATGTGGGCCAGGCCGATGCGATTCTTATCCGCCAAGGCGGCGCAGTAGCTCTCGTCGACTGCGGGCTCGACGAGCGTGTGGTTGCGGCGTTGGTTCGCAATAACGTGCACCATATCGATGCCGTTTTTGTGACGCATTGGGATGAGGACCACTGGGGTGGTTTGCCTGCCGTGCTCGAACAGTTTTCGGTCGGAACGATTGCCGTGGCGGCGGATGCGCTGGAGGATGCTCCTGCCGAGGTATTGAACCGACCTGGCGTGGAGTATCGGCAGGTGCGCCGTGGGGATACGGTCGACATCGGCTCATTTTGCGCCCACGTGATGTGGCCATTCGAGTCCGTGGATGGCGAGGGAAATGAGGACTCCCTTGTCCTGCTGCTCTCTTATGTTCAGGAAGGCAAGGGCCTGCGCATGCTCCTCACCGGTGATGCCGAGCTCGACCAAGAACGGGAATTCGTGCAGGAGGTGGGGGATATCGATGTCCTTAAACTTGGGCATCACGGCTCCAAGGTTTCAGTCGATGGTGAGTTGCTGGACGTCCTGAAGCCCGAGCTTTCCCTTGCGAGCGCGGGCGAGGGGAATCGATACGGCCATCCGTCCGATGCCTGCGTCGATGCCGTGAAGGAAGCGGGTGGTGTGTTCGCGTGCACCATCGAACACGGCGACATTACCGTCGCGCCGACTGCGAATGGCTTTGCGATGAGATGCCAGCGACCGTGATGACATCGTTGGCGCGCGGCTGGCCCCTGGGCTAAAATGGCACAGTACGAATTCGAGAGTCTGCGAGAGGGGAGCGCAATGCCCGAAACCGGTCTGCTGCCGGCATATCTGATCGTTGGTACCGATGGGGTCAAGCGCGACCACGCCGTCTCGCGTATGAAAGCTCGCTTGGAAAAGTCGGGTATGGTTGAGTTCAACCTCGATGAACGCGACATGACCAAAGACCCCGATATCGAGTCGATCATTGGCTCGCTCAATACCTTTCCCATGGGCAGCGAGTTTCGCCTGGTAATCCTTGACGGCTGCTCCAAGCTTGCCAAGGCGGTTTCCGAGCCGCTCGTCGAGTATCTGGCGAGTCCAAGTCCCACAACGGTCTGCCTTATTATCGCCGATTCGCTCGCCAAGAATACGCGCCTGTACAAGGCGATCGCCAAGATTGACAAGAAGGCCGTCATCGATTGCTCGGGCACCAAGCGCTGGGAGCTCCCACGCCGCGTGCAGCAGATGGCGACGCAACACGGCAAGTCCATCTCGGCGGCGGCCGCCGAGGAGCTTGTCTCGCGCTCGGGCGAGAACACCCGCATGCTCGATAACGACTTGGCCAAGCTTGCCCAGATGGTCGAGGCCCCTCAGATTGAGCTTGCCGATGTGGAACGCTGGATCGTCCGCACGGCCGAGGTCCAGCCCTGGGATTTTCTCAACGCGGTATCGGCTCGTGATATACGCCGCTCGCTTGAGCTCTTCAATTTACTGCCCGTCAAGAGTTACGTGTGGACCTACACATTGCTGTGCGGCCGCATCCGTGAGCTGATCGTCGCCAAGGCGCTTGACTCTCGTGGGCAGGGCCGCGAGCTTGCCGCAACGCTCAAGCTCCAGTCCTGGCAGGTCAAAAATCACCTGACCTGGGCACGCCGCTATTCGATGGCAGAGCTGGTCGCGGCGCTCGAGGGCGCGGTCGATGTGGAGCTCGCGCTTAAGGGTTCGGCCGATTCTCAGACTGCGCTTTTGCTCTGGATTACGAACATCTTGAGAAAATCGTGATGATACCTGCCTATTTGACAAATTCGTTCTATCCCTTTGAGGGGGAGCGTGCTATAGTAGGCGCTTGCATGACCTCACCGTGTCTCAGAGGTGTCATACATTTTTTGCAAGGAACTCGAAAGGAACTCCAGAAGTGGCAAACATCAAGTCTCAGAAGAAGCGTATCCGCACCAATGAGGCAGCTCGCATGCGTAACAAGGCTGTCAAGTCCGAGCTCAAGACGCTGACCAAGCACGTCCAGTCCGCCGTCGCCGAGGGCGACGCCGAGAAGGCCCAGGCTGCCCTCAAGACCGTCACCAAGCGTCTCGACATGGCTGCCGCCAAGCATGTTATCCACAAGAACCAGGCTTCCAACCGCAAGTCCGGTCTTGCCAAGCTCGTGAACAGCATCAACGCCTAAGTTGTAAATTTCACACCACACAGATTACGCGCATAAATGGAGCCTGTTTTATGGAACAGGCTCCATTTTTTGTACCGCTCGGGTAAGATAGTCCGCATGAATACTTCAATTGACATTTCCCACATCCGCAACTTCTCGATCGTTGCGCACATTGACCATGGCAAGTCCACGATCAGCGACCGCATCCTCGAGCTCACCCATACCGTCGACGAGCGCGACATGGAGTCGCAGCTGCTCGACACCATGGATATCGAGCGCGAGCGCGGCATTACGATCAAGTCCAATGCCGTCCGCGTTTCCTATGACGCCGACGATGGTGAGACGTATCAGTTCAATCTGATCGATACGCCGGGCCACGTGGACTTCACCTACGAGGTCTCGCGTTCGCTGGCTGCTTGCGAGGGTGCGGTACTCGTCGTCGACGCTACGCAGGGCGTCGAAGCGCAGACCGTCTCCAACGCGACGCTCGCCATGAACGCCAACTTGGACATTGTTCCGGCCATCAACAAGATTGACCTTCCCTCGGCGCACCCCGACGAGGTCAAGACCGAGATCGAGGATGACCTCGCGATCCCTGCCGACGATGCCGTGTGTGTCTCGGGCAAGACCGGCGAGGGTATCCACGATCTGCTGGAGTCCATTGTCTTTTTGATCTCGCCGCCCAAGGGCGATGCGAACGCGCCGCTCAAGGCACTCATCCTGGATTCGTATTTCGACGAGTATCGCGGCGTCGTCGCCACGGTGCGCATCTTTGACGGTTCCATCAAAAAGGGCGATACCCTGCGCATGATGCAGGCAAAGGGCGACTTTTTGGTCGATGGCGTGGGCGTCAAGCGTCCCGCCGAGACTCCGGTCGATGCGCTGACGGTCGGCGAGGTGGGCTACGTGGTCACGGGCCTGAAGGACCCCGAGGCCGTGCGCGTGGGCGATACCCTCACGTGGGCGTCGAATCCCTGCCCCGAGCCGCTTCCCGGCTACCGCGAGGCTAAGCCCATGGTCTATACGGGCCTGTTCCCGATCGATAACAAGGACTATGAGAACCTGCGTGACGCGCTCGATAAGCTGCACGTCAACGACCCGTCGTTGGTGTGGGAGCCCGAGACCTCGGTGGCGCTCGGCTTTGGCTTCCGTGTGGGCTTCCTGGGCCTGCTGCACATGGAAGTCGTCAAGGAACGCCTGGAGCGCGAGTTCAATCTGGACCTCATTGCCACGAGCCCCTCGGTTGACTATCACGTCTACAAGACTGACGGAGAGATGATTGATGTCCGTAGCCCGCAGGATCTTCCCGAGGCCACGCGCATCGAGCGTATCGAGGAACCCTACCTCAAGGCTAAGATCATCTGCCCGCCCGAGTATACGGGTGCCGTCATGCAGCTCGCTATCGAGCACCGTGGCATTACAACCGACATGATCCATCTCACGAGCAAATCGGTCGAGATGCGCTTTGACATGCCGCTCGCCGAGCTCATCCTGGACTTCTTTGACCAGCTCAAGAGTCGTACCAAGGGCTATGCCTCGCTCGACTACGAGTTCAACGAGTACCGTCCCTCCGAGCTCGTTAAGCTCGATATCTTGCTTTCGGGCGATGAGGTGGACGCGCTGTCGTTTATCGTCCACAAGGACAAGGCCTATGGCCTGGCCCGTGGCCTGTGCGACAAGCTTAAGGAGATCATCCCGCGTCAGCTGTTCGAGGTGCCCATCCAGGGTGCTATCGGCAATAAGATCATTGCCCGCTCCACCGTCAAGGCGCGTCGCAAGGACGTGCTTGCTAAGTGCTACGGCGGCGATATCTCGCGTAAGCGCAAGCTGCTCGAGAAGCAGAAAGAGGGCAAGAAGCGCATGAAGGCCATCGGATCGGTCGAGGTCCCGCAGGAGGCCTTTATGGCGATCCTCAAGGTGGACGAGTAGGTCTATGGCGCTTTCTGAATACAGCAAGCGGCTGCTGGGCGCCTATGCCGAGCAGCCGTTCCTTATGGCTCCCATGGCGGGCGTGACCGACCCTGCCTACCGCATCATGTGCCGCCGTCGCGGTGCCAACCTTGCCTACAGCGAGATGGTGAGCGTGGCGGGCCTTGCCTATGCCAGCAACAAGACCTGGCGCCTGGTGCTACCGGCCGACGAGGAGCAGCAGATTTGCGTGCAACTCTTCGGCTCCAAGCCCGATCAGTTTGCGAGCGCCGTCGCTGCCGTCGAGGAGCGCGTTGGCGATCGCCTGTCGCTCATCGATATCAATATGGCATGCCCCGCCCGCAAGGTTGTTACCAAGGGCGAGGGCTCGGCGCTCATGCGCACGCCCGACCTGGCGGAGAAGATCGTCGAGGCCACGGTGGGCGCGGCGCACGTGCCCGTGACCGTCAAGATTCGCAAAGGCTTTTATGCCGAGGACCGCAATGCCGCGACATTTGCCCAGATGCTTGAGGGCGCAGGGGCTGCCGCAGTCGCCGTGCATGGTCGTTGCGCCACGCAGCTCTACACCGGCCAGGCCGATTGGTCGGTCGTCGATGAGGTCGCAGATGCCGTTGAGATTCCCGTGATCGGTTCGGGTGATGTGTTCACCGCCGAGGATGCCGCGGTGCATCTGCGAAACTCGGGTGCCAGCGCGGTGTTTATCGCGCGCGGCATCTACGGGAACCCGTGGGTGTTTGGCGATGCTCGCGCTCTTGCGCTCGATGGCACACCGGTGCCGGCGCGCAGCTCTGTCGAGCGCCTGGACGCCCTGCGTGAGCACCTAACGCTGACGCATGAGCTCCTGCCGCTCATGTCGCGTGCCCGTACGTACGCAAGCTGGTACTTAAAAGGCATGCCCCATGCCGCCGCTTGGCGTGCCCATGTGGTGCGCTGCTCCACGTATGAGGAGTTTATGGCGCTGGTCGATGAGATCGAGCATGATGTGGTGGCCTGCGAGGCTGCCCTTGCCGCCGGCGAATCGGTGCCCCCTCATCCGCTGGAGGCTTAAGGGTGGCCGTTACCGCGCTGTACGTGCACGTGCCGTTCTGTGCCCAAAAGTGCCGCTACTGCGACTTCGACTCGCGCAGCTTTGCTTCGTGTGATTTGGATGCCGCGCTCGATTCCTATTTTGAGCAGTTGTTCGCGCGTCTCGATGCTTTTGGCAAGGCTGGGGCCCTCGACCAGATCCGCACCGTCTATGTTGGCGGCGGCACGCCGTCGCTGGCGGGGGAGCGCCTGGTGGAGCTGGCGCGGCGTATTCGTGCGTGGTGCGCCCCCGTTGAGTTTACCTGCGAGGCCAATCCCGAGTCGCTGACCGCCGAGCTTGCTACTGCGCTTGCCAAGGTTGGTGTCACACGCGTTTCTCTGGGCGTGCAAACGCTCGATAACACCGAACTTACCGCCATCGGCCGCATTCACGATGCCGATCGGGCGCTCGCCGCCATCGCGACGGTCAAGGACGCTGGGCTTGACGTGTCGTGCGACCTTATGTGCGGACTTCCCGGGCAGACCGCAGCGAGTTGGAAGCGTACGCTCGAGGGCGTGCTGGCGGCGGTTCCGCATCATGTGTCGGTTTACCCGCTCACGCTCGAGGTGGGGACGCCCCTCTATCGCATGGCGTGCCGTGACGAGTCGCTCGAGCCCGACGAGGATTTTCAGGCCGCCTGCATGGACGTGGCGCGCGAGCTCCTGGGTGCCGCCGGCTATCACCCGTATGAGGTGGCGAGCTACGCGCTCGACGGCCATGAATGCGCCCATAACATTGCCTACTGGACCGGACAGGGTTACCTGGGTCTGGGCCGCTCTGCCGCCGGCATGCTCGATGCTGGGGACTTCGCTCGCTTGGCCGGGCTGTTTTGCGGCGCACTTGCTCGAGGCGACGCGTATCGCGTGCGTCTGGTACAGCGCGACGATGCTGCGACGACGTTTGATGCCGAGTGTCTGTCGCAGCGCGAGGCAGCAGCCGAGGATTTGATGCTCGCCTGTCGCATGACGCGCGGCGTTGGGTCTGACCTGTTGGTTCGCTCGGCAAACATTATCCCCGAGGACGAGCTGGCGGCGGCTTGCGACCGCGCGCTCGAGTTGGGCCTTGCCTCCTGGGTGTCCGATGATGCTAAAGGGCATGCGGGGCGCGTTACATCGAAAGATGTTATCGAAGGTCGCACTCGCGCCCGTCTGGCTCCCACCCACTTGGGTTGGCTCGATGGAAATGTGCTGTTCGAGCTGTTTTGGGGTCTAGCTTAGGCCGCTCGGGTAGAATGACCGCATTATATACGCTGCTGTGAGCAGGAGGTTGCCGCGCATGGCGACGATGAACGAAAAAGATTACTACGAGATCCTGGGCGTCTCCAAGGACGCCACCTCGCGTGATATACAAAAGGCTTTCCAGCAAAAGGCCCGCAAGCTCCATCCGGACGTCAATAAAGAGCCGGATGCCGAGGAAAAGTTCAAAGAGGTTTCCGAGGCCTACGCCGTGCTTTCGGACGAGCAGAAGCGTGCTCGCTATGACGCCATGCGCTCGGGCAATCCCTTTGCCGGTGCTCCTACGGCTTCGCCCTATGGTGGCGGCTACGCCGGCAGCACGGGTTATGGCAATCCCTTTGAGGGCGGCTTCCCCTTTGGTGGCGCCTGGGGCCAGCAGCGTCGTGGGCAGGCTGCCTACAATCCCGAGAACGGCGCCAACGTGGTCGTCGACATCAAGCTCGACGCCAAGGAGGCCAAGGGCGGTGCCCGTAAGACCGTCCGCTATACGCGTTTTGATACCTGTGGTCACTGTGGCGGCTCGGGCTCCGTCTCGTCCGAGCATGCGCATACCTGCCCGAGCTGCGGCGGTCGCGGCCACATCGATGTCGACCTGTCCTTCCTGTTTGGCGCCGGCACGTTCCAGTCGGTCTGCCCCGAGTGCGGCGGTTCCGGTAAGGTCGTCGCCGACCCCTGTCCCGATTGCGGTGGCAGCGGTCGAACCCGCGTGACCTCCGAGCAGACGATTGAGTTTCCTGCCGGCACGCACGATGGCGACGAGGTTCGTATTGGCGGCATGGGTCACGCCGGCACCAACGGTGCCGCGGGCGGCGACCTGGTCGGCCGTGCCCATGTCGAGGCCGAGCGCCTGGAAGGCAAGGCCCGTACCGGTTTTTACCTGATGGGCATCGTGGCGCCGTTTTTGGTGCTGTCGGCCATCTCGGGCGTGTTCTCGGCCTTTGCCATGATGTGCTTTATTCCGTTTGCCATGGGCCTGTTCATGGTGCTCTCGGACGGCGTGCTTCATCGCAGCCTGCTGTGGTGGAAACGCGGCGCGATGCAGTTTGCCAACGGTTTTGCCAACGGATTTATGTTTGCACTCGTGTCGGTTTGGTTTGCGAGCTGCTCGCAGCGTGCCATGCTTTCGCCGTACGGAATGTACTAACATCAAACCCTCTGTTTGCGGCCGCCCCAGCTTGGGTATAGGACGCACTGTGACAATAATGAAAGTCGGAAGGATTCGGTCGTGTCGGAAAATAGGGATTACTACGAGGTACTTGGCGTCGAAAAGGATGCCGACGCGCGGACGATTAAGCGCGCGTTTCTAAAGAAGGCCCGTACCGTACACCCGGACGTTTCGGACGACCCCGAGGCCGAGGCCAAGTTCAAAGAGCTCAACGAGGCATATTCCGTTCTTTCCGATGAGCAGAAGCGTGCAAACTACGATCGCTTTGGCTCTCCTGACGGCCCCGGTGGCTCTGGCTATGTCGACATTAACGACATCTTTGGCGGCATGGGCATGGACGACCTTTTCTCGTCGTTCTTTGGCGGCGGCGCCGGCGGTGGTGCCCGCGGCCGTCGCGAGCGTCGTCGCGGTCGTGACATGGCCATCTCGCTTTCGGTGACGCTCGAGGAGGCGGCGCTCGGCTGCAAAAAGACTATCAGCTATGACCGCCTTGCTCCTTGCGAGGACTGCAATGGCACCGGTAGGGCAGAGGGCGCACAGGAAAAGCAGTGCGGCCGCTGCCACGGTACGGGCTACGTCACGACGGTTCAGCGTTCGTTCCTGGGCCAGGTTCAGTCTTCCTCGCCTTGCCCCGACTGCCATGGCGAGGGTACGGTTATCGACCATCCCTGCGAGACCTGCGACGGTCAGGGTCGCACGCCTTCGCATGAAAAGATCGACATCGATATTCCCGCCGGCGTTTCGACCGGTCGACAGCTGCGTGTGAGCGGCTTTGGCGAGGCCGGCCTTCGCGGCGAGCCTTCGGGCGACTTGATTGTCAACGTGCGCGTTGCCGACCATGAGCGCTTTAAGCGCAACGGTGACGACTTGTACCTGGTGAGCGATATCTCGATTGCACAGGCTGCGCTCGGCTGCGAGATCGAGGTCGAGGGCATTATGCCCGACGAGGTCGTTAAGGTGACGGTTCCCGCCGGCGCCCAGTACGGCGACACCGTGAGCGTCAATAATTACGGCATGCCGCGCATTGGCGGTGGCGGTTCGCGTGGCCGCCTGATCGTGCAACTGCGCGTGGTCGTTCCCACCAATCTTTCCAATAAGCAGCGCGAGCTGCTCCGTGCTTTTGCCGATGAGATGGGCGATGACGTCGCTTCCGGTAAGAAGTCGGTGACCGACCGTATCAAGAGTGCCCTCGACGATATCCTCGATTAAGGAGCCCGCGTGCTCGCACCCCATATTTCCGTCGTCAACCTCGGCTGCCGTGTCAACCGGGTTGAGTCTGACCGTATCACTGCCGATCTTATGCGCCTGGGCTTTGCTATTGTGGAGCCCCAGGATGCCGACTTGATCGTCATTAACACCTGTGCCGTTACGGGCGAGGCCGAGGCCAAGACCCGTAAGGCCGTCCGCCATGCGCTGGCCCATCAAAACGAGCCCTATGTGGTCGTGACCGGCTGCGTGGTCAACCTGCATCCCGAGGAGCTGCTGGAGCTATCCGACCGCGTGATCGCCGAGCCGTCCAAGATCGATGTCGCCGAACGTGTCTGCGAGGTGTTGGGCGTTGAGTCCGATAGCGTTCCCGCCTGCAGTGATGGCGAGGTTGTCGATGCGCTCGGTCGCTCTCGCCTGGGCGTGAAGATTCAGGACGGCTGCAACCATCGCTGCACCTATTGCATTGTGTGGAAGGCACGCGGCCCCGAGCGCTCCGTGCCCGTCGAGTCCGTGCTCGAGCAAGTTCGCGAGGCCCAGGAGGCCGGCGTGCCCGAGGTCGTGTTGACCGGCGTGAATCTGGGTGCCTATGACGGCAAGAGCGCGACCGACGAGCATGTCGAAATCGATGAGCTGCTCGAGGCCATTATGGAGCGCACGACTATTGCGCATGTGCGCATTTCCTCGGTCGAGCCCATGGATATCTCTGAGCGCCTGCTTAAGGTTATGGCGCGCTATCCGCAGCGTATCGCCCCGTTTTTGCACCTGCCCGTGCAGTCTGGCTGCACGGCGACGCTGCATCGCATGGGCCGTCCCTATAGTGCCGAGGCCTTTGAGGATACGGTGCGCATGATCCGTGCGAACCTGCCACAGGCCGCACTTTCGTGCGACGTTATCGTCGGTTTTCCTGGCGAGACGGACGAGGAGTTCGAGGAGTCGCTGGCGCTGTGCCGTCGCGTGGGCTTTTCGCGCATGCACGTGTTTCGCTATAGCAAGCGCCCCGGCACCCTCGCCGCCGACATGCCCGACCAGGTACCGCCTGAGGTCATGGCCGAGCGCAGCCGTCGCATGCGCGCGGCGGCTCAGGAGCTCGCGGTTGCCGATGCCCGCCGTCGCGTGGGTACCGTCGAGCGCGCCGTGCTTGAGTACGGTGATAATTTGACGCTTGGCTCGTTCCATCATGCCCGTCTTGATGATACCTGTGGACTCACAGCCCCGTGCCTGCTCGATGTTGCTATCATCGGAGTCGATGATTCCGGCTTGGTCCATGCACGCAGGGAGGTTCATGGAAGCCTCGAAGATTAGACTTACCGTTCCCGAGGGGATTGATCCCTCGCGCGTTTTGGGCGCCGGCGACGGCGTCCTTCGTGCGCTCGAGAGCTTGGTTCGCGCCCATGTGGTCGCCCGTGGCGATAGCATCGCCGTGAGCGGTGACCCGGACGAGGTCGAGCTCGTGGCGCGCTTTTTCGAACATGCTTTTCGCGAGGCGGCGGCCGGCCGTACCCTTTCTTCCGACGATGTCTCGCGTTGCCTGGCCGTCTTGCGCGACGGCGAGCATGAGGCCACATCGCTTCGCGATGATGTGCTGCTATCGTACCGCGGTCGCGTTATCCGCCCCAAGACGCTCGGTCAAAAGCGCTATGTGGATGCCATCCGCTCTTCCACCATCACGTTTGGCCTCGGTCCCGCCGGTACCGGTAAAACCTATCTGGCCATGGCGCTCGCCGTTGCCGCGCTCAAGCGCCATGAGGTGGGCCGCCTGATCCTGACGCGCCCGGTTGTCGAGGCGGGGGAGAACCTGGGCTTTTTGCCCGGTACCCTCGAGGAAAAGATCGACCCGTATATGCGCCCGCTCTATGATGCCCTCTTTGACATGATGGATCGCGAACGCACCGATGAGCTTATGGAGCGTGGCGTGATCGAGATCGCGCCGCTCGCCTACATGCGCGGTCGAACGCTGAGTGATGCCTTTGTGGTGCTCGATGAGGCGCAAAACACGACGCCCGAGCAGATGAAGATGTTCCTGACGCGTCTAGGTTTTAATTCCAAGTTTGTGATTACCGGCGACCTGAGCCAGCGTGACCTGGTGGGTCGTCGCGGCGGTCTTGCCGATGCCGAAAGGATTCTGGGTCGCGTCGACGATGTGGCGTTTTCTCACCTGGAGCGCGCCGATGTGGTGCGCCATGCCCTGGTGGGCCGTATTGTTGAGGCCTATGATGCATACGACGATGCGCGTGAGCAGCGCGCACACGATCGAAAGGAGTCCCGTTGAGTGTATTGATCAGCAACGATGCCGAGCTCGATACGCTGCTCGATGCCCAGGAGGTGGAGCACATCTGCTCAGTTGTGCTTGCCGCCGAGGGTGTTGAGCGTGAGGTCGAGATTTCCCTTTCGTATGTCGATGAGGACGAGATGCACGAGCTCAACCACGAGTGGCGCGGCATCGATCGCACGACCGACGTGCTCTCGTTTGAATGTGACTCGGCCTTTGACGAGGACATTCCCGCCGACGAGACGCTCGAGCTCGGCGATATTATCCTGGCCCCGCAGGTTATTGCCCGCCAGGCCCCCGGCTTTGGCAACAGCCCCGCCGATGAGTGCCGACTGATGCTCGTGCACGGAATGCTGCACCTGCTGGGTTACGACCACATCGAGGACGATGAGGCCGAGGTCATGGAGGCCCGCGAGGATGCCATCCTGCGCGACCTGGCGCTTGAGCGCGGCGAGGACCCCAAACTCGTCCACGTCGGCCCCATAACCAATCATGCCCACGACTAGGAGCCGTCTATGATTCCCGGATCGAACAAGGACCATCCGTCCTTTTTAAAGTCGTTCTCATACGCGATGGAGGGCTTCGTCACTGCCGTCAAGACCGAGCGCAACATTAAGGTCATGCTCGTGGCGGGCGTGTGCACCGTCATTGCCGGCTGCATCGTGGGGCTCGATATTGCCGAGTGGGCTACGGTCATCATCTGCTGTGGCCTGGTGATTCACGGCGAGTTGTGCAATACCGCCATGGAGGCGATTGTGGACCTGGCGACCCAGGAGCTGCATCCGCTGGCCAAGCGCGCGAAGGATATCGCCGCTGCCTCTGTATACGTTCTTTCCATTACAGCCGCGATCGTTGGCTTGCTTGTCTTTGCCCACGCGCTCGACTTTATTTAGAAAGGGATTCCCATGTCCGACAATATGCAGCCTACCGATGGAGTTTTGGATGACGAGGTCCTGGACGAGGCTGAAGGTGCCGATTTGTTTGACGAGGTCGAGGAGTTCGATCCGTTTGAGGGTATGAGCGACGAGGAACTCGATGCCCTGTGCGACGAGGATGGGAGCCTCGTGGGCTTTGGCGACGTGGAACCCGGTTTCCGCAGCGGCTTTGTGGCCCTGGTCGGTCGCCCCAACGCCGGCAAGTCCACGCTGCTCAATGCCTGTTACGGCAAGAAGGTCGCCATCACCTCTCCGGTGGCCCAGACGACCCGCCGCCGTATGCGCGCCGTGGTCAACCGCCCCGGTTACCAGCTGGTCTTCGTTGACACTCCGGGTATCCACAAGCCCAAGGACGGCCTGGGATCCGAGCTCAACAAGAGCGCCCTGTTTGAGCTCAATGACGTAGACGTCGTCGCGTTTCTGATCGACGCTACCAAACCCATCGGCAGGGGAGACGCCTGGGTTGCCGAGCGTGTCAAGAGCGCCCGTTCCAAAAAGGTCCTGGTGCTTACGAAGGCCGACGAGGCCGATCCCGCCCAGGTTATGGAACAGCTCAAGGCCGCTCACGAGCTCATGGAATATGACGACGAGATCGTGACGTCGTCGGTCAAGAACTTCAACGTCGATGCGTTTATCGAGACCGTCGCTCACTTTTTGCCCGAGGGCCCGCGCTGGTTCCCTGAGGACATGGGCACCGACGCTTCCGATGAGACGCTCGTTGCCGAGTTTGTACGCGAGAAGGTTCTGCGTCGCACCCGCGACGAGATCCCCCACTCCGTGGGCGTCATCTGTGACGCGCTCGAGCAGACTAAGAAGGTGCTGCGCGTGCACGCCACGATTTACGTCGAGCGCGAGGGGCAGAAGGGCATCATCATCGGCAAGGGCGGCGAGATGATTAAGCATATCGGCATCGATGCCCGTCGCGACCTTGAGCGTATCTTTGGCACGCAGGTCTTTTTGGAGCTCGACGTGAAGGTCAAGGCCGGCTGGCGCGATGACGAGGCACAGATCCGCCGCTTTGGCTACAATGCCGAAGATTAAGCCTCGGCGTTCATGGCAGGCTCTCGCACATATCGCACAAAGGTGCTCGTCCTCGACAAGACGAAGCTCAAGGAAACCGACCTGATCTTGACCATGCTCGACGAACGGGGACGGCAGGTGCGTGCCGTGGCTAAGGGCGCGCGTAAGCCCGGCGGTCGCCTTGCGGCCCGCTGTGAGCTTTTCTGTACCGTCGATATGCTGCTCGCGCGTGGTCGCTCGCTTGACGTGGTTTCTCAGGCGGAGCTTATGGAGGCGCCACTCGGTGCCGCTCCTGACTACGAGACGATCTGTGCCGCCAGCGCGATTGCCGAGGTTGCGCGCGTGTGCTCTTTCGAGGATGCCGAGGATCCATTTACCTTTGCCATCACGCAGCGGGCGCTCACGCTTGTCGGCTGCGGGCTCGACTCGGCACATATGGACCTGCTCGTGGCAGCCTTTGTCTTTAAACTGCTGTCGCACGTTGGTTACCGCCCCGATTTCTCGGCATGCGTCTCGTGCGGCGATCCCATGCTCTCGCATTTCTCGGCCCAGGCCGGCGGGCTTCTGTGCGGGTCGTGCGCCTCGAGCGTGCCTGGCGCCGAGTTGGTATCGGTCGGCGAGGTCGCATGGCTGCGCGCTCTGATGTCCATGACATTCGATGCCCTTATGGACGAGCTGATCGATCCGCATACGGCTACGTTTTTGCTGGGGCTTTCGCATGTTTGGGCCGCCACGCACACCGATCAGCGGCTCCGTGCGATGGAATTCATGTTGGGTCGGTGATGATGCGCAGGCGCGCGCCGCTTGTGGTAACATACCGACCTGTTGGTACCTCGACCTTGGATGTTCGCTCCACCGGCGGCTTCCCAGTCCGAGGCGAATGGAGTCGCCCGATGGCGACGCAAAACGAAAGGTGAAACAATGACTGTTTCCAAAGAGCGCAAGGCGGAGCTGACTGCCCAGTTCGGTAACACCCCGGTCGACACCGGCAACCCCAAGGTTCAGGTCGCCATCCTGTCCGAGCGCATCAAGGAGCTGACCGAGCACATGAAGTCCCACCAGAAGGACTTCCACACCCGTCGTGGCCTGCTCATGCTCGTCGGCCGTCGTCGTCGTCTTCTCTCCTACATCAAGAAGAACGACATCGTCGAGTACCGTGAGCTCATCAAGGCTCTGGGCATCCGCGACAACATCCAGTAGGATTTGTACATGCTAAGAGCGTCCTGCGCAGCGGGGCGCTCTTTTTGTGTAAGGGCGCGAACAATCACGCTCTGAAGCGTGGCGGGGGCAGGGGGCCCGCGTTACATGAGAAGCCCGCAGGCAAGGGGCCTGTGGGGTAAAGGAGAACAATGACACTCGTATCCAAGACCTTTGAGCTGTACGGCAAGACCTACACCTTTGAGTCCGGCGAGCTTGCCAAGCAGGCCACCGGCGCTTGTCTGGTCAAGCAGGGCGACACCACGATGCTCGACACCGTGGTCGTCTCCAAGGAGCGCAAGAATTACGACTTCTTCCCGCTGACCGTCGACTTCAACGAGAAGATGTACGCCGCCGGCCGCATTCCGGGTGGCTACCTTAAGCGCGAGGGCCGTCCCAGCGAGAAGGCCACGCTCACGGCTCGCATGATCGACCGCCCGATCCGCCCGAGCTTCCCGGATGGCTTCCGCAACGAGGTGCACATCGTCGCTACCTCGCTCGTCGCCGACCAGGTCAACCCCTTCGACGTCATCAACGTCATGGGTGCTTCGCTGGCCATGACGCTCGGCGGCGTGCCCTTCGAGGGCCCGCTTGCCTGCGTGCGCATCGGCCGCAACGTGGAGACCGGCGAGTTTATCGTCAATCCCACCTATGAGGAGCGCGAGAACTCCGATCTGGACCTGGAGCTGGGCGGCTCTGCCGACTTCATCTCGATGGTCGAGGCCGGCGCCGAGGAGATCTCCGAGGACGACATGCTCGCCGCTATGAAGTTTGGCCAGGAGGCCCTCGCTGCCTTCTGCCAGGCCCAAGACGAGTTCGTCGCCGAGTGGGAGCAGGTCAACGGCGCTATCGTCAAGAAGGAGTACCCGCTCGACCAGCCTGTCGAGGAGGTCCAGGAGCGCATCTTCGCCCACTACGACGAGATGGCCGCTGCCCTGCGCGACGCCGACAAGCTTTCCCGCATCGGTAAGGTCGAGGCTCTGAAGGAGTCCATCCGCGCCGAGTTCACCGACGAGGAGCAGGCCGCCTGGGAGCGCGAGATCCCCGTGGCGCTCAAGAAGCTCGAGAAGAAGGCCATGCGCACCATGGTCGTCGAGACCGGTGAGCGCGTCGACGGTCGTGCCGCCGACGAGATTCGTCCCATCATGGTGAAGGACAACTACCTGCCGCTCGTTCATGGCTCCGGCCTGTTCCAGCGTGGTCAGACCCAGGTGCTCTCCGTCCTGTCGCTCGGTATGCTCAACGAGGGCCAGCGTCTGGATACCATCGAGCCCACCGAGGGCAAGCGCTATATGCACCACTACAACTTCCCGCCGTTCTGCACCGGCGAGACCGGCCGCATGGGCAGCCCCAAGCGCCGCGAGATCGGTCACGGCAACCTGGCCGAGCGCGCCCTGCTTCCGGTGCTCCCCGACGAGAACGAGTTCCCTTACGCCATCCGCGTCGTCTCCGAGGTCATGGAGTCCAACGGCTCCTCTTCGATGGCTTCGACCTGCGGCTCCACGCTCGCCCTCATGGACGGCGGCGTGCCCATTAAGCGCCCGGTCTCCGGTATCGCCATGGGCCTGATCCAGGAGGAGGGCAAGACCGTGGTCCTGTCCGACATCCAGGGTCTCGAGGACTTCCTGGGCGATATGGACTTTAAGGTCACCGGCACCACCGAGGGCATCACCGCCCTGCAGATGGACAACAAGGCCACCGGCCTTACCTTCGACATCCTGGCCCGCGCCCTGCAGCAGGCCAAGGAGGGTCGTGCATACATCCTGCAGAAGATGCTCGACGTTATCCCTGAGCCGCGCCACACCACGCGCAGCACCGCCCCGCGCATCGTTTCCATCCAGGTTCCGACCGACAAGATCCGCGACGTCATCGGTTCCGGCGGTAAGGTCATCCGCGGCATCCAGGATGAGACCGGCGCTTCGGTCGACATCCAGGAGGACGGCACCGTCTTTGTCGGCGGCACTGGCGAGTCCGTCGATCAGGCCGTCGAGCGCATCAAGCTCATCATCAAGGTTCCCGAGCCGGGCGAGGAGTACACCGGTCGTGTGGTCTCCATCCAGCCCTTCGGCGCCTTCGTCAACCTGCTGCCCGGTAAGGACGGCCTGCTGCACATCTCCCGCGTCGCCAAGGGCCGCGTGGAGAAGGTCGAGGACGTCCTCAACGTGGGCGACGAGGTCAAGGTCGTCGTCATCGAGGTCGACGACCGTGGCAAGATCTCGCTCGATCGTCTTGACAAGCCTGAGGCCCCGGCTCGCGCCGAGGGTGCCTCCGAGGGCGACGGCGAGCACTTCCAGCGCCGTGAGCGTCCGCGTCGCGAGCGCTCCGAGCGCAGCGACCGCCCGCGCCGTCCCGGCGACAACGGAGGCCGCAAGCCCCGCCGCCACCACGACGCCGAGTAACAGCAACACATAAGCAGCTCAATAAAGGGCGACTCCACCATGGAGTCGCCCTTTTGCTATTCCCGGCGGGGTCCGCGGGTAAAGTTTCCTGCTCTACAGTCCTGCTCACGACGGAGGCCACATTAAGTGGCCTCCTGTTCGTGCGGAACTCGCGATAAACTTTACCCGCGGCCCCCGCCGGGAATAGCAAAAGGGCTGGTGGTTGAGGGTTGCGATTTTGTCAGATGGTCAATTCAGCTTTCCTTATTTCTGAATTGTCGATAGCTGCACACCCGGCATATCCCCAGATAAAACCAACCAAAATAAACCTGTCCCTTTTTGGCAGGTCTGTGGCCATCGGGGTAGACCGGTTAGATGGGTCTTTGATGCATGGGTGGTCTGTGCTCGTGCAAATGGGTATCATATTTTGGTTATTGCATCGACTCTGTGATGCATGTTTGTACGTTCCCGGCGGTCGGTTTGCCAGAAGCGCCCCGTCGGTTGTTCCAGACCCGTTTCGAAGAAAGGAAACCACACTAACCTATGGCAGCTAAAAAATCATCTCCCTTGAAGATCATCCCGCTCGGCGGCCTTGATGGCATCGGCAAGAACATGACGGTCTTCGAGTGCGGCGACGACATGGTGCTCGTCGACGCCGGTCTTATGTTCCCGGATGACTCCCAGCCTGGTATCGACCTGGTGCTTCCCGACTACACCTATGTTCTGGAGAACGAGGAGAAGCTCCGCGGTATCATCGTCACTCACGGCCACGAGGACCACACCGGTTCGCTTCCGTACCTGCTGCAGGACCTCAACAACAAGGTGCCCATCTTCTCGAGCAAGCTGACGCTCGGTTTTATCGAGGGCAAGCTCTCCGAGTTCCGCATCCGCGCACCCAAGTTCCGCGAGGTCAAGGGCGGCAGCCATGTCAACCTCGGCGGCATCTCGCTCGACTTCTTCTCGATGACGCACTCCATCCCCGGCGCTCTGGGCGTGTTCATCCGCACCAATCAGGGCACCGTTATGCACACGGGTGACTTTAAGCTTGACCAGACGCCCATCGATGGTGTCACGCCCGACTATGCCGCTATCAGCCGCTTTGCCAAGCAGGGCATCGACCTGCTGCTTTCCGACTCTACCAACGCCACGGTTCCCGGCTTTACCAAGTCCGAGGCCGAGGTTGGTCCCAACCTGCTGCACGCCATCAAGAACGCCCCGGGTCGCGTGTTCGTCGCGTCGTTCTCGAGCCACATCCATCGTTTGCAGCAGATCTGCGATGCCGCCCGCAAGTGCGGCCGTAAGGTCGTCGTGACCGGTCGCTCCATGCTCACGAACACTCGCGTGGCGCGCGAGCTGGGCTACCTCAACATCGACGATGCCGATATTATCGATGCCTTCGATATTGATAACCTGCCCGACGATAAGATTGTCGTCATGTGCACCGGTTCGCAGGGCGAGCCGCTGTCGGCCCTGTCCCGCATGGCCAACGGCGAGCACAAGACGCTCTCCATCCACGAGGGCGATACCGTTATCCTCTCGGCAACTCCCGTTCCTGGCAACGAGAAGGCCGTCCAGCAGGTCGTCAACAGCCTGGCCAAGCTCGGCTGCGACGTGTGGGATAAGAACCGCGCTCTCGTCCACGTCTCGGGTCACGGTAGCCAGGAGGAGCTCAAGCTCCTGATGGCCATGGCCAAGCCCACGTACTTTATGCCGGTTCACGGTGAGGCCGTGCATCTGCGCGCCCATGCCCAGCTGGCCCGCAAGATGGGCATCAAGGACGATCATATCTTTATCCTCGATAACGGCGACACGCTCGAGATGCGCGGTGGTATCGTCAAGCGCGGTACGCCCGTCGAGTCCGGTGTCGTTTACGTCGACGGCCTGCGTATCGGCGATACCGACCCCATCGTCCTGCGCGATCGCCAGAAGCTCGCCAACGACGGTATGGTCACGGCCGTCGCCATCGTCTCCCTCAAACACAAGAAGATCGAGGCCATCGAGTTCTCGGGCCGCGGCGTCTCGTTTGCCATCGACGACCAGTTCTCCGAGGATGCTTCCGCGTCCATTATGAAGACGATCGAGAAGGGCAAGTTTAGCTTTACCAGCAGCGGTTCCGATGCCATTCGCAAGGCCGTGCGCGATTCGCTCTCTAACTTTATCTGGAGCCGTACGCGCACCCGTCCGATGATCATCCCGGTCGTCATGGAGGTTTAGTTTGGCGCGCGGATCTGCACAAAACGCCAAAGGCAATAAGGCCAATAACCAACCGGCATCTGCTAAGGGTGCCGGTTCCCATCTGCGTGCCAATAAGGGCCACGAGTCCGAGTTCGATGAGTTTGAGCCCTTGGTCGAGCCTTCGGCCAACCGCGATATCGCCGGCGTGGTCATCGCCGTTTTGGCGATTGCGTCCTTCATTGCCGTGATCTCTCCGGCAACAGCGCCCGTGACGGCTGCGGTTGCCGGTTTCTACCACCTGGGCTTTGGTCTGGGCGCCTACGTGCTGCCGATCGTCATCTTGCTGTTTGCCGCCACGCTCTTTTTGGGTGAGGACTCGCCGCTCAACGTGCGCTCTGTTGCGGGCGGCGCCTTGGTCTTTATCGCCGTCGTCTCCATTCTTTCGCTGATGGTGCCGGGCACGAGCGATTCGTGCGACCTTATGTTTACGCCGCAGAACCTTTCCGTGTCGGGCGGCTACATTGGCGCCTTTATCGCAAGTGCCTTGCAAAACGCCCTGGGTAAACCTATCGCCATGGTTGTCTTGCTGGGGCTTGTCGTCGTTGGTTTGGTCATTATCGGCTTTTCGGTGGGTGGCGTTTTGCGCTCCGCACGCGATCGCGCTGCCGATTTTGCCGAGCGTCGACGTGCCGATGTCAATGCGAGCCCGTGGGGCGATGAAGAGGCCCTGTCTGTTCCCGGCGTCGCTCGTCCGCACCTTAGCATTCTGCGCCAGAAGGGGACTGACGCCGCGGTGACCACGGTCATGGGTGGCGATGTCGACCCGGTTTTGGATGACGACGAGGACGATGACCCGTTTGTCGACGTATCCGAGTCGGTTGAAGCCGAGCGAGCCAAGACCACGCTGCTGCCGCGTCGCCATGTCAAGAAGGGCAAGGCTGCGCCTAAGCTCAATACGAGTGAGCCCGACCCATCTTGGTCCGATAGCGAGATTGAGCTTACCGAGGGCGATGACGAGGACGACGAGGCTCCGATTGAGACCGCAAAGACAACTTTGCTGCCGCGTCGCCATGCAAAGCGCGGCCAGGTAACCGGCCAGCTTTCGATGGAAGACGACCCCGATAAGATTGACGAGTCCGAGCCGCCGTTTGCCGTGAATCCCGTCTCGGCCGCACCTCAGATTCCCGACTTCCTGAAGCATCCCAAGGTTGCCGATGCGCCTGCCACGAGCGCTATCGAATCGGCTGCGGCTCGTGATGGGGGAGTGGACGACGGCGCCGCAGATAACGAGGGCGAAGAAGAGGACGGCCTCAAGCTTCCGCCGCTCGAAATCCTGCATGCCAACCCGCAGTCGGCTTCCGCTGCGTCTTCGGACAAGGAGCTGGAGCAGACCGCTGAGTCACTGCAATCCACCTTGCTTGAGTTTGGCCGCAGTGCCCGCGTGGTCGGCTGGATCGCCGGCCCCACGGTGACGACCTTTAAGCTGCAGCCCGGTGAGGGCGAGCGTGTGAGCAAAATCTCGAGCCTCGAGGACGATATCGCGCTTTCGCTCGCTGCCCAGTCGGTGCGTATCTTTGCCCCGATCCCCGGCACCTCGCTCGTGGGCATCGAGATTCCCAACCGCAAGCGCCAGAACGTCAATCTGGGCGACGTGCTGCCCTATGTGAAGGGCGGTCCGCTCGAGCTCGCCATCGGCCGCGACGCCGAGGGCACGCCGGTTGTCGCCGACCTCGCCAAGATGCCTCACCTGTTGATTGCCGGTACGACCGGTTCTGGTAAGTCGGTGATGATCAATTCCATCATCACGACCTTGCTCATGCGCGCCCTTCCCGAGGACGTTCGCCTGATCATGGTCGACCCCAAGCGCGTCGAGCTTGCGGGCTATAACGGTCTGCCGCATCTCTATGTGCCCGTGGTGACCGAGCCCAAGCAGGCCGCGAGCGCTCTGCAATGGGCTGTGTCCGAGATGGAGCGTCGCCTGAAGGTCTTCGAGCGTCTCAACGTGCGTAAGATCTCGACCTACAACGAAAAGCAGGCTGCTGGCGAGTTTGAGCATTACGACAATCCGCCGCAAAAGATGCCCTACCTTGTCATTATCATTGACGAGCTCTCTGACCTGATGATGGTCGCCGGTAAGGATGTCGAGGCCTCGATCGTGCGTATTGCACAGCTGGGCCGTGCCGCCGGTATTCATCTTATCGTGGCCACGCAGCGCCCCAGCTCCAACGTGGTGACGGGCCTCATCAAGGCTAACATCACCAACCGCATCGCCTTTAACGTCGCCACGGGCATCGACTCGCGCGTCATCATCGACCAGATGGGCGCCGAGAAGCTCACCGGTTTGGGCGACATGTTGTTCTCCAAGGTCGACTGGGGCAAGCCCCGCCGTATCCAGGGCTGCTTTGTCTCGGATGATGAGATCAACGAGATTGTCGAGTTCGTCAAGTCGCAGAGTGAGCCAGACTACCACGAGGAGATCCTGTCTGCCGTGGCGCCCGCTTCCATGTCCATGGCGGGTGGCGGAGGCATTGTCCGCACCGGAGTAGCCGAGCCGCAAGACGATGATCCACTCATTTGGGAAGCCGCCCATATTGTGGTGGAATCGCAGCTTGGCTCCACATCTGGCCTGCAACGTCGTCTGAAGGTTGGCTATGCGCGTGCCGGGCGTATTATGGACATGCTGGAAGAAAAGGGTGTCGTCGGCCCGCCCGACGGTTCCAAGCCGCGCGAGGTCCTGTTGGACGAGGAGGGGCTTGCCGCGCTGGAATCTGTCGACGCCGAGAGGGCACGTGAAGATCGTGAGTTTGGAGGATTCTGATGGCTGCACGCTTTGGTGACATGCTGCTCGAGCAGCGTCGCCGAATGGGCCTTTCCATTCAGCAGGTCGCCAACACCATCAAAATCAGGCCGCAGATCATCGAGTTTTTCGAGACCGGTAACTTTGCTTCGATGCCGCCGCGCGGCTATGCGCAGGGCATGATTTCGAGCTATGCTCGTTTTTTGGGCCTCAATCCGCGCGAGGTCGTCAATGCCTACTTTGACGACCTGATGGCATACGAACGCGAGACGTCGCAGCAGGGCGGTCGTTTTCAGGACGCCGCCGGCTACGTCAATTCGCGTTCCTCTGTCGATAACGGGCGCTTCCTGATGGTTCAGGGTGGTCGCTCAACGCGTTATGGTCAGCGTCCGCAGCAGGCTGGCTATATTACCGAGACGGGGTCCAGTGAGGAAATCCGTTCTCAGCGCGATCGTTTCCGCAGCACGCCTATGCCCGACGATCGTGCGCTTCCCGCTGCCCGCGGTGTGGTGCGCGATCCCCGTGTCGGCTACGGAGATGGCGGCTATTCCGATCGTGGCTACCGTGGTGTCTCTGCCGGTCGTGCTCTCGGCGGCTATGCGGACGCCGATGCCACGCAGGTGACGCCGCGTCTTCGCTCTCAATCACAGCCGTATGGCCAGCGCTCTTCGGCTCCGCGTGCGGGCCAGCGTGGCTATCAAGGCCGCGGTGAACTTGCGCCCCGCTCGGGTCAGCGCAGCCTTCAGGGCCAGGGTGGCTATCGCGGCCGTTCCGACAGCAATCGTGGTCGTATGCCTCAGGGAGGCGGCCGCAGCAGTTCCAGTCGTGGACGCGGCGGTTCCCGTACTCCTCAAAACAACGGTCTCGATCCGCGTATCGTCTACGCCGGCATCGGTGCCGTGGCGTTGCTGCTGATCGTGCTCATCGTGGTACTTCTGCGCGGCTGCGCATCTTCGACGCCCGAGACCACGCCCGAGACGCCCACTGCTACCAAGACGACGACCAAGAAGTCTTCTAAGAAGACCGAAACGGTCGACGAGGACGAAGACACCGATGGGGCGACGGATGAGTCGACCGATTCGGACGCCACCAAGACGACGGCTAAAAAGGAAGAAAACGAGGTAACGAAGGTCAAGGTCTCCGTTGCCAAGGGAAAGACCGCCTGGATTGAGGTCAAGGTCGATGGCAAGTCGGTCTATGGCGCCCAGGCGACTGGCCCCTTTGAGCAGGAGTACACGCCTGAGTCCTCGATCGAGATCACCACGTCCAAGCCTTCCGATGTCACCGTTACCAAGAACGGCGAAAAGGTCCGTTACGATACCAAGACCTCGGGCGTGGCGCGTGTGACGATCACCGTTCCCAAGAAGGAGACGACTGGTTCCGAGAATGGTGAAAGTTCTGATGGTACCGACACCACCGACGGCACCGATGCCCAGTCCACGGATGGCGCCGATACCGCAACTGACGGCCAGACGCCCACCGATTCTACCGACTATTCGTACGATAGCTACTAAGCCGCTCGTACGCGAAAGGAAACATCATGGCTAAAGATTCCAGCTTCGACGTCGTGTCCGAGGTCAACATGCAAGAGGTCGACAACGCCTTCCAGCAAACCACGCGCGAGATTTCCCAGCGCTATGACCTGAAGGATTCCGGCGCCACGATTGAGCTTTCGAAGGGCGACAAGCTCTTTACGATCAACGCCCCGGCCGACTTTGTCTCCAAGCAGATTATCGACGTGCTGAGCTCCAAGCTCATCAAGCGCGGCATCGACCTCAAGGCTGTCTCGTGGGATGCTCCGCAGGCGGCATCGGGCGGCACCGTGCGCGTGCTCGGCCATATCGTCGAGGGTATCGACCAGGCGACCGCCAAGAAGATCAACAAGGACATCAAGGACCAAAAGCTCAAGGTCAAGGTGACTATCGAGGCCGACAAGCTGCGTGTTTCCTCTGCTTCGAAGGACGCGTTGCAGACCGTGATCCAGTTCCTGCGCGACCAGGACTACGGCCAGCCGCTGCAGTTCACCAACTACCGCTAATATCATTCGAAAGGACTGCTCTCCAACATGGATACACCGTTGGGCTCCGTGCTCTACATCACCCTCGGGTGCGCTAAGAACGAGGTTGACACCGACCGCATGCGTTCTCTTTTGACCGCCGCGGGCTACGAGGAGGCATTCGACCCACAGGATGCCGATATCGCCATCGTCAATACATGCTCGTTCCTCGCCTCCGCAACGTCCGAGAGCATCGAGACCACGCTCGAGCTCGCCAACGAGGTTCAGGACGGCGTTCGTTCTTGTCCCATCGTCATGTGCGGCTGTGTGCCGTCGCGCTATGGCGACGACCTGCCCGATGAGCTGCCCGAGGTCGCTGCCTTTGTGAAGGCCGACGAGGAGGATGGCATCGTGACGGTCATCGATGGCGTGCTGGGTGTCGAGCGCGAGATTGCCGCCTATATTCCGCAAGTCAAGCGCACTGTCGAGGGCGCTGTCGCCTACGTCAAGATTTCCGATGGCTGCAATCGCTTCTGCAGCTTCTGCATGATTCCGTATATCCGCGGTCGTTATCACTCGCGCAATGCCGAGAGCATTATCTCCGAGGTACGCGACCTGGTTGCCGGCGGTGTGCGCGAGATCGTGCTGATCGGCCAGGACACGGGTATTTGGGGCACCGACTTTGCCGACGAAGACGTCACCGATGGCTCGCCGCGCAATCTGGCGCAGCTGCTGCATGCCGTCGCCGAGGCCGTGCGCCCGCACAACGTCTGGGTCCGCGTGCTCTATCTGCAGCCCGAGGGCATGACCGACGAGCTTATCGATACGATTCGCGATACGCCCGAGGTGCTGCCTTATATCGATATCCCCGTGCAGCACTGCGACGCGCGCATCCTCAAGGCTATGCGCCGTTCTGGTTCGCGCCAGGAGCTCGAGGACCTGTTCCGCGATCTGCGTGAGCGTATCCCTGGCATCGTGATCCGTTCCACGGCCATGGTCGGCTTCCCGACCGAGACCGACGACGAGTTCCGCGACCTTATCGACTTTATGGACACCGTCGGCTTTGACTACACGAGCGTCTTTGCCTACTCGCAGGAGGAGGGCAGCCTGGCCGCTAAGATGGAGGGTCAGGTCGATGAGGAGGTCAAGCTCGAGCGCGCCCAGGAGGCCATGGACCTGGCCGAGTCGCTCGGTTTTGCCGCCACCGCCGCACATGTGGGCGAGCGCGCCCAGGTGATCGTCGACGGCATCGAGGAGACCGAGGACGGCGCCGAGCTGATCGGCCATGCTTGGTTCCAGGCGCCCGATTCCGATGGCGCGGTGCATCTGGACGCCAGCGAGGCGTCCGTGGGCGATATTCTGACGGTCGAGTTTACCGATAGCTTCTGCTATGAGCTTATCGGCCATGTTGTGGAGTAGGAGAGCATCGTGGCAAACGAGAGCAATAAGGAACTGACGAGTGTTTGGACGCCCGCCAACATCGTGACGTGTGTGCGCATCGTCTTTATCCCGGTGTTCATGATCGTGTCGGCGCTTTCTCACACGAGTGTTGCCGGTACAGATTGGAGCACCTTCGACGGCCCGCTCGCCGCCGCAGCCTTCATTCTGTACGTCATCCTGTCGTGCACCGATAAAGTTGACGGCTATCTGGCGCGTTCGCGCAATGAGATTACCGATTTCGGTAAGTTCTTGGACCCCATCGCCGATAAGCTGCTGGTGTTCTCGGCTCTGCTGCTGTTCTTGGATTTTGGCGCTGTGACCGTGTGGTCCGTGTTCATTATCCTGTTCCGTGAACTGCTGGTGAGCGCCCTACGCATGGTCGCGAGTGCGGCCGGTGTGGTCGTTGCGGCCGATAAGCTCGGCAAGTACAAGACGGCAACCACGATGGTCTCCATCTGCGGTTACCTGTGCGTTTTTGCGATGGCCGGCTTGCACCTTGGCCCGGTGGCGCTGACGCTCGGCATCTACTCGGTGTCGCGCTTCCTGTACGCCGTTGCCGTTGTCCTGACCGTTATCTCGGGCGCCCAGTACTTCTGGAACTGCCGCAAGATCGTCTTTTCGGTATAGGTCCTGGTGGGTATGACGGACTCTTTTGAGCAGATTTCCGCACATAATGAGGAGCTGGCGCGTGATATTGTCGAGCGCGCGAGCGCTCGGGGCGTGACGGTTTCGACGGCTGAGTCGCTGACGGCTGGTATGATCGCCTCGACGATTGCCGATATCCCGGGTGCCTCGGCGGTGCTGCGTGGCGGTGCGGTGACCTACTGCGATGAGGTCAAGCATCATGTTCTGGGTGTTGAGCAGGAGACGCTCGACCGCTATACCGCGGTGTCACATCAGACCGCGCGCGAGATGGCGGCGGGTTCGCTGGAGCTGTACCAGAGCGATATTGCCGTGAGCGCAACGGGTTATGCCGGCCCCGGCGGCGGCACTGAGGACGATCCGGCTGGCACTTTCTATATTGGCTGGGCGTATCGCGCGGCTGATGGGGAAGTGCCGGTCGTGGACTCTGTGCGCTGCCACTATGAGGGCGACCGTTCGTGTGTTCGTGCCCATGCGGTCGCGGAGGCATTGGGACGCATTGCTCTTGTGCTCAACTCTATGGAATAGACGTGTTTTCAGGGGCCTTAGGGCCCCTTAATTGTGGAGATAGGGACCCCTGACGAATTTAGCGTTTGCGCTGGTTATAGGTGTATTCTTGCCTTCCTTGTTCTTATTTGCCCCTTTGTGGTCAAGCATTTGGTCAGTGTTTGGTCGGCGTTTGGTTGGGTTTTGGAAAGACTGCCTGCATATGATTGGCCTGAACGGTTGACCACGAACAGCCGTTCGTTTACTATCGATGCAGGTTGTTAAGAGGAGGGCTATTCATGGCCAAGAATTCAGGTCCCGTACGTACCGTTCATGCTCGCACGACGGGTAAAGAGCGCGATGAGATGATCGCCACCACCAAGGCCGAGATCGAGAAGAAGTTCGGTCAAGGCTCCATCATGAGGTATGGTGACGGCGGCCCCGAGCTTGAGGTTGAGGCCATCCCCACGGGCGCTCTGGCACTCGATGCCGCTCTGGGTATCGGCGGTGTGCCGCGCGGCCGTATCGTCGAGATTTACGGTCCTGAGTCCTCCGGTAAGACGACGCTTTCGCTCGAGATCCTGGCCGAAGCCCAGGCAATGGGTGGCGTGGTGGCATTTATCGATGCCGAGCACGCGCTCGATCCCACGTATGCCGCGCGCATTGGCGTGGATATCGACGAGGTACTGATTTCCCAGCCTGATACGGGTGAGCAGGCGCTCGAGATTGTTGACATGCTCGTGCGTTCCGGCGCCATCGATGCCATCGTCGTCGACTCCGTCGCCGCGCTGACCCCGCGTGCCGAGATCGAGGGAGAGATCGGCGATACCACGGTCGGATTGCAAGCTCGTCTGATGAGTCAGGCGCTCCGCAAGCTCGCCGGCTCGCTGTCCAAGTCCAACACGACATGCATCTTCATTAACCAGCTGCGAGAGAAGATCGGCGTCATGTTCGGCAACCCCGAGACCACGACGGGCGGCCGCGCCCTTAAGTTCTTCTCTTCGGTGCGTATCGACATTCGCCGCATCGACAGCATTAAGCTTAAGGATGAAGTTATCGGTAACCGCGTGCGCGCCAAGGTCGTTAAGAACAAGGTGGCAGCTCCGTTCCGTTCTGCTGAGTTCGACATCATGTACGGTACGGGCATCTCTAAGGAGGGCTCGATTCTGGACATGGCTGTCGAGTGCGGCATTTGCAAGAAGATGGGCTCCTGGTTTGCCTATGGCGAGGACAAGCTCGGCAACGGTCGCGAGGCCGCCAAGGCGTTCCTGCGCGAACACCCTGATTGCGCCGACGAGATTGAGCATAAGGTCCGCCTTGCCTGCGGGCTTGAGTTTGACGACGATGCTCCATCCGAGGTCGAGCTGACCGATCAGCCTGCGCCTGAGGAGTTTGACGAGCTTTACGCCATCGATGGTTCCGCCATGCTCGATGATGACGACGAGTAGCGGTTACGCTCATGTCGTATACGGTGACCGAGGCCACGGTCGTCTTTCCCGATAAGAAGGCGGCCTCCTCGTTCTCGAGCGGGTATGCGTCCAAAAAGCCTTGCGCACATATCGATTGTGAGCTTGAGGGCGGTTTTGAGCGGTCCATTTGGATTCCCGTGCGGGTCGCGCGCCTGTATGTCAAAAACCGCCCCGATCTTCCCTGTGATTGGGACAACTTTCGTGAGGCGGTGCAGCTCGTCGAGCGTAAATGTGCACTTACCATGGTGACCGAGATGTTATCGCGCCGCGACCATGCGACGGGCGAGGTCCGTGACAAGCTGGCTCGCTACGGCTTTCACCAGACCGCGATCGATTTCGCCGTCGAGCGCGCCACCGAGTATCGCTTTTTAGACGAGAACCGCTTTTGCTCGTACTTTATCGAGGAGCGCAAGCGGCGCGGTTGGGGACAGCGCAAAATCGAGACCGAGCTCAAGCGCCGTCATGTCGTGCTCGATGACATTCCCGGTTATCCCGAGGATTATTTTGCCGTCGAAGACGATTTGGCGCGTGCGTCAGCCCTGCTCGCCAAGCGGCGTGTTCCAGAGACGCGCGGATTCGAAAAACTGGTTCGGTTTTTGATGGGCAAGGGCTTCTCGTATCATATCGCCGCCGATGCCGTTAAGGCACGTCTCGATGCCGAACGCGAGGAATGTGCGGTTTAGGCGTATGCGTTTTGTGGCCCTGCCGCTCACCGTGTTTTAGCCGCCGTGTTGGGGGCATTTATTTGACAGTTGTTGTGGTTCAACGTACGATAAACAGCGTCATTTGCTTTGTGATATGTGCTCATCTGTGATGAGTTTGTTTATATGTTTATCTGTATCCGACCCGCATAAGCTGCGCCCATATTACTCAAATGTCGCGAGCCGTTCGTAAGGACGGTTCGCTTTGTTGTGTAACGAATCCATAAAAAGGAGTGAGCATGCCTATCATCGCAGCGCTCGTTGGCATCGTTTTGGGTGCCATCGCCGCCATTGCCTACATGCGCACCGCCAAGCAGGGTAGTCTTCACGAGGCCGACGAAAAAATCCAGTCGGCACACGCACAGGCTGAGTCCCTGATCGGTGATGCTAAGCGTCAGGCCGAGACCCTCAAAAAAGAGGCTCTGCTCGAGGCTAAAGAGGAGATCATCAAGAACAAGCAGGCCGCCGAGGCCGAGGACAAGCAGCGTAAGAACGAGATTCGTACGCTCGAGAACCGCGTGATGCAGCGCGAGGAATCCCTTGATCGCCGCAACGACGCTCTCGACAAGCGCGAGCATCAGCTGTCCAGCCAGGCCGGTCAGGTCGAGAAGCGCTCCCGTGAGCTCGAGGAGCTCTGTGCAAAGCAGACTTCCGAGCTCGAGCGTATCGCCGACCTTACCCGCGAGGACGCCCACAAGGAGCTCCTCGATAAGGTTCGCGGCGAGGTCACCCACGAGGCCGCCACGATCATTCGCGAGTCCGAGCAGCAGGTTCGCGCCGTGTGCCACAAGACCGCCCAGGAGATTCTGTCTCTGGCGATTCAGCGCTGCGCTGCCGACCACACTGCCGAGGTCACCGTTACCTCCGTGCACATTCCCTCTGATGACCTCAAGGGCCGTATCATCGGTCGCGAGGGTCGCAACATCCGGACCTTCGAGCAGGTTTCCGGCGTCAACCTCGTGATCGATGACACGCCCGAGACAGTCGTTCTTTCGAGCTTCGACCCGGTCCGTCGTGAGACCGCCCGTGTCGCCCTCGAGAACCTCATCGCCGACGGCCGCATTCACCCTGCCCGTATCGAGGAGATGTATCACAAGGCCGCCGACCTGGTTCAGCAGCGCGTGCGCGAGGCTGGCGAGCAGGCTGCCTTCGATACCGGCATCCACGATCTGCACCCCGAGATCGTCAAGACCCTTGGTGCCCTGCGCTACCGTACCTCGTTTGGTCAGAACGTGCTTCAGCATTCCCTCGAGGTCTCTGATCTGTGCGGCGTGATGGCTTCCGAGCTTGGCCTGGACGTTGTGACCGCCAAGCGCGCCGGCCTGCTTCATGACCTGGGCAAGGCAATCGACCACGACGTCGAGGGCCCGCATGCCGTCATCGGCGCCGAGCTTGCCCGCCGTTATGGCGAGAAGCCCGTTATCGTCCACGCTATTGAGGCTCACCATGCCGATGTCGACCCCAACACGGTACTCGATGTCCTGGTGCAGGCCGCTGATGCTGTCTCTGCCTCTCGCCCCGGTGCCCGTCGCGAGTCTGCCGAGAACTACATCAAGCGTCTTGAGAAGCTCGAGGAGATCGCCAACTCCCATGACGGCGTCGAACGTACCTATGCCATGCAGGCCGGTCGCGAGGTCCACGTCATGGTCCAGCCGGACAAGATTTCCGATGCCCAGTCCACGGTTCTGGCTCACGATATCGCCCATCAGATCGAGGAAGAGATGGAGTATCCCGGTCAGGTGCGCGTTGTCGTGATTCGCGAGAGCCGCGCTGTCGATATCGCTAAATAACATGAGCGACGCGAACGAGCTCATCTCATTTATCGCGTCGATGTCGGGGGAGGGCAACCTTCGCGTCGAGGAGAACCTTGGCGAGGGGTATGTCCGCCTCCGCGTTTCGGAGGCCGAGCGGCGCCAGGCTAAGCACGACATTCAGCATGTCGAGGACATCGTCATCGAAATGCTCCGTAATGCTCGCGATGCCGGCGCCGACAAGGTCTATCTCGCCACGACCAAGGAAGATGGCGTCCGCACGCTTGTCTTTCTGGATAACGGTTCGGGCGTTCCGCAGGATATGCAAGAGCGAATCTTTGATGCCCGCGTTACCTCCAAGCTCGAGAGCATGAAGATGGACCGTTGGGGCGTTCACGGTCGTGGCATGGCATTGTTTTCGATTAAGCAGAACACCGACGAGGCCCGTGTGGTCACGTCCGGCGTCGATCTTGGTTCAGCCTTCAAGGTGAGCGTTGCGGCCGACCGCCTCAGTGAGCGTGCCGATCAGTCCAGCTGGCCCCAGGCCGTCAAGGATGAGGACGGACGTTATGTCTGCGCTCGCGGTCCACATAATATTATTCGCGCTGCTTGTGAGTTTGCGCTCGAGGAGTTGCGTGGTTGCGATGTCTATCTTGGTTCTCCGTCTGAGATTGCCGCGACCCTTTATGCTCAGGCGTCAAGTCGGCTCGATACGTCTCGTCTCCTGTTCATTGATGACGAGAGCGAGCTTCCGGTTGTCGATCGTTTAGGCCTTGCTTCTGATGCCGAGGACTTTATCCGTATTTGTTCGGGTTTGGGTCTTGAGATGTCCGAGCGCACGGCCCATCGCATTTTGGCAGGGCAGATTAAGCCCGTTCGCGGTGTGACCGCGCGTCTGCTGCGCGAGCGTGATTCGTCCTCGCATGCGCCGGCTCCTGTCGATCTCGCGAAGGATCGTCGCGGGCTACGTATTGCCAAGGATGACATGGCACAGTTTTCGCGCGCTGTGGAACGCGACTTTAATGACCTTGCCGCCCGGTACTATCTCAACCTTTGCGGCGACCCAAAGATCCGTGTTTCGCGTGATCGAATCACCGTGACCTTTGATCTTGCCAAAGAGGAATAGTGCCTTTACCGAGTCCACTCGGTACGATACAGTTATTGCAGTTAAAACGTACTTTTAAATGCAGGAGTTTCTTCATGGATTGCCTGAAGGTATCAAGCAAATCATCGCCCGCGTCCGTTGCCGGCGCCATCGCCGGCATGGTCAAGGATGGTGTACCCGTCAACATCCAGTGTGTCGGCGCCGGTGCCGTCAACCAGGCCATTAAGGCCGTTGCTATCGCGCGCGGTTTTTTGATTCCAACCGGTTTTGATATTTCCTGCGCGCCCGTGTTCTCCGACATCCTCATTAACGGGGAGTCGCGCACGGCCATCCGCCTTTCTATCTACGTTCACCAGATCAATCGAGCTGCTATGGATAACGTCGTCATGGATGATGTTAAGCCTGTGGCATAGCTTCTGCTTGCCTCGTTTCGCTCCCCATCGTTAGGACTTATGCACATGGACCAGCGTTCCGTACGCGATATTCTTGCCGGTAAAACCTACTTTATCCGCACCTTTGGCTGCCAGATGAATCAGCACGACTCCGAGCGTGTGAGCGGTATGCTTGATTCGTATGGCTGCCTCATGGCGCTCGATCCCGCGCATGCCGATATCGTTGTCTTCATGACGTGCTGCGTGCGCGAGGCCGCCGATACTCGCCTGTACGGTCAGTGCAATTCCTGCAAAAGCCTGCCGCCTTCGCCTTCGGGCAAGCGCGTGGTTGCCGTTGGCGGTTGCATCGCGCAGCGCGATGGCGAGGGCCTGCTCACCAACGTCGATAATGTCAATGTCATCTTTGGCACGCATTCCATCGCGCATGTGGCCGAGCTCATTGCCGAGGCGTTCCTTGATGGCAAGCGTCATATCCGTACCAATGAGCATGAGGATACGGATGCCATGAGCATGCCGTGGCATCGCGAGACTCAGTATCACGCCTGGGTGCCCATCATGACGGGCTGCAATAATTTCTGCACCTATTGCATCGTGCCGTACGTGCGTGGTCGCGAAAAGAGCCGCCCCTTCGAGGAGATTGTCGACGAGGTGACCGGTTTGGTGCGCCAGGGCGTGCGTGAGATTACGCTGCTGGGCCAAAACGTTAACTCATATGGTCGCGATCTGTTTGGCAAGCCGCGTTTTGCCGATTTGCTGCGTGCCGTGGGCGATACGGGTGTGGAGCGTATCTTCTTTACGTCTTCGCATCCTAAGGACCTGCTGCCCGAGACCATCGACGCCATGGCCGAGACACCTGTCGTAATGTCGCAACTGCACCTGGCCGTCCAGTCAGGTTCGACGCGGATCCTCAAAGAGATGAATCGCCGTTATACACGCGAGGACTATCTGGGCCTGGTCGATCGCATTCGCAACCGCATGCCCGATATCGCGCTCTCGACCGACATTATCGTTGGCTTCCCGGGCGAGACTGAAGAAGACTTTGAGCAGACGCTCTCGCTTGCCGAGACGGTCCGCTATGCTCAGGCCTATACCTTCATCTATTCCAAGCGTGCCGGTACCCCGGCCGCCGAGATTGACGATCCTACGCCGCATGAGGTTATTCTCGAGCGTTTCAACCGCCTGGTTAAGGTTATCGAGACCACGGCATACGAGTATAACCAGGGTGAGCTTCATACTGTGGTTCCGGCGCTCATTGAGGGAACGAGTAAAAAGAACGACGCGGTCCTGCTGGGCAAGAGTCCCAAGAATCAGACCGTGCATGCGCCTATCCCCGAGGGGTACAGTATCGATCAGCTTGTTGGCAAGATCGTTGATGTTGACGTTGACATTGCCAAGACCTGGTATTTGTCCGGCTCCGTTGTGGGCGAGCCGCGCTAATGGTTGCTCCCGGAGCAGGTCTTTCCGCCGTTGCGATCGTCGGTCCGACGGCGGTTGGTAAGAGTGATGTTGCCGACCGTTTGGCAGCTCGTCTTTCGTCCGAAGTGCTGTCGTGCGATGCGATGCAAATCTATCGCGGCATGGACATCGGTACCGCAAAGATGGCGCCCGATGAGTGCACGGCGCCGCTGCGTCTCGTCGACATTGTAGAGCCGGGTGTGGCATATTCTGCTGCGCTTTATCAGGCCGACGCTCGCGCGCATGTTGAACGTCTCCTTGGTTCGGGTTGCCTGCCGGTTTTTTGCGGAGGTACGGGGCTGTATCTCAAGGCCGCCCTCGATGAGATGGACTTTCCCTCGGGTGAACTTGAGGACGATCGTCGTGCGGGCTATCAGGAGCTTGCCGAGCGTATTGGCGAGGAAGAACTGCATGCCTTGCTTGCCGAGCGCGATCCAGAATCGGCTGCTGTTATTCATCCCCATAACGTGCGCCGTGTGATTCGTGCGCTCGAGATGCATGATGATGGCGTCTCCTATGCGCAGCAAAAGTCGCAGTTTAGTGTTCCGCACGAGCATTATCATGCCCTATGGTTTGGTCTGACGCGTAATCGCGAGGTGCTCTACGAGCGCATTAACCAGCGCGTCGATCTGATGTTTGAGCAGGGTCTTGTCGATGAGGTCCGCGGTCTTATGGGCCAGGGGCTGGGAGATGCCCTGACGTCGATGCAGGCAATTGGTTATAAAGAGATCATCGATGCTTTCAATGGCATGATGAGCATGGATGAGGCCCGCGAACTCATTAAGATGCGTTCGCGTCGTTATGCCAAGCGTCAGCTTTCGTGGTTTAAGCGCGATGACCGTATCGTGTGGTTTGATATGGATGAATGTACGATCGATGAGGTCGTTGAGGATATCCTGCATCGTATTGAGGCTGCCTAATGGCCCGTTTCCCTCTTGTTCCCACGGCACCCGAGCCCGAGCGTGCCATTTTAGTTGGTGTTGAGTGGCGCGACAATGCATGGCCGCTCGATCGCTCGCTTGATGAGCTGGAGCGTCTTGCCCACACAGCTGGTGCCCAGTGCGTGGCACGCTTGTCGCAGCGTTTGGTAAAGCCGTATCCAAAATCGTTTATCGGTTCCGGTAAGGTTGAAGAGCTGTGCGGCCTGGTGCATCGCATGGATACCGATGTCGTTATTTTTGACGACGACCTGACCCCCTCGCAGCAATCCTATTTGGAGAAAGCCGTGGGCGAGCCGGTAAAGATTATCGATCGTACAGCACTGATCCTGGATATCTTTGGCCTGCATGCTCAGACGCGTGAGGGACGCCTGCAGGTACAGCTGGCACAGCTTCAATATTTGTTGCCTCGCCTGCGTGGCATGTGGAGCCATCTCGCCAAGGAGCAGACGCGCGGCGGCATCGGCTCACGTTTTGGTCAGGGCGAAAGTCAGCTCGAGGTCGACCGTCGCCTCATTCGTAATAAGATCGCTGCGCTTCGTCGTGAGCTCAAGCAGGTTGAACAGCGTCGCGATGTTCAATCCAAGAGTCGCATTGAGTCCCCGGCGTTTCGCGTCGCGTTAGCCGGTTATACCAATGCCGGTAAATCGACGTTACTCAATCGTCTGACCGGCTCTACGGTACTTTCGCAGGACAAGCTGTTTGCTACGCTCGACCCTACGACGCGTTCGTATCGTCTGCCCGGCGGTCGCGGCATGACGATTACCGATACCGTCGGCTTTATTCAAAAGCTGCCCCATGGTCTGGTCGATGCCTTTAAATCGACGCTTTCCGAGGTGTTGGGTGCCGATCTAATTCTCAAAGTCGTAGATGCGTCTGACGAGGACTATGAGCGGCAGCTGGAGGCTGTCGACCGCGTGCTTGATGAGATCGGCGCCGGAGAGCGTTTAACGCTGACCGTATTCAATAAAATCGATCTTCTCGATAGCGTTGATCGATTGAGTTTCCGTCGTCGCTATCCGGAGGCCGTTCTGTTCTCGGCCCAAACGGGCGAGGGGCTCGACGATCTCGTCGATCGCATTGCTCGCGAGGCAGCTGCCACCGATGTGTTGCTCTCCGCTGATATCCCGTATCGCGAGGGCGCTCTCATCACGCTGGTGCATGAGCAGGGAACCCTTCTGCATGAGGAATATCTCGAGGACGGCGTTCGCATTGTGGTGAAGTTGCCGGCTCGTATTGCACCGCGGCTCGAGCGTTATCGCACCGAGTAGACGAGCTCCAAAATGCCCAGAATGATGGGCTGATGCAGCAGATAAAAGGGGAGAGCGTGACGTCCAAGGCTGGCGAGCGCCGGCAGGGGGTTGGCGTAGGCCCAGCTAGGGACGGTCTTATCGATACTCTGCGCTATGTGTGCGGCGAAGTATCCTGCAAGATACATAAAGATAAACGGGATGATGGGGTAGTAATCACCTGAGACAAACCCAGGGCTCGGAAATCCCAGCCACGCCAGGTAGGGGACAGGGTAGATCGTTTTGGGGATGCTCCAGGTGAGGGCGAACAACACAAGGCATAGGGGCATGCTCCATCTCGCCGTTATCTTCTTAAGGACGGGATCGGTCAACGCCACGATGCCGGTGCATGCGGCCATGCAGTAGATGATGCCAAAATTAACCGAATCGTCGACTGAGACAAGTGTTGTTGCCAACCAGACAACGAGTGCTGCTAAGGCGTATTTGGCGGCACGTTTGATATTGTTGCGCGAAAGAGTGCACATCCAACCCGCGATAAACAAAAATACCCAGCTGATGCTGGCGCGCCAGACGTCTTGAAAGACAGTCTGGGTAAACCAAGGCATATCCCAGCCGTACAGGTAGGCAAGATCATAGCAAGCGTGAAAACCTGCCATAGAAATCATCGTAAACCCGCGGACGGTATCAAAGATGGTGATGCGTTTTTGCATTACGAGAACCGGCGCATCAAGCCGACGACTTTGCCCAGGATAACGGGATTCGTTGCATAGATAGGCTCCATGGTGTCATTCTCAGGCTGCAGGCGTACACGTCCCTGCTCCTTGTAGAACGTCTTGACGGTCGCTGAACCATCGATCATGGCCACGACAATTTCGCCGTTCATGGCATTCTTTTGTTCACGGACGATGATGTAATCGCCATTGAAGATGCCGACATTGATCATTGAGCTCCCATGCACCTCAAGGATAAAGGAACCCTGATCAGTCGCGATTTCGGTCGGGATAGTAAAAGTGTCTTCGATATTCTGCTCGGCCAGAATGGGGATCCCAGCCGCGACGCGACCAACGAGCGGTAGCGAGACCGTTCCGCGAGGGGCGGTGGGCTCGTCAGATTTAGAAATTGAGACAGAGGAACCGTCCTCGTTAAAGAGTTCCAGGGCGCGCGGCTTGGTGGCATCGCGCTTGAGTAGCCCTCGCGCCTCCAGGGCAGAGAGATGGGCGTGCACGGTGCTGGGGGAGGAAAGGCCCACAGCAGAAGCCATCTCGCGCACGCTGGGCGGATAACCCTTCTCCTGCTGATATTCCTTGATGAAGTCGTAAATTTGCTGCTGACGCTTGGTAATTTTGCGAGCCATCAGGGCATCCTCTCTACCCATGTCAAACAAATGTTCGAATTTTGCTTGACAGGAACAACTGTTCGAAGATAATAATAACCGAACATTCGTTCTCGCGCTAGACATTTTTGTCCGCGCGGCTTGATAAAACTGTTCTCAGCAAAACACGCGAGAGGAGAACATGATGAACGCAACGAATATGGTCCAGGGTAACCTCGCCCTTAAGCTCGAGGCGCCTGCAGAACCTACTTTTACGGTTGTTCAGGGTGGCCGCTCCGGCATTCAGCCTTTGACCGTAAAGCCTGCTCGCAATCAGCAGGCTGTAGTCGCGCCGGCCCGCGTTGCCCTGAAGGTTCCGACGATTGTCGCCGTCGCCGTTGCGCTTACGCTCTTCTTTGTCCTCGCTACTTCGGTCTTTAGCGCTCGTCACGTCGCGTATGCCGAGTCCGTTTCCAACATTACTTACGAGACCATTCGCGTTCAGCCTGGCGATTCTCTTTGGTCGCTTGCCGTGGAATATCCAATCGAAGGCCTTTCCACGCAAGAGACTTCCGACATGATCCGTAACGTCAATCATCTGGAGCATGGTTCGCTCGCCGCCGGTGCGCATCTTAAGGTTCCTGCTCGTTCGTAATCATTATCGCGCTGCGCATGGTACCCTTGTTATCGTTTAAGAGGAGGTACCATGCGCTGTCCCAAATGCGGCAAGGCACATACCCGCGTCGTTGATTCCCGTATGCAGGAGTCAAATAACACCATTAAGCGCCGTCGCGAATGTTGCTCGTGTAACTATCGCT
This sequence comes from uncultured Collinsella sp., assembly GCA_900540855.1. Classification (GTDB taxonomy): domain Bacteria; phylum Actinomycetota; class Coriobacteriia; order Coriobacteriales; family Coriobacteriaceae; genus Collinsella. Next base: position 222,972 of record UQHK01000001.1, read on the forward strand.
TTACAACGTTCGAGCGATGCGAAGACCCAATCGAGGTCATTAAGTCAGACGGAACCAAGCAGCGGTTCGATCGCAATAAGCTGCTCGTCGGCTTGATGCGCGCCACCATCAAGCGCGATATCGACACTAAGAAGCTCAATGAGATTATCGATGACATCGAGGTCGAGCTGCGCTCTCGCACACTGACGGCCGTCACGTCCCATGAGTTGGGTGACATGGTGCTCAAGCGCTTGGCCAAGATTGACAAGGTGGCGTACATCCGCTTTGCCTCGGTCTACCGCGATTTCAAAGACGTCGATGAGTTTCTGCAAGAGCTCGACAAGCTAAGGTGATTCCATGCCCAACATTACCGTCAACATAAAGCGTCTCGATCCCACCGTCGAGCTTCCCAAATACGCCCATCCCACTGATGCCGGCTTGGATTTGCGCTCCAACGAGGACTGCGTCCTGAAGCCCTTCGAACGCCGTCTGGTCTCTACTGGGCTGGCCATCGCCCTGCCCGACGGCTACGCCGGCTTCGTCCAGCCCCGCAGCGGCTTGGCCATCAAGCAGGGCCTGTCTATAGTCAACACGCCGGGCCTCATCGACGCCCACTACCGAGGAGAACTCAAGGTTATCCTTATCAACCTGGATCCCACCAACGACATCCAAATCAACAAAGGCGACCGCATCGCCCAGCTCGTCATCCAAGAAGTCCCCACGGTCAACCTCATAGAAGTAGAAGAACTAGACGAAACCGACCGAGGCAAAGGAGGATTCGGTTCCAGCGGCGTAGCCTAGTCGTTTACGTACTGTCCGCTGACCGGCCCGACCCGCCTATATATCATCCCATGCTCAAACATTCTCGCGGGGGCGCTCGCATCCCGCCCGCCCGTCTCTCACACATATCATTCCATGCTCAAACATTCTCGCTTCGCTTCGCTCGCTGCGAAACTGCGCGTGGAACGATATGTGTGAGAGACGGGCGGGCGGCTACTCGCTTGATATAATTTTTACCATTCTAGTAAGCCGACCCGATAAAGGAACTGTTCCTTTATCGGGTCGGCTTACTGTTATTAGTAACTTTGTTTTCACCTTTGCGGCTTCTGGTGGGGGAATCCGGTGTAGTTGCTAGCGCGTGGACGCAGCTCGTCTGCGGGAGGCCCCTATATATCGTCCCGCGCGCAGTTTCGCAGCGAAGCGAGAATGTTTGAGCACGGGATGATATATAGGGGCCTCCCGCAGACGAGCGGACATTAACAAACTAGCGGATGTGCGCTGGCTTTTCGCCCCAGTAGAAGCGGCAGAAGGCTCGTTTGCGCTTTTGGGGTTTGCCTACGAGCTCCATGGTCGCGATGGCTATGTCTTCGGCTGCGTGGGGGCGGCGTAGAACTTCGCCGTTGATGAGTAGCGCTTTGAGTGATTCGGGATGGTCGTGCAGGTGGCGCAGGGTTACGATGAGTTCTCGTGCGGTGGTGACATGCATACTGGCGCCCATGCCGGTGAGCATCGTGGTGTTGGCCTTTTCCTGGCCATAGGACTTGCCCAGCAGGATCATCGGCAGATGCGCGCACAGGCACTCGGTGACGGTGAGTCCGCCCGATTTGAGAATTGCCAGGTCGCAGCCGTGCATGAGGGCCGCCATGTCGTCCACGTAGTCCAGAACCGTAACGTTTTCGAGCTTCATGGCGTCGAAGAGCGTCTTGAGGCGGTCGGCGTATTCCTCATCCTTGCCCGGCAAAAAGACAAAATGCATGTCCTCAAAGCTGCGTAGGAAGGGGAGGGTCTGGTCCATCGCCGCGCGAAAGCGGACGTACGGTTGAGGTAAACTGGCGCCGGCCATAACCAGCACGACGGTCTTGTCGGTGGGGAGGTTGAACTTGGCTAGCTCTTCCTCGCGATCGTAATCCGTGTCGAATCCGGCGCGAATAGGAATGCCGGTAATGCGAATCTTTGCCTCGGGCACCTTGCGCGGACGCAGCGTTTCGGCCATAAATTCGTTGGCAACACAGAATAGATCGGTGTCCTTGTGGGGCCACCAGCCCTCGACTTCGTAGTCGGTCGGTACGCAGATGACCGGATAATCGATACCCGTAATTACGCGGGCGCCCACGGCAACATTGGCTGCTGTGATGTGCGTTGCGACCACGGCTATGGGCCTGCGGCTACGAATATATTCGTTGAAGGCGGGGAACATGATTCGCGACCATGCCGTGCCTCCACCCCAGAGAAGATGTCCCGTAAGCGTATATCGCCAGGTCAGGTCGTAGATGGGGCGCGTGGCTCCCGTAAAAGATGCCGCGGTCTTATTGCCGTCGAATCTAATGCGTCCAAAATCAAGGATATCGAGGACTTCAATCTCAACATCCTCGGGGATGCCGCTGGTGCCGCGAATGAGGTCGAACGCCTGCGCAATTGCATTTGCGGCGGCCTTGTGGCCCGAGCCGACCGAGGCGTGCACGATGGTCACGAGAGGTTTTAGCTGAGCCAAGAGCGCTGTTTGCTCCGATTGGGGAGTGCTGTGCGTGAGCAGGGGAGCGTCGTCGCTCGTCTGCGCCTGATCCATCGATAACTCCCCTTCGACGTTGTAACTCGGATTTATCATTGTAGTGCATGAGTGTCATGTTCACGTAAATTTGGGTATGAGCGCAAAGAACGCCAATCTTTCGACAGGAGGTCTTTTCATGACTACCCATCAGCCGATCGATGTTGCGATTATCGGTGGCGGCCCCGCGGGCTATGCTGCCGCCATTTACGCTGCTCGTGCCAACCTAACGACGACCGTGATTGAACAGGGCATGTCGGGAGGGCAGATCGCCACAACCAATGAGGTCGAGAACTATCCGGGTATTCCGCTCTTGAGTGGCGCCGAACTCGGCGAGCGTTTTCAGCAGCATGCAGAGGGCCTGGGAGCACAGGTTGCATGGAGCATGGTTACGGGTATCGATTACGATGCCGATAAAGCGCTGTTTACGGTGCATCACGATATGGGCGATACGCTGGCCTCGAGTGTTATCGCTTGCATGGGGGCAACGCCGCGATCTGCTGGTTTTGTTGGCGAGGATACGTATCGCGGTCGTGGCGTTTCGTATTGCGCGACGTGCGATGGCATGTTCTTTCGCGGTAAACAGGTCTATGTTATCGGTGGCGGCAATGCTGCCTGCGAGGAAGCCCTGTTCTTGTCAGAAATCGCCAGCAGCGTGACCATCGTCTTGCGCCGCGATCAGTTCCGTGCCCCCGATGGCGTGGTTCAAAAGGTGCTCGCAAAAGATAATATTTCAGTTAGGTACCAAACTAGTATTGTTGAGCTTTCTGGTGAAGCGATGCCCACGACAATCACGTTCAAGGACAATGCGACTAGTGAAATGCACACTGAGTCCTTTGATCCTGGTTCGTTTGGCATTTTTGTCTTTGCTGGCACGCAGCCCCATACTGAGCTTGTAGAGCATCTGGTAGATTTGGCGTCCGGCGGCGGTATTGTGACCGACGAATCGATGGCCACCCGCACGCCTGGCTTATTTGCCGCTGGCGATATCCGTTCCAAACGTTTACGCCAGGTTGTGACCGCTGTTTCGGATGGAGCCATAGCAGCAACGAGCGCATACGCGTTTCTCCGTGGATAAGTACGATAATATATCTTATGTAAGGTTGTTATCAATTTACTAAATGGCGGGACAAAGCATCAGTGCACTGTCCCGCCAATTTTCTTGGCGGCTATGTGGTATGCAAAACTAGATAACCTAGAATACAATATAGAAAACGAACGGAGGCCTCTTATGAACCACGCTAAATACGTTATTCCGATGTCCGATTCGTCGGTCAGCATTAAGCCCGAGGATATTCAGCCCACGGTGCTACCCGATGCATTCATTCAGTCCGATATCGTGCGTAAACTCAATACGTTGAGTCTGCCGCGCTATAACCAGTTGCCCAATGTGACGCTCTACCGCGACCAGGTCATTGAGTATGTTGCGCTGTGGATGGAGCCGCTGTCCATTTGCGTTGAGCACCCTGTCATTACGCCATCGATGATCAATAACTACGTGAAGGTCGGCCTGGTGCCTGCTCCGGTCAAAAAGCAATATGGCCGCGAGCAGATTGCCCGCCTGATCGCTATCTGCCTCTTTAAGCAGGTGTTACCTATTGCTGCGGTGCAGGCACTCTTTAACATTCAGCGTTTGAGCTACGATGCCCCGACGGCCTTCGATTATGTGGTCGATCAGCTCGAGGCATCGATTCGTTCGGCGTTTTCCGTCGAGCAGACGCCGGTTCCCGATACGGCGCATCAGGTAACGCGTGAGTCGCTGCTTGTGCGCAGTGCGGTTTCATCCTTCGTTTCGAAGGCGTACCTGATGAGCTATCTAAAGTTTAATGGGTTTAATAGCTAGCCGACGTATAAAACGGGCGGAGCAAAGGGTCATCTGTCACTTTGTCCCGCCCGTATTTTTGCTTGGTTGGACGTTATTGGCCCGAAGCCACGCCCATGCCGTAGCCGATAATGAGCCCATGCATTTCGGCATAGTATGAATCTAGCCCGTTACAGGGCATGATGATAGTCTTGGAGCCTGGCCAGCGCTCCACAATTCGGCTGGCAAGTGCTTGGGCGCCTGCCTCATTCTCGACATGGTCGATAACGACCTCGCCGCCCGTAAAACCTTCGGCTTCCATGGTGTCGATGATCTTGTTGAGCATCTTCTTTTCGCCACGCGTGTGCCCGACGAGTTCGATTTTACCGGCCTCACTCGCCGTGCCCAAAATGCGAATATTAAGCTTGTTGGCAATGACGCCGGCTGCCTTAGGAATACGTCCGGCTTTGGCGAGGTTTTCGTAATTGCACAAGCTGAAGAGGATTTTGCTGTTCTGCTCAAGGCTATCGAAGTATGCGCAAGCGTCCTCGAATGAGACATCCGGGTTGCTTGCAAGATAACGATCAAACAGCAAGAAGATCAGGTCCATCTTGCCGCCTGCTGCCCGCGAATTAACCAGGTGAATCTGACGATTGGGCTCTTCGGCAAGAACCATATCGCGAGCCGTGGCTGCCGCGTTGTAGCTGCCCGACACGCCCTCAGAGATCGGCATGCAGATGGTCTTGTCTGCCAATTTGAAGAGCTCGACCCACTCCCCTACGCTGGGACAAGCGCTCGAAGAAGCGTTCGTCTCCGCCTGAACAGCGCAGTTGAGCTCATGTACATCGAGCGAAAGGTCATCGACGAATTCACGCTCCCCCACTCGAATTTTGAGGGGCGCAAATGCAAATGTGGTATGGGGCGCGGTCGGTTGCCAATCGCGGAGGTTACAGCTTGAATCGGAGATAAGTGCCCAGCTCATAGAGGGTCCTTTCTAATTGTTCCTCAACAATTATAGCCATCTTGCAAACCGAATGTACGGCTATCTAGTTTTGAATACTAGATAGCCGTACAAGATTAGAGACAAAAGAATAGACCTCGCGACTTTAAGCCACGAGGTCCACATTCACACGCTGTGTAAGATGACTTAGTAACGCACGAAGATATAGTTGTTGTTCATGCCGGCGGCAACGGAGCTGATGATGACGCCCGTTTTGTAGTCGGAAGCATGGATCATCTGACCATTACCGATATAAATGCCGGTATGGTAGGAGTTAACCACAACATCGCCGGGTTGCGGATCGGACACACGGGTCCAACCCATGAAGTCGACCGTGGTGCCCAGACGGCAGTAGCGTCCCGTGAGGCAATAGCTTACAAAACCGGAGCAGTCAAAGCTGTTCGGTCCAATGCCGCCCCAAGAATACGCATAGCCGAGCTTGCTGTAGGCGCGCGAAACAACGGAGCCACCATCAACAGACTGACTCGGTGCCGAAGGCGTGGGAGCCGGAGCGGGCGTGGGGGCAGGCTGCGGTGCGGGAGCCGGCGTGTTGCCGCCCTGGTTGTTGTTATTGTTGGTCTGGCCGCCATTGTTGGTGTTCTCGGTCGTACCGGCGGTGTCGTTGCTCACCGTGGCCTTTTCGGCGGTGCTAGCATTAATGCCAGCCTGCAGCGCAGCGTTGGCCTCGGCCTCGGCAGCGAGCTCGGCCTGCAGCTGCGAATCCAGGGAGTTCACGACACTCTGAGCCTCAGCCTGCTGGGCATTGAGCTCGTCGACCTTCTTTTGCGTCGCGGCGACGTTCTTCTCCTGCTCGGCCTGCTTATCGGTGAGCTGCTGCTTAAGGTCCTTGACCTCCTGAATGGTCTGGGCCTGCTTGTCAGAAACCTTGCCGTAGTAGAACAGACGGTTGAGCATGTCGCCCAGATCGTCGACGCCCGTCAGAACCTGAAGGAGGCTCAGACCGCCGGTCTTGTACTCACCAGCAACGTAGGACGAAAGCTTTGCCTGACCCTCGGCGATCTCTTGCTGCTTTTGCGTGATCTCGCCTGCAGTCTGATCAAGCTCCTGCGTCTGTGCGGAGAGCTCTTCATGAATTTGCTGGGTTTGGGTGCCAATCTGCTCGAGCTTGGTACGGGCAGCGGCAAGGTCAGATGCGGTATCGGCGTAGGCCGGAGCCGTGAGGCCCAGACCCAAAACACAAGCGAGGGTTGCCGTAGCAGCGCAGCGTGCCATGTTTCTGTGCGTGTTTGCTGTGCGCATGAAGCTTCCTTTCCAATACTAGGGGTAACGGCTAGTCCACCGTCACCAGGCTAAAGAGCTCAACATTGTCGTCAGACGACGTGAGCCTATCGCGCGGGTTAAGAAACGCAAGCTCAAGGATACAACCGTAGCCCACAAGCTTTGCTCCCATATCTCGCACCAGTTTACCTGTTGCCTCGACGGTTCCGCCCGTCGCGACCAAGTCGTCCAGAATCAACACGGTATCTTTAGAGCTGATAGCATCGGCGTGAATCTCGATAGAATCCGTTCCATACTCGAGCTCGTAGCTCTCGCTCACCGTTTTACGCGGCAGTTTACCCGGCTTACGTGCGGGAACAAAGCCGGCGCCCAGGGCGACGGCCACGGGCACGCCCACCATAAAGCCACGAGCCTCGGGGCCGACGACCTTGGTGATTCCCATGCCGGCAAAATGTTCGGCCAGGGCATCAACCATGGCCTTCAGCGCCTCGGGATTGCCAAAGAGCGGCGTGATGTCCTTAAAGACGACTCCGGGCTCGGGATAGTCGGGGATATCGACGATATGAGATTCGAAGTCGTACATGGCATGACCTTTCAGGGATTGCCGGGTTAACGGCGGTTATTTACCCGTGTTAGCAGACGGGTTATGCGAGGGGACGACGACCTTGGACGGTTGCACGAGCGACTCCTCGTGCGCGGCAACCGCGGGGACGCTTGCCCCATCGCTTTTAGCCTTGGTGGATTCGGAACGTGCAATCTCCTCATCGAGGGCATCGATGTCAGCGTCCTCGACCACGGCGTTGAGCGACTCAAAGACACGGTTCTTAAGGAGCGCGGTGTGCACACCCTCGGTGAGGTCGTGCAGCTTCTTAAAAGCGCGCTCGAGCTTGGCGTCGCGCTCATCATCGGAGGTATCCATGCCGAGCATGCTCACGAGAACCTGCTCAAACATCGAAGACTCGCGGTTGGCCGAAGACACGTACTGACGCAGGTTGCGCGGCTCGATATGGAAGCGTGACAGCTCGGAGCAGTAACGGATGATCGGAAAATCGCGACCATCGACGAGCTCACGATTCTGCGGACTCTTGATGATGCGAATGAGGTCGTTCTCGGCGAGCGAGCGGATAAACGAAATCTCGACGCCCAGCATATCGGGAATGGTCTCGATGGGGTGCAGCTTTTGCTTGGTCTCCTTGGGCTCCGTCTTAAGCGGAACATCGGACAGAAGACCCACCTCGTAAGCCAAAGTGGACAGGTCCGTTGCGTTTTCCAAGCGCTGCTTAATGACGTTGAGTGGCATGTAGCGGGTCTTCTGCAGGTGCAGGATGACCTCGAGACGGTCAACGTCTTCCTTGGAGTACTGGCGATACCCCTTAGGCGTACGATGAGGGGTGATGAGCCCCTCATCTTCTAGAAATCTAATTTTTGAGTTCGAAAGATCGGGGTATGCGCCTCGAAGAAGGTTGACGACTTGGCCGATACTCAGATAGTTGCGTTCGGCCATGCCCTACTCACCGGTTTCGATGCGCTCCGGCGTGCTCTCGTGGTAGATGAGCGTAAACGTACCGATCTGGACGGAAGAACCATCGTGCAGCGGGGCCGCGTTGACAATGGCGCCGTCGACCCAGGTGCCATTGAGCGAGCCCAGGTCCTCAATGCGAGCGCCGAGGCCCTCGCGAATAATGCGCGCGTGGCTACGCGAAACGGTCATGTCATTGAGGAAGATGCCGTTCGCAGGATCGCGGCCGATGGTGGTCACGTCGTCCTCGAGCTCAAAGGCGGCACCAGTCTGCGGACCCTTGACGATGGACAGAACGGGTGCGGTGATGCGCACGTTGGCCATGAGGTCGGGAACGGTGACGTCGCTTGAAGGCACGCGGAATACGCAGGTAGCGTCAGCAGTCTTATCATTCTGAGGCATATTGTTAACCATGTTGTCCATGACAACCCCTAACTTATCGCGGACGTGCCGCAAATAATGAACCGTACGTAATCATACCCCAACGAATCAGTCTTCGATTTCAGGGTTCAGAAAGTCGATGTCCTCGTCCTCGGGATGCGCGAGAGCCTGTTTAATGGCCACTCCGCCCTTAATGGAATAGATGACAGCCGTGAGCATGGAGAAGATCACGCCGCCGTACACAAAGAAGATGCCGAGGGGCACCGAGCTTCCGTTGAGGCCCGGGAAGGCCGTAAGGGTTGAAGGTAAAAGATGCAGGCCGTCAATAACGGGGAACCCGAGCAGCATGAGCGAGAAGCCGGTCATGAGCAGTGCAGTGGCAATCTTTCCGGGAAAGACGACATCGATGGGGCGACGGTGATAATGACGCACGATAAGCGTGCCGATGCCCAGATAGATGTCGCGGCCAATAATGAGCACGCAGACCCAGATAGGCAGCTCTCCGCGGACCACCAGCCCAAGTACGCCGGTGAACAGCAGCGCACGGTCGCAGATGGGATCCATGACCTTGCCGAGCCACGAGACCGTCTTGGTCATGCGGGCGATCTGACCGTCCATCCAGTCGGTAGAGGCGGCAACGGCGTAGATAACGATGGCGATGACGCGGTTGTTATCCGTCACAAACAGGTACAGAAATACCAGGGTGAGGATCAGGCGCGTAAAGGTGATGAAATTGGAGATCGTAAAGATCTTATTCGACGGGTAATCGGAAGTGCCGATAAGCTCCTTTTTGATCTTCTTTTTGATGCCCACAGGACTCCCCCGCTGGTTAACGACAAAACTTTCGCTACTATACCCGTTCCGGCGATGTCTATCCAGCGTAAGCATAGAGAGTCCAGACATATGGAGGGTGCTTCTGGGTTGTGCGGGATTCTGCATTTGTGTACATCAGCCTCCAAATATGACATTTTTCGGCATCTTTGATGGCTTATGTACACGTTTTGATTCGGTGATTACATCGATCGGGAAAGTTGTTGCTTTAAGCAAATTAATCATGATGTGCGGGTCGAGAAGGGCTGGCGCCAAAAGAGCCCAACGGCCGTTATGGCTTCGTTAGAAACGCGCCCCACCATGGATGGTGAACCCGAAAGGTAAGGCGCGCGGGCACGGTGACTCGGCCCGCGCTCCCGGAAGAGAAAGGATAAACCCATGGGTTACATGCTCGAGACGCGTGGGCTCACCAAGCGCTTCGGCCGCGGCGACCAGGCGCAGGACGCCGTGGCCGATGTGAGCCTTCATATCCGCGAGGGCGAGGTGTACGGGCTGCTCGGCCCCAACGGCGCCGGCAAGTCGACAACGCTCAAGATGATCTGCGGGATGCTGCGGCCGACGGCCGGGGAGATCCTCTTTGCCGGGCACGCCTGGCGCCGCGAGGACCTCTACGCAATCGGCAGCCTCATCGAGGAGGCGCCGCTCTACCCCAACCTCACCGCGCGCGAGAACCTGCGCGTGCGCACCACGCTGCTGGGCATTCCCGAGAGCCGCATAGATGAGGTGCTCGCCGCCGTGGACCTCGCGGACACCGGGAAGAAGCGCGCCGGGCGCTTCTCGATGGGCATGCGGCAGCGCCTGGGGCTCGCGCTGGCGCTGATCGCCCGGCCACGCCTGCTTGTGCTCGACGAGCCCACCAACGGCCTCGACCCCATCGGCATCGAGGCGCTGCGCGACCAGATCCGCGGCTTCGCGGCGGCGGGTACGACGGTGATCGTCTCGAGCCACATCCTCTCCGAGGTGCAGCAGATGGCGGACACCATCGGCATCATCTGCGGGGGGCGCCTCGCCTACGAGGATGCGCTTCGTCCCGGGCAGGACCTCGAGGAACTCTTCATGAGCTTCTGCCGGGAAGGGCGACGAGCGCGCGGGGAGGTGGCGGCATGACGGGCGAGAAAGTCGGCCTGCTCGCGGCCCTGCGCGCCGAGGCCCTGAAGTCGCGCCACGCGGCACCGGTTCGCCTGGCCGTGCTCATGGCGCTGCCGATACCGCTGCTCGGCGCGATGCCCTACCGGGGCGTGCAGATCTTTAGCGCGTGGAACTACTGGTACGCGCTCTTCCTGCCCGTGTCTCTCTCGCTCGTGGTGGCGTGCGTCGCGCGGGCAGACGCGCGCACGCGGATGCGGGGGCTTCTGGGCCTGGGCTTCCCGCTCGGGCGCGCCTGGTGGGCCAAGGCGCTCTGGTGCCTCGCGCTCTGCACGCTCTCGAACCTCGTGGTCTTCGGCATCTACCTCGCGGGATCGGCGTTCTCCTCGCAGGGCCTCACGGCCGCGGGCACGCTCACGATGCTCCTCTGCGCGCTCGTCAACACGGTGACCGCGGCGTGGATGATCCCCGCAGGGCTCTTCCTCACGGCGCGGTTCGGCATGCTCGCGGGCATCTTCTGCCCGCTCGCCGCGCAGCTCGTGGGTGGGTTCGCCTGGTCGTTGGTGCCGCTGCCGCAGCTCTTTCCGCCGTCGGCGAGCATGGTCATCCCCACGAGCTTCATCCCCGTGCTGCCGAGCGGCGAGCCACTCGCGGCGGACATGGCGCTCGGCGGGGCGCTCGCGGCGGATGGCATAATCACGCTGGCGGGCCTTGCGGTCTGCGCGCTCGCGTTCGCCGCGCTCACGGCGGCGGGCGCGGCCTGGTTCGCGCGCTCCGAGGAGAGGTGATGGCCGTGACGCGACTCTCCGACCCGACGCCGCGCATGACTCTCTCGCGGGCCCTGCTCTCCGAGGCCCTGCGCCTGGCACGCTCCCCGCTCACGGCGGTGCACCTCGTCTGCGGCCTGGCAGCCGGTCTTGCCTGCGGCGAGTACTTCTCCGTAGCCCGATGGGACCCGGCGCTGGGCGCGGACGCCTACGCCCAGTTCCTCGGCGCCCTCATGCCGCTCATGTCCGCCATCGTCTGCGGGCTCGCCGTGGACGAGGAGCGCGCTGCCGGGCGCCTCGCCAACCTTACGGCGGTCCCCTCGCGCGGGCGCGCCGTCGCGGCGAAGCTGCTCGCCCTTGCGGCGCTCGGCGCCGCCGCGCTGGCCGTGGCGCTCGGCGTGTTCGGGGCCGTGCTCGCCGTTGCCGGGCGCCTGCCGCTCGGACCCGCTCCGCTTGCGGCCGCGTGGGCGGGCATCGTGCTGGGCAGCCTGCCCCTCTACGCGCTGTGGCTCGGCGTGGCCCTGCGCCTCGGCCGCAACGCCGCCATCGGCGCCGGCGCTGCGGGGGTGCTCCTCGCGTTCTTCTCGGTGGGCGGACTTGCGCACGGCCTCATGACCGGCGAGCTCACCGGCGCCCTGGCGACGCCCCTGAGCTGGGTGCCGCTCGCCTGGCCCGCGCGACTGGGGTCACTCGGGGTGGAGGCCTTCATCGACGCCGCGCGTGCGGCGAGCCCTCTCCTCACGACTGCGCTCGCTAGCCTCGTGCTCACCCTGGCAGCCGACGCCGTCCTTCTCGCCTGGTTCTGCCGCTTCGAGGACGGGAGGGCAGATGCGTAGGAAGCCGCTCGCCGCCATGCTCGTCCTCTTCTCCGCAGCGCTCGTCCTGGGCGGGAATGCCCTGCTCGACGCCGGCTGGGGGTCGGCGCTGCGCGCAGGGCTCTGGACCGCTGAGTGCGGCGCTAGTACAATTCCGACGAGAGTTTCAGGAGGTCAACATGGCGAGGATACTGGCAGTGGATGATGAACGGGCGATCCTCGACGCGCTCGCGCGTGTCCTCGGCCGCGACGGCCATGAGGTCGTCAGGGCGGCGGACCCGACGGCGGTCCCGGGGATGGACCTCTCGCGCTTCGACCTCGTGCTCTGCGACGTTATGATGCCGGGGCTCGACGGCTTCGAGCTCGTGCGGCAGATCCGTCCGGACTTCGACGGGCCCATCGTCTTCCTGACCGCCCGCGTGGCCGAGGAGGATGCCGTGGCCGCCTACGGCCTGGGCGCCGACGACTACGTTCGCAAGCCCTTCGGGGCCGCGGAGCTGCGCGCCAAGGTCGCGGCCCATCTACGCCGTGAGCGCCGGCCGCGCTCGCACGCCCTCTCCTTCGGGGAGGTGCGGATCGACCTCGGGGCGCGCGGCCTCGCCGTGGGCGGCGAGGCCGTGCCGCTAACGCCCACCGAGTATGCCATCTGCGAGTACCTCGCCCGCCACCCCGGGCAGGTCATGAGCCGCGCGCAGATACGCGAGGCGGTGCTCGGCTGGGAGAGCGACGCCGACGACGCGGCCATATCCATGCAGGTCAGCCGCGCCCGGAGGAAACTCTCCGAGGCCGGCGCCGATCCGATCGCGACCGTCTGGGGGATGGGGTACAAGTGGCAGCTCTGAGGACAGGAGCGCGAGGTCGCGGGGGCATGCCGCTCTCCTTCGTCATCGCACGCTACTTCGCCTACGCGTTCGCTGCGGTCGCTACGGCGTGGCTCGCCTCGTTCATGGCGCTCTCCGCGGCGATCAATGCGGGCTTCGTCTACGAGGCAAGCTGGGGGCCGGCCAATGCGCGCGAGGTCGCGGAGGGCCTGGCACGCGACGGCGTCTGCGGGCAGCAGGACGTGCCGACGGCGTACCGCTACCTCATCCTGAACAAGGACGGAAACGTGCTGATGACAGACCTCGAGAGCACGCGGCTCGAGGACGCGACGGAAATGGCCCGTACGGCACTCGCCGCGGATCCGGGCACAGTGGAGATCAAGGGCGGGGGTTCGGGCCTCACCTACGCCGCGTTCCCGCTCAAGGGCGGCGGGGCCTGCGCACTCGTCAGCGAGTACCTGCCGCAGTGGGTCTCGCGCGATCTCGCCGGCCTGCTTCCCAACCCGCAGAGCCTCATGCTCGTCGGCGCCACGGCGGGAAGCGCGCTCGCGCTCGCGCTCGTCGCGCGCCGCGCGAGCCGCGTGATCTCGCGCAAGATGGCGCCGCTCGCGGAGACGGCGGGGCGCGTCGGCGCGGGGGAGCTCGACTTCGCGGTCGGCAGCACCAACGTGCGTGAGGTGAACGACGTCCTCGCCGCGATGGACGCCATGCGGGCCTCCCTCGCCGAGTCGCTCGAGGCCCGCTGGGCCGCGGAGCGGGGGCAGCGCGAGCAGATGGCGTCGCTCGCTCACGACCTCAAGACGCCGCTCACTGTGCTTCGCGCCAACGCCGACTTCGTGGCGGAGGAGCTGGAAGATGAGAATGACGGCGACCTCTCGGCCGCCGCGCGCGACATAGCCGACGGTGTCGAAAGGCTCGACGGCTACGTGCGCCTGCTCATTGAGGCCTCGCGCGGGTCCGGCGGGGCGGAGAGGACCCCCATGCGGCCGGCCGAGCTCTGCGAGCAGGTTCTCGCCGAGGCCGCCCAGATCGCCCGGGCGCGAGGCGTGGCGCTCGACGCGGCCTCGGGCCCCGCTGTCCCGGGCGCTCCCGAGGCCCCGCTCGACAGAACCGCCCTGGCGCGAGCCGCCGCGAACCTCGTGGCCAACGCCGCCGAGCACGCACGCTCGCGCGTGGCTGTCTCCTGCGACGTCGCGGACGGGCACCTCGTTATCGAGGTTGCCGACGACGGACCGGGCTTTTCTCCCGCCGCCCTCGAACGCGGCTGCGAGCGCCTCTTCACAGACGACTCCTCCCGCTCCTCGCGTGACGGAGGCCGCCACTACGGGCTCGGCCTCCACGTCGCCTCCGAGGCCGCGAGCGCCCACGGGGGCTCCGTCTCGCTCGCCAACAGCCCCTCGGGCGGCGCGGTGGCCACCATCGCGGTCCCCCTGTGCGGGATCTGACCACTCAGGCCCTCACACTGTCGTACCTCGCAACCAAACGATTCCCGGATAATAATGCCCGTTGCGGGGATCGCCCTGTCTAGTCGACGCCCACATGCATGAGCATGTCGGCGATGCGAGTCGTCATCTCGTCCGCCGCAGCACGGATGTTGGCGACCCAGGACGCAAGGCCGGCGTGATTTGATGTCTCGATGGCGTCAATGGTTCCGTCGGCGTCGACAAGGGCGCGGACCCACGTCGGTGCAGCGGGAGCGATATAGGAGATGTCGCCCGCCCTTCCATCCGTCGCCTCGAACGGCGCGCTGGAGACCTCCTCGAGAACCTTCCGCTGCGCATCGAGGACGGACGCAAGCGGCGAGACGCTCGAGTACCGCATCGTCGGCATCAACCATGACGACCCTTCGGATGGCTCCGGTAAGGCAGGACTCACGTTCGAGACGACCAACGATGTCATGGGCGAGCAGCGTATTAACTCGACGAACACCAACGTCGGCGGCTGGGAGAAGTCAGAGCTGCGCGGGCGCCTTAATTTGGGTGACCTCTGGGCACTTTTGCCGACCGAACTCACGGCCAAAATTAAATCCGTGAATATAATGACCGACAACAAAGGCGGTAATTATATTGCTCAAGCTACGGCTACACCCGATAAGGTTTTCATCCTTAGTGTCACCGAGGTGTGGGGTGGCGAATCCGTATGGTCACAGGGTTATCAGTATGAACTGTATACCGCCAAGGGCGTATCGAGCTCGAACTACGGAAGCCTAACGCATGCCGGCTATTGGTGGTCATGATCACATGCTAATTGGCCAGGCACGGCTTTTAGAATTTTTGGAGAGAACGCCACTAATGCCTCCCAGGAAGCCTTAGTTACCGAACCTTTCTATCCGGCATTCTGCTTTTAAACTCACCTGTAATTACTGGAAAGCCAGTGCAATCCCGCAAGGGCTTTCTTTTGGCGTTTATAACCGTGGAAATAGGTTTTACGCGTCATCTTGCTCCCTCACCTCATATATGAATTCCTTTGAGAATTAACAAGGAGATTTAGGCACTGGGATTTGACGCTCGATTTGCACGGAATTAAGAGTGTGCTTTTAGGCGCCGAGCGGTATGCGTTTTGGGACGCGAGCAAATTCAACGCCCGATCTGTAGGCGAGAAGCACACCATGTTTGAAAGCCGCGTTTCGCTTGGATACGACTGCTGGGATTGCAGCGTCTCTAACATCATCTGCCACGGGAGCTTTAACGACAATGTTCCGAGCGTCATTGCGCAGAGATGGACGGTATGAAACGCTTGGCAAAACCGGTGCAGCGGCATCGCATAGGGCGCAGGCATTAGTCCGGCCCTACGCGATGCCTGATTTTGAACTGCCAATTCAGAGCTTGAACGAGCCCACTCGCAATGATGCCTTACAGCTTCGGAAGCTCGGCATCTATCGAATGCGGCGTCGAATCATCGGAAACGCTGGTTTGGAGCTTCTTGTCGGGAAGCGCCGCAACGATCATCGCGGCGCTCGCGGGCGTCGCGAACACGATTATGAAGGCCAGCTTTAACCTCTGGTCCCCATACCCTTTGTCACTCGCTGCTTTACCAATTAGCCCCCCTGAAAAATAGCAGGCTATGCCGTAGCAGATTATGAGGGCGTAAAAGATGATTTGCATATGCTTCTCTTCCTAACTCGTAAAATACTTGATTTACCCGACATTCGGAATATCGTTGACTGAAAGCCGATGCTTAGTTATAGGGCGTGCGGAATTCTGTCGTCGCCAGCGTCTCTCCCGTCACGGGCTCAATTAACGTGATTCTATGGTCATAAATAACGGAACTTTGATTCCAAAGCCGAATGAGGTTCCACCCGCGCTTGAATCCTTTTACGTAGTTCGCGGGCTGCGTTTCAGAATAATTATTTGTCACCTCGCCATCGATGCCCCATGCGTACTCCTCAAACACGCGGATATCGACCTCTTCTTGCGATCGGTCTCCGCCGTCAACGAAAACGTGTACATAGGCGTCACCCATCGACTTCGAGCCGATTTCTGTCAGGGATGTTTCGGTATCGTTCTCATCGGAATTCACAAGAATCCTTACATCCAGTTTGTAAAGGTCGGAATAAAGTTCGGTGGCATCGCGATAGCCTACGTCCACGAGCTCGTCCAGGTATTCCTTCGTTTTGGAATCGCTGCTGTCATAGTGCTTCTTCACGTATCCGTATTCGACCTCGTGGGCGCCGGTTTCATTGTCCGCATTCTTGAACCATTCGATAGCTTGGTCCGTATCCCCTTCCTTTGCATAATCCTCCGCCAGGGCATTGGCGGCCTTCGCCTCCATCTCCGACGCATCGCTGTATGATCGAATCAACTTGAATTCGGCATACGCCTTCCTATAATTGCCGCCTTCGTAAAGCGAGAATGCTTCCCGATACCGAATTTCTTTTTGCAGCCCAGTAATTGCCTTTATCGCCATCGGCCTTCCCGCCGTCAGAAAGAAGACGAGAAGCACGGCGGCGGCCGTGGCGAGGCATAGCAGCAATTTGCGCTTCTTTGCCGATTTCGGCTCGAGCACGGCTAGCTTTTCTGAACATTCCTTAGCACGCTCTTCGGCGTCCTTCCAACCAGAGATGCCTTTGAAAAGTTCACGCGCTTTTTTCAGGTTTTCGACACTCTCTCCGCTGGCAATAAGTGAATCGGCCCTGTCGTATATGTTCTGAGACCGTATATCGGCCGATTTGCATAGGGATTCTTCGTCCTGCAAATCCGAGAGGAGGTCCTTGTGGCATTTGCACCTGTGGCAGCTTTCCCGCTCAACGTTAATGCACCCGCATGCACACACCCACCATCCCTGATGGAACTGCGCCTTGCCGCCGGCGATTCGACTGTCGGCATGCAGTTCCATCAGCTGGCGGTCCCTCTCGGCCATCGCCTTCTCGATCATCGAAAGCGGTTCGCGCTCGGGCGCTTCGGCAGGCTCTCCGGTCGAGTGCCACTTCCCTTGCTGGGAGTCGATTTGAAGCAGCTTGATGAAAACGGACTCGACGTCTCCCCTCGGCAGCGCCGTTGCCTTAAGGGCTCCCTGCTCGCATTGCGGCAGGTCTAAGTCTAGTTCCGAAAAGGGGACATAGCCTCTGGACCCATCGGCATAGTCGACATGGGCGATTCCGGAGATGGAGTTCAAGATATCCGCTGAGAGATTCTCGATCTTTATCTGCAGATAAGCCTCAGAGGTGTCGACGTTTCTCGCGACCTGGACGACCGTTACCATCGCCGGGCATCCGGGCTCCCATTTCAGCAGACTCGAATCCCCGGACCAGTCATCCCTGAAGACAACTTTATAGTTACCCAATCACCTTACCTCCTGTATTCGCGGCTTTTGGAACGGCTTAGGCTATAAGACGGTTCCCACCAGCTTTCCAACTCAATTTTACTTACGCTACCTGCGAATTTGTTGAGCAACAAATTTGGATATGCGAGTGGTCGGTTAAGCCGCGCAGGCGTTGGACTAATTATTCTTTGCCGCTGCGGCAAGACCAGCGCAACCTTTTGGGATAGTCCTACGCTCGGCGATGCATCTACAAGCCCTGAGCGAAGGGAGTGCCGCATATGTATGCAGCGGCGCGGAACCTTCGGGGGGGGGTATCTCCTAGGATTACCCGCCTCCGAGGCCAATCTATCATCGAGTACGTCCTGATCATCGCCGTCATCGGCCTGGTCATCGTGTTCGCGGGACCCGGCGTGGCGGGCGCCATCCGAAACCAATTCAACCTGGTCGGCAACACGGTGAACAGCGGGACGACCGGCGGCGTCGAGGGAGGCGGCGCGTCCGGCGGCGGCTCCGCTGGGGCCGATTCCGCGACCGTCCAGGCGGCCATCGCCAAGGACGCGAAGGACTGGACGCTCGAGGAACAGAAAGCGGTCGCCGAGGACATCGCCGCCAAGGGCGAGGCGTCGCCCGCATACGCCAAGGCGAAGGCCGCCATGGATGCGGGGACGAGGTTCACGATGAATCTGACGAACGGCAAGACGCTCGAGTACCGAATCATCGGCATCAACCATGACGATTTGGCTGACGGCTCGGGCAAGGCCGGTCTTACGTTCCTCACCACCTCGACGACCATTTATTCCCGCATGAACGCCACGAACACCAATGCCGGCGGCTGGGAGAAGTCGGAGCTGCGCCAGAAGATGAACTCCGGCGAGGTCTGGAGCCTCATGCCATCCGACTTCCAGTCCAAGGTGAAGACCGTCAGGAAGCTCACGAACAACGTCGGCGGAATCGATAAGAACGCCGCCGTAACCGCGACCTCGGACAGGCTGTTCCTTCTCAGCTACTCCGAGATCGCGCCCTGCACCTCCCATTGGACCTCCGACTTCACTTCCCTTTGGGCCTCTGACTACCCCTGGAGTTCCTCCGAGGGTAGCCAGTACGAGGCCTTCAAGGGCAAGGTGACGAATAACGATAATCCCAACTCTGCCATTGCCATTAGCAGCTTATGGTGGGAGCGTTCGGTGTTACCGAAACTTTCTGCGTACTTCCTCGACGTCACCGGCACTGGCAGGCCGTCGCGTGGCGACGACGCGAGCGCTTCGCTTTGCGTCTGCCCCGCTTGGTGCTTCTAGCCTGTCTTCTAGCTTGTCTAGCGAAAAGCCTGCGCAACTTCGCGCGGGCTTTTCTTTTGGCGGTTACTCGAACGGTCTGATGTTCGTGGCACAGGTAGTCGGGTTGAGGGGAAATGGGGTCATACAGCGGCTCTCAGAGCGTCTGCCACACTCCCCCGCCATTACCTCTGCGGGGTCCTCGTGTAGAGCTCATCCTGCTTGGCATTTCGCTGCAACAGCCCACTTGTCCACCGATCAAGTGAACTACTGGAATAAATACAGCGACACGCTTGTTCGTCACAGTCGCTATATCCGTGTAAATCGCCGCGATAAATGCAGCCTGTACTCGGCTGCATACCAGCTACGCGTATGTAGATTCATATCGCGTTAATAAATCGGCTCAAGCGTGTGCAAAACGCGCAAGTAGCCGCAAAAGGCGATTATCGCGCAGGTAGATTTTTGGCACCCTGTTGCTTAAACAAAATTAAGCAATTGCTTAAAACAAAAAAGGTCAGGCACAAGGTGCCTGACCTGCAAACTTCTGGTCGGGACGACTGGATTCGAACCAGCGACCCCTTGACCCCCAGTCAAGTGCGCTACCAAGCTGCGCCACGTCCCGAAGCTTTTGTTTGTTGCTCTGCTCTCGCTCGCAACAGGGAGTATATTAACCCGAAACTTTAGACTTGTGCAAGAACTTTTTTACAAATTTTGAAGCAAGTCCAAAATTGTATCTGCGAGCTGGGGTTTTGTTAGAACGGGAAGTTCTTGCGTACCCGTTGTGCTCACAATCCAGGCCTTGTTGGTATCGGTTCCAAAGCCCGAATCGGCGCGTGAGACATCGTTGGCGATAATGGCATCGCAACCCTTGCGGTCGAGCTTTCGCTGTGCGTACTCCAGGACGTTATCGGTCTCGGCCGCAAAGCCGATCACGCACCGCTCCCCCTTCTGGCGCGAAAGCTCAGCCAAAATATCGACCGTCTCGACCAGTTTGATGCGATCCAAGCGCTCGTTGGCCTTTTTGAGCTTATGGTCCGCAGGGGATACGGGGGTGTAGTCGGCGACAGCGGCCGCACAAATGGCCACATCGGCCGTCTGAAAGGCGCTGAGCGCTGCCTTCAGCATTTCAGCGGCGGTCTGCACGCGCACGCACTCCACGCCGTGGGGAACGTCGAGCGATGTCGGTCCCAGCACGAGCGTGACGGCGGCACCGCGACGTGCGGCCTCCCCCGCCAGGGCGATACCCATCTTGCCCGAAGAACGGTTGCCAATGAAGCGCACGGGGTCAATCGGCTCATGCGTGGGGCCGGCGGTAATGACGATGCGCTTGCCCGCCAGGTCTTGTTGCACGGGATTGAGCACCTCGCAGACGGCCTCGACGATGTCCTCGGGTTCGCTCATGCGCCCCGTGTCCACGTCGCCGCAGGCAAGGTAGCCACTGCCGGGTCCCACCACGTGGACGCCGCGCTCGCACAGCGTGGCCATATTGGCCTGCGTGGCCGACGCCTTCCACATGCCATTGTTCATGGCCGGCGCGATAACGACGGGCCGCGGTGTCGCAAGCAACGTTGTGGAGATGAGGTCATCGGCGATGCCGTTGGCCATCTTGGCGATGATATTGGCCGTCGCGGGCGCCACGACCACCAAGTCGGGCTCCTGCGCCAGCGAGATATGGTGGATGGGGTCAGACGGGTCGTCGAATAGCCCAACCGCGACCGGCTCATTGGTGAGCGCGCGGAAGGTGAGCGGCCCCACAAACTCAGTGGCATGCTCGCTCATGACGACCTTGACGTGCGCGCCGCGCTTTTGGAGCAGGCGCACGATATTGCACGACTTATAGGCGGCGATCCCGCCGGTAATGCCCAGCAGGATCGTTTTACCCTCAAGTTGCATTGAATTGTTGGGCGCCGCCATCGTTTAAGCTTCCTTGCTCGGGAGCACCAGCAGGCGGTGGCAGTACGGGCAGTGCGTAATCTCGCTACCGTCGTGGTTGAGGTCGCTCATGGACGATGCCTGCAGCGCGGTGTGGCAGACCGTGGGGATGTTACCCTGGATGGTCTCGACGGCCAGGCCACGGAACTGTTTGAGCAGGCGTTCGTAATCGGTGAGCACGTCGGTCGGCAGCGTGGCGGCAAGCGCGGTGCGCTCCTTGGTGGCGGCATCGATCTGAGCCTGCAGATTGGCAGCCTTGGCGCGGGCAGCCTTGGTATCGGCCTTCACGCCCTCCTCGAACTTGGCGATGATGGCCTGCGCGCGAGCCTCTCGGTCAAGCGCTTCCTTATGGGCGACGACGACGTCCTTGCGGGTGTGCTCGATCTTGTCCAAGCGCTTGGCCAGGGTGGCGAGCTCGTTCTCCAGGTCCTGAACCTCGCGGTAGTCGGAGCCGTCCACGTGGCGCTTCTTGGCGGCCTCGATGGCGTTGTTGGTCTGAATCTCGGTGGTGTTGAGATCGTCGAGCTCAATGTCCAGATCCTTGCGCTGGGCGTAGAGCTTGGTCATCTCGGACTTGAGCTTCACATAGGTCTTGCGCTTGGAAGCGAGCTCCTTGAGCTCCGGCATATTGGCAAGTTCGCTCTTGTTGCGGGCGAGCTCCAAATCGATCTGTTGCAGCTTGAGTAGCGTAGCGCCGGCGCTCATAAGTTCTCTCCTTTTGTCACAGTCCACCATTGGCAAGGGTTCAGTATTTTAATCGCATGACGGGGGTCGACCCCGGCGTCAACTGCAGAGTTCATCAATATATCAACGAACGGCTCTTCGGAGCGGTCGTGGCCGAGCAAGATCACCGGCAGCCCGCGCAAGGCAAGGTCTTGCGCCACGTGGTAGCCCGCCTCGCCGGTTACGATGACATCTGCGCCCGCGGCGATGGCGAGCTCTCCAAAGTCTCCCAGGGAGCCGCCCAAAATAGCGACGGTACGGCATGCGTGCTCGGCTTCGCCCCACACACGCGGGTCGCTGCCGAAGGCCGTAGCAGCACGGGCGGCAAGATCGCGCAGCGTGCACGGGTCGTTGAGCGTCGCAAGCGCGCCCAGGCCGGTGGCCTCGGGGTCGTCCACGTGCTCCAGCGAGCTCATGGGCTCAGCGCCCAACAACTCACTCAGGCGAACGCGCGCTTCGTGCGATCGGTCCAGGTTGGTGTGAAGCGAGATGATGCTCACGCCGCAACGAGCTGCCTCGTACAACGCAGCGCTGCATTGGGGACGCGATACATCCGCCGGGCAAAACGCCTCGGGAGCCTTGATATAGATGGGATGATGCGTCAGCAGCACGTTGGCGCCGGCCTCGAGAGCGCGGTGCACGTTATCCTCGGTCGCGTCGAGTGCGCAGGCAACACTGGTGATCTCGGCAGCGGGATCTCCCACAGATAGCCCTACATGATCCCAGCCCTCGGCGTCCGCTTTGGGGTAGCGCGCCAGCAGCGCACGTTCAAGCTCGGATAGGATCATGCGGCACCCACGATCGACAGCAGCGTCTGGGCAAAGTCGTCCAGATCGGCCGGATTCACGCGGTCATCGAAGGAGATACGCAGTGCGCCCAGCGCCTGCTCGCGACCGATGCCCATCGCGCTCAGAACGTGGCTGGGATCCATGCTGCCGCTCGAGCATGCCGAGCCTGCCGATACTTCAAACCCGGCGGCGTCGAGCTTGATGATGAGCTCCTCAGAGTCCATGCCGTCGACGTAGATCGAAACCATACCCGGCAGACGATCGGCCTGCGCGTAGTCGCCTATCGTGGCGTGAATGCGCGGATGGGCTGTAAGCGTGGCGTAGAGCTTATCGGACAGGGCCTGTAGCGTCGCGCGCTCGCGGTCCACATTCGGCAGCAACACAGAAGCGGCAGCGGCAAAAGCTAGCTGCGTGCGCAGATCCTGCGTACCGGCGCGACGGCCGGCTTCCTGGCCGCCGCCAAAGATGCGGGGGCGCAGCGGCGTGCGGTTCTTAACGTAGAGCGCGCCGGACGCCACAGGACCGCCGATCTTATGCGCGGCAACGGTCATGGCGTCGACGCCCAGCTCGGTGACATCGAGCGGAATATGCAAGTAGCCCTGGATGGCATCGGTATGAAACAAGGCGCCGGCAGCATGTGCGGCGGCGGTCAGCTCGCGGATGGGCTGCACCACGCCGGTCTCGTTGTTGGCGACCATAATGCTCACGAGCGCCACGTCGTCGCCGAGCAGCTCGACAAGCGTGGCAGGCTCAACGTAGCCCGCGCGGCAGGGCTGCACCAGGTCGACGGTAAAGCCGGCGGCACGCAGCAGCGGCAGGTTGTCCAGAATCGAATCGTGCTCGATGGCCGAAACGATTACACGACCGCGCTTGCGATCGCGCTGACGAGCGCCCTCGGCAAGACCGAGCAGCGCCAGCTGGTTGGCTTCGGTGCCGCCGTTGGTCAGTACAATCTCGGACGGGCGGACGCGCGCGCCAAAGCTGCGGGCGATCTCGTGACGTGCAACCTCCAGACGCGCGGCAGCCTTGCGGCCGAGCGAATGCAGCGAATTGGGGTTGACGCCGGCAAGCTCGCTGTCGTCGTACTCGCGCTGCGCAAGGAGCGCCTCGGCGCGCATGGGCGTCGAGGCGGCATAGTCAAGATTCACGGGTATGCGGTTTTGACCTGCGGTCATAAGGGTTTATGCCTCCTGTGCGGCCTCGTTGCCCAGCTTCTGCAGCAGCGCAACCTCGGCAGCGGGATCTTCGGACTTAAATACGGCAGAACCGGCCACGAGCACGTTGGCGCCGGCCTTGACGACCTCGACAATGTTCTTGGAAGAAATGCCACCGTCGACCTCGATGAGGGGCGAAACGCCGTGACGCTCGCACATGGCCCTGAGCTCGTGGAGCTTAGCGATGGTGCCCGGGATAAAGCTCTGACCGCCAAAGCCCGGGTTCACGCTCATGAGCAGCACCATATCGACGACGTCGATGATGCTCTCGAGCACGCACACGGGGGTGGCGGGGTTGAGCACCACGCCGGCCTTAACGCCGCGCTGCTGCAGATGGGTGAGCGTGCGGTGCAGATGCGTGGAGGCCTCGTAGTGTACGGTGATCATATCGGCGCCGGCGTCTGCGTACCAATCGACCGTCTCGTCGGGGTTCGACACCATGAGGTGCGCGTCGACCGGTACATCGGTGGATCGCTTGACGGCCTTGAGGATGTCAACGCCAAAGGTGAGGTTGCCGGTAAAGTGACCGTCCATAACGTCGAAGTGCACGTAGTCGGCACCGGCGATCTTGTCGAGTTCGCCCTTGAGGTTGGCCATGTCGGCCGAAAGGACAGACGGAGCGATTTTGATGGAACCCATGGTAGAAGCCTTTCTGCGCTAGTCGGTGAGTCCGTAGAACTCTTGAGAAGGGACGCGATCGGTAAGAATCTCGAGCGCCCTATCCAAAGTAACACCGTTGTAGAGCGTTTGCTCCACAGCAAAGGTGAGCGGAATGTCTACACCCAGTGAACGGGCAAGCTCACTGACGCTGCGGGCCGCGACGGCGCCCTCGACCACCATATGCGTGCGTGCCTGGTACTCTTCGAGCGACACGCCATGAGCGAACTCGTAGCCAAAGGTGCGGTTGCGCGAATGCTCGGAGGTGCAGGTGGCAATGAGGTCGCCCATGCCGGCAAGCCCCATGCAGGTCATAGCCTGGCCGCCGCGGGCGTGCACCAGTCGGCTGATCTCGGCCAGGCCGCGCGTCATGATGAGGGCGAGCGTGTTGTCGCCCGCACCGCTACCGGCGGAGATGCCGCACACGATGGCGATGACGTTTTTCATAGCGCCGCAAACCTCGACGCCGGTCATGTCCTGCGACAGGTAGATGCGGAAGGCCGTGGATAGGAGCAGGTCCTTAAAGGTCTCCCCTACCTGCGGATCTTTGCTGGCGATGACGGCGGCAGAAAGCCCGCCGCGGCAGATCTCCTCGGCATGGTTTGGGCCCGAGAGCGCCGCGACACGCGACTCGTTGCCGATCTCACTGGCGATGACCTCGCTCATAAGCAGGCCGGATTCGGGCTCAATACCTTTGGTGAGGCAGAGCACCGGGGTATCGGCGGCGATGAAGGGTGCTGCCTGATGGCATACGCTGCGCAGGTGCGTGGAGGGCACGGCAAAGATGATGGCCTCGGCACCGTCGAGCGCCTGCGACAGGTCCGTGGCGGCGACAACGTTGTCGGGCAGCTCGTAGTCCACCAGATACCGGGGATTGCGGTGCTCGGCATTGATGCCGGCGGCCGTCTGCTCGCTGTGGGCCCACATGGTCACGCGCTCGGCTCGCGCAGCGGCAAGGCCGGCGACGGCGGTTCCCCAGGAGCCGGAGCCAATCAGCGCAACATTCATGACTCTCTCCTACTTATCGTCGGGCTCGGTGACGCGCTTGGTAAACGAGAGCTTGGACTCCTTACCGGCCATGAGCTTTTGGATATTCGAGTGATGGGCCCACACCACGGTGATGCCGATCATCGCCATGCAAAACTTGAGACCCAGGCTGCTGTACGGAAAGACCGCGCAGGCAGCGATAGGAAGACCGACGGCGGCGGCAAGCGAGCCCACCGACACGTACTTGGTGATGGCGACGGCCACGATAAACATGCCCAGCAGCGACAGACCAATGGGCCAGTACCAGGCAAGAATCACGCCCAAGCCCACGGCGATACCCTTGCCGCCATGGAAGTTGAGGTAGGGAGAAAAGATGTGTCCCCACACGGCTGCCAGGCAAATGACACCGAGCATCCAGTCGCCGGGGGCTCCAGGCGCCATGATGTTCGGCGGAAAACCATAGCCCAGATCGGCGATGAGCGGACGGGCGATAAGGACGCAGATGGCGCCCTTAAGGCAGTCGAGCAGCAGCGTGAGCGCGGCCACCTTGGGGCCGGCCACGCGCAGCGCGTTGGTGGTGCCGATGTTGCCGGAACCCGCCTTGCGAATGTCCGTATGGTTGAACACGCGGCCCAGGATCAGGCCAAACGGAATCGCCCCGATAAAGAACGAGACCACGGCGCAGATGGCGGTCAGCAGAATCGGATTATGCATCCTTTTGTTCCTTCTTCCTAAAGAAGAGTCGAATGGGCGTGCCGGCAAAATCGAAAGTCGAGCGCATGCGGTTCTCCACGTAGCGCTGGTAGGTGTCGTTGACCAGGTCGCTGTGGTTGACGAAGAACGTGAACGTCGGCGGGTTGATGCCCGTCTGAGTCACGTAGTGCATGCGCAGGCGGCGCTTGCCGTCCACCACGGTGTGGCCGAACTCGCGCAGGTCGGTGAGGAAGGTGTTGAGGCGCGAGGTGGTGATCTTTTGCGAGCGCGTCTTCTCGGCGGCGTCGACCATCGCCCAGATCTTCTCGACGCTGCGGCCGGTCAGGGCAGAGATGCGCAGGTACTGGGCCCAGGGAGCCATAACGCCCAGACGGCGGTCGACGGTCTCCATGCAGGCCTCGCGCTTGCGGTCGTCGTCGAGCAGGTCCCACTTGTTGAGCAGCACCACGATGGCGCAGCCGCGCTCGATGGCCAAGCCCATGACCTTCTGGTCCTGCTCGGTGACGCCCACAGAGGCGTCGACGACGAGCAGTGCCACGTCGGCGCGATCGATGGCGCGCAGGCCGCGGACCATCGAGTAGTACTCGATGTTCTCGTACACGGTGCTCTTCTTGCGAATACCCGCGGTGTCAACCATGCGGTAGTGCTTGCCGTTGCGCTCCACGACGGTGTCGATGGCGTCGCGCGTCGTGCCGGCAATGTTGGACACGATGGAGCGGTCGGCACCTAGGATGCGGTTGAACAGCGAGGACTTACCGGCGTTGGGGCGGCCGATGATGGCCACGTTCAGCGCATCGGGGAACTCGTCGGCGACTTCGTCCTCTTCCTCCGGAAGCAGGGCCACGATATCGTCGAGCAGGTCGCCCGTGCCGTGGCCGTGCAGGGCCGAGAGCGGCGTGGGCTCGCCGATGCCGAGCGAATAGAACTCCCAGATACTGTCGTTCTCGCGATCGGGGTTGTCGAGCTTGTTCACCAGCAGAAAGACCGGCTTGTCGCAGCGCTTGAGCATGCGGGCGACCGACTCGTCCTCCTCGGTGACACCGGTGCGGCCGTCGACCACAAACAGGATGACGGCGGCTTCCTCGGCGGCGGCGAGCGCCTGGTCGCGGATGGACGTGGCAAAGACGTCATCGCTCTTGAGCGGCTCGATGCCGCCCGTGTCGACGATGGTGAACTCGCGGCCGTTCCAATCGGCCATATGGTATGAGCGGTCGCGCGTGACGCCGCGGGACTCGTGGACGATGGCGTCCGAGGTCTGGGCCAGGCGGTTAACGAGCGTGGATTTGCCCACGTTGGGGCGTCCGACGACGGCGACGATAGGTTTCATCTGCACTCCTTTAATGGGTAGGGTCAGTGGAAATGTTAGAATCTGCGGGCACAATGCCAAGGATATGCTCCAGGGTATCGAGCAGCTCATGCGGCATGGTCGACACCACATGAACCTCAGCGCCGCGACTGGTAAGGCTTGCGAGTAAATCGTCACGATGATACTCGTCAAGTGTCATGCCGTCAGCGTTGAACATGAGCTTAGGCACAAAGAGCATAACCCCCGAGAGGTCCTGCGGCAGTTGCTCCAAGATGTCGCAGGCGACGATGAGGCCGGTCACGTCAACGTTGCCGCCAAAGTAGCGGTTCTTGATGGCTGTGACGGTGCCGCCGAGACCTTGCGGCGACTCCACAAAGCGCGCCACGGTGTCGCGCGCGCTGGCGCCCGAGAGGCACAGCAGGTGCTGGCCACGGGCGGCGATGGCCTCGCGGACGCGGGCCAGTCGCTCGGCATCGGTAGCCAGCACGTCGTCGGTCTCGTCCAGATACGAGCGGATCATGCCGATGCCGTCGTAGTACTGCGGATAGCCGTCGTAAAAGTCTGCCTCGGGAGGATCGATGCCGGCGTCCAGATAGAACTCGTCGCTCATCTGGAAGGTGTGGCGGCCAAAGCGTTCGTAGGCACGATCCTGGTAGGGACGGATCATGGCAATGGTCTCGCGCGCCAGTTCGGGCTTGTCGCTGTATGACCAGCTAAAGCGGTTTTGGTGTTTGGTAAAACCGAGCGGCACAATGCCCAGGCTCGTGATTTGCTCGTGCTCCTCGCAAAAGCGTAGGGTCTTTTCCAGCTCCTCGCCGTCGTTCATGCCGGGGCACAACACGATCTGCGCGTGGATCTCGATGCCGGCGGCCATGATGGCCTCGAGCACGTCCATGCCACGCTGGGCGTTGCGGCCCATCATGCGGCGGCGGACGTCGGGACTCACGGCGTGGACCGACACGTTCATGGGGCTCATGTTGCGGTCGATGACGTTTTGCACGTCCTCGTCGGAAAGGTTCGTGAGCGTGACAAAGTTACCCTGTAAAAAGCTCAGGCGATAGTCGTCGTCGCGAATGTAGAGCGTGGAGCGGCCGCCCTTGGGCAACATGGTCATAAAGCAGAACACGCAGGCGTTGACGCAGGTACGCATGCCGTCAAAGATGGGGCCGTCGAACTCCAGGCCCCAGTCCTCGCCCGGGAAGCGGTCGAGCTCGACGGGGGTGACGGTGTCGTCGCGCGGGTCGAAAACCTCCAGCTCGACGGTATCGTCATCGGCCTCCCAGAGCCACACGATCATGTCGGTGAGTTGCTCGCCGTTGACCGTGAGCACGCGCATGCCCGGCTCGATTCCCACATCCCATGCGGGCGACTCGGGACGCACGTTCTTTACGAGCGCACCCTCACCCGGCTCGGGGTCGCGGCTGCGCCCGTAATCGGCCACCTCGGTGGCGTATGCGGGTACGGTCTGGTCCATGGTTAGCGGCAAAGCTCCTTGATGCGCGCAACGGCGCGTTCGATGTGTTCTTGCGGGGTGGAAGCGCCGGCGGTGATACCGATGTGGCGTGCGTCGGTTAACCACGCGGCCTGGAGCTCGGAAGCTTCCTCGATGTGATATGTACGCTCGCAGGCATCGGCGCAGATCTGTGCCAAGCGGCGGGTGTTGCCCGAGTTCTTGCCGCCCACCACGACCATGCAGTCGCAGCGGTTGGCAAGTGTGGCAGCTGCCTGTTGACGCTCACTCGTGGCGGCGCAGATGGTGTTGATCACACGCAGCTCCTGCACGCGCGGGGTGATGGCGGCCACGACCTCAGCGAGGTTCTGCGCGGTCTGGGTGGTCTGCACAACCAGACCCACTTTGCCCTTGAGCGACAGCTCGTCGGCGTCGGCGGCACAGCTCACGACCTGTGCGTCATCACCAGCATGGCCAAGAATGCCCTCGACCTCGGGGTGACCCGGCTCGCCCACGACAATCACGCGGTAGCCCTCGCGCACCAGGCGCTCGGCCGCCACGTGGACCTTCTTCACGTAGGGGCAGGTGGCGTCGACCACGTCGAGGCCACGCTCACGTGCGGCATCGATCACCTGCGGCACCACACCGTGGGCGCGAATGATCACGGTGCCCGAAGCAGCGTCGTCCAAGGTGTCTGCCAGACCAACGCCTGCCTCGGCAAGCTCGCGCACCACGATGGGGTTATGAATGAGCGGACCCAGCGTGTGGACCTGAGTGCTCTCCCCCGCCTGCGGCGCGGCGGCCAGTGCCATGTCGAGCGCGCGCTGAACGCCGTAGCAGGTGCCGGCATGCGCGGCGATCTCGATGGTGGATACGACCTCCTCAGCGGCGGCCGCAGCGGTATTCATGACGTTCTCACCCATGGCTAGAACCTGCCTGGGTGCTCGGCGCACAGGTCGTCACGCATGGCGTATACGCGGCTCATGGCCTCGGACTCAAACCATGCCAGGCGCTCCTTACGCTTGAGCTCGGCCGGAGCATCGGATAGCGAGATGGCCTTGCCGGCGCGGATCCAGCACTTCTTGGGGCGCATGAGCCTTTTGCCCTTAGGCGTAATGTCGGACCAGCCACAAATGGCGAGCGGGTTGACGGGTGCCTTACCCATCTGAGCGATGAGCGCAAAGCCGCCATGGACCTCGGGCTTGATCTCGCGCGAGCGGATGCGCGTGCCCTCGGGGAAGATCAGGACGTCCTCACCGCGCTGCAGTGCATGCTGGGCGGCACGCAGACACTTCATGTCGGCGGTGCCACGCTCGACGGGAATGCCACCCACGCGGCTAAAGGCCCAGCGCACAATCTTGCTCTTGGCGAACTCGGACTTAAAGATGGGGCGCACATGGCGGCCGCCAAAGAACAGTGCCGTCTCCACTGCCAGCAACTCGGCCATCGAGGTGTGGTTGCAGATGACCACGCTGCCGCGGCCTTCCTGGCGCTCAAACAGCAGGTCGACGTCTTCGACCTTCCAGCGCCACATGAGCTTGGAGAAGACCCACAGGATGCCCATGACTACGGCGACAGTGCCGCGGATGAGCGCAGGGAACTCGGCGTAGGGGGCGTTGTAGTAATCCTCGGGCGTCTGCTTAAACAGGCGCATGGGCTACCTCCTTTGGTTGATGAGGTCCTCGATTATCGAGACGACCTCGTCGATGGTGTGGGCGGTGGAGTCGACGTGCACGGCGTCCTCGGCGGGCACGAGCGGTGCGACCTCGCGGCTGCTGTCGAGTTTGTCGCGCTGCTTGAGGGCGTCGAGGGTTTCGTCGACCTCGGTCTCGAGCTGCTCTTCGGTGAGCGGCTGGGCGTCGTTTTGATGGCGCTGCAGCACGCGGCGACGGGCGCGCTCGCGGGGGTCGGCGGTCAGGAACACCTTGACCTGCGCGTTGGGGAACACGACGGTGCCGATGTCGCGACCCTCGGCCACGATATCGCGGTCCTCGGCGGCGCGGCGCTGATGGATGAGCATGGCGGCGCGTACGCCCGGGTAGGCCGAGACCTTGGAGACGTTGGCGTCCACCTGCGGGGTGCGGATGGCAGCCGATGCGTCCGCACCGTCAATGGTCAAGCGCGTGTCCTCGCCGGTGCCGTTGGTAAAGTGGATCTCGATCTGCTTTGCGAGGGCGTCGATGGCCGCCTCATCGTCCAGATTGATGCCGCGGTCGAGCGCGGCGAAGGTGACGGCGCGATACATGGCGCCCGTGTCGAGTTTGTTAAAGCCCAGCTGGCGGGCGATCTCCTTGGCGATGGTGGACTTGCCGGAACCGGCGGGGCCGTCGATGGCGACGATCATGCAATGCTTCCTTTCGATAGTTGATGTGCTGGTATGGGACGCGGGCGCTGGGGGGTTGGCGGACTGGCTAGCTCGTGTAGCGCTCGCGGTAGGTGTTGCGCTTGGGTGCGGAGCCGTGGCTACCGTGGTGGCGCGTGCGGCTCGCAGTGTTGGCCGCGGGCGCGCCGGCGCGCTTGGAGGCGGCCTGCTTGGGCGGGATGCCGCCGGCCTTGAGAATCTGCACCTCGCGCTCGGAGAGCTCGCGCCACGAGCCCTTGGCCACGTCCTTGAGCTCCAGGCCGGCAAAGTTACAACGGTGCAGGCGGATCACCGGGTGGTGGATCTTGCTCAGCATGCGCTTGACCTGGTTCTTTCGGCCCTCGCGGATGATGACCTCCACGGCGGTGGTGCCGGGCTTGACGCCTTGCGGAGCCACGGCCTCGGCTTCGCGCGCGTTGATGACGCGGCAGATCGCCGGCTGGCACAGGCCGTCGTCGAGCTCGATGCCGCGGCGGAGCGGTTCCAAGTCGCGATCGGTCAGGTGGCCGTCCACAAGCGCCTGGTAGGTCTTGTAGACGTGCTTGCTGGGGTGCAGCAGATCCTGCGACAGGTCGCCGTCGGTGGTAAAGAGCAAAAGGCCCGTGGTGTCGCGGTCCAGACGACCCACCGGGAAGAGCCCCGGAAAGCGGTCGCGCGGGACCAGGTCGGCCACGCAAGGGCGCTCCTGCGGATCGCTCATGGTGGTGAGGTAGCCGGTCGGCTTGTAGAGCATCAGGTACGCGGCGCCCTGGTTGAGCTTGACGGGCATGCCGTCGACCTCGATATGGTCGCGGTCGACGTCGACCTTGGTACCCAGTTCGGTCGCGACCTGGCCGTTGACGGTCACGCGGCCGGCGGTCATCAGGTCCTCCGAGCCGCGGCGGCTCGCCACGCCCGCGCGCGCCAAAAAGCGCTGCAGGCGCATGGTGTGCGGGTAGACGGGCTGGGCGTCACCTACGGGCATTGTGGCGCCCGTGGCGCTTGCGATGCGCGTCTCCTCTGCTTCGTTAGTCCTCGTCATGCAAATCCTCCGAGGTCTCGTCGACGACCAGGGTCTCCAAGTCCTCGACTGCCTCAACATCTTCAACATCGGTATCGAGCAGTTCGCGCTCTTCGTCCAGGTCCTCAGCCTGCTCCTCGAGCGTGGACTGAATGCTGCGGCCGCTCAGGCGCTCGCGGATAAACTGGCGCGATTGCTCGTCGGGCGCAAACTGTTCCAGATCGGGCAGGTCGCGGGTGGAGCGCAGGCCGAACTTTTCCAAGAAAGCGTTGGTCGTGCCGTAGATGATGGCCTGACCGCGCTCGGGGTCGCGACCGAGCTCGCGCACCAGACCCTTGTCCACGAGCGACGCGATGACGCCGTCGGAGTTGACGCCGCGGATGCCCTTGACCACCTCGCGCGTGACGGGCTGGTGGTAGGCGATGACGGCTAGGGTCTCGAGCGCCGCCTGCGAAAGCTTTTGCGTGTCCCAGCTCAGCACATAGGCCTCGACCACATCGTGGTAGGCGGGGTGGGTAAACAGGCGCCAGCCACCAGCGACCTCGCGCAGCTGAAAGCCGCGGTTGGCCTCCTCGTACTCAACTTTGAGCTCGGCGAGCAGCGATGCGCACTCACCGGGGGCGATGTCCAGCGCACCTGCCAGCGCGGGCGCGCTCACGGGATCGCTCGACACCAGCAGCAGCGCCTCGAGGGCGCCTTTGAGGCTGTTTGCCTCCAGCGTAGAAAGGGTTGACATAGTTGCCGCTCCTATTCGGTGAGCTCGGGGCCCTCGCCAGGCACGTATGCCTCGGCGCCCTCGACTCGGTTGATGCAGATGGTTCCAAAGATCTCGTCCTGGCTCAGCGTGAGCGAGCCGCGTTTGGCGAGCTCCAGCATGGCTAGGAAGGTGACGACGAGCTGCTCGGTGGTGGCGTCGCCGTCCAGCAGCTCGCGAAAGGTGCAGGTTTGGTGCGCCATGGTAAAGCGGTCGACCGAGGCCACCGTCAGGTCGAGCGGCACGCGATGCGGCGCCACGTGCTCGGCCTCCAGCAGGAAGGTCTGGCGCTTGCCGTCCAGGTCGGCGCAGATGACGGCGAGGCCGCGCAGAGTGATGCCAGCCAGGTAGTCGGGCATAAGGCCCAGAAACTCGGGGTCGGGGCCGGCCACGCGCGGATGCATGCGGCTCTCGGCCTGCATCCGCGCGCCAAGGGCTGCCGCTGCGCCCTTAAACTGTTTGTAAGCGATTAGACGCTGGATCAGGACCTCGCGCAGGGCATCACCGTCGAGAGCACTGAGTTCCTCGAGGTCTTCGTCGTCCTCGTAATCGTCGTCGGTGTTGCGCGGTGCCTCCTGGGGCACCAGCGAGGCGGCCTTAATGTCCAGAAGGGTTGCCGCGACCAGCAAAAAGTCGCTCGCCACGTCCAGGTCCAGCGCCTCGATGCGCTCGACCTCGGCAAGGTATTGCTCGGCCACCTCGCTAATGGAGATGGCGCCGATATCAACTTTTTGGCGGGTTACCAGCTGCAGCAGCAGGTCGAACGGTCCGCTGTAGACCTGCGTCGACACGCGATACGACATCTTCGACCTCCTTTGACGGCGCCTTCGCGGCGCGGTTTGGGTGCATGTTGCGACCGTTTTGCGCGGTCGACCTGTAAGTTTACCTTAGATGCCGGCGATTGCGAAGTCGAGCAGCCACTCAGCCAGCGGATACACGGTAACGTCGAAATAGCGGCCGATCACGTCGATGCCAGTCCACATGGGCAGCAGATACAGCACCAGGATGAGGATGGGCATAGCGTATTGCTGCAGGCGGTAGTAGTTGGCGAGTGCCTTGCCTTTTAGGAACGGCACGATGATCGACGAGCCATCGAGCGGCGGGATCGGGATGAGGTTAAAGAACGCGAGCGACAGGTTGACCACGATAAACGTGGCGCCGAAGTTCATGATTTGGGACGCCACGGCAAAGGACATGCTTGCGTAGAGGTTGCCATACGCTGCGTGCATGAGGGCGGCCGCGAGGCACGCGAGCGCGATGTTCGATGCGGGGCCGGCCGTGCTCACCAGGACCTCGTCGCGCTTGGGGTGCTTGAGGTTGTTGAGGTAGACGGGCACGGGCTTGGCAAAAGCGAACACCGGGCCGCCGGCGGCGAGCATAAGTAGCGGCAGGAGGATGGTGCCAAACGGGTCGATGTGGTTGAGCGGGTTGAGCGACACGCGACCGCGCGAACGGGCCGTCTTGTCGCCGAGCGCCCAGGCCGCGGCGGCGTGTGCGCTTTCGTGGATCACGATGCCGACGATGACGGCGACGGCGCTAGCAAGCAGGTTCATCAGGTAGCTGTTGGACATGGCGCTCCCCTAGCGGACGCGGCGCGAGGCGCGCGTGAGCAGGTAGTCGATCACAAACAAAATGACGACGACGATGGCGTAATCCAGGCGGAACACGCCGCCAAAGGGCGATGTAATGACGCCGTAGCCGGCGATGGCGCTCGGCAACGCGCGCGAGAGCTCAACGACAAAGCCCACGATCTGCAGCTTGGCGGTGAGGCCGCTAAAACACAGCAGCACGGTCATCGCGCTCATAAAGATGCCGCAGATGCGACAGGCGATGGCGACGATGCTCATCGCCACGGCAGCGGCCTTACGAGAGTTCACGCGCGGTCTCCTCTTCGATCTGGGTGGAAAGCTCCAGCCATTCGTCCTCGAGCTTGGGCAGCTCCTGCTTAAGCCCGTTATATTCCCCCAGCGCGGCGTTGAACTTGTCCTGATCGGCATAAAGCTCTTCACTTGCCATCAATTCCATAAGCTCGTCATAGCGGGCGCGCTTTTTGTCAAGCTCGGTCTCGATCTTCTTGAGCTGGTTGCGAACGCCCTTGAGCTTTTTGTTGAGCGCGGCGCGGGCCTGGGCCTCGGCGCGCTTTTGCTCCTTGGTCTTTTTGCCCTCGGCCGGTTTGGGGGCTGCGGCGGGGTTGTTGGCCTGGGCGGCGTTGGCTTTGGTGGACTTGGCCGCGGCAGGCGCACTCTCCATGGACGCCTCGGCGGCGGCGCGGGCCGCGAGGTCCTCGCGCTTGTAGAGGTAGTAGTCGTAGTCGCCGTCGTAAACCGTGACCTTGCCGTCGCGGATATCGATGACGCGGTTGGCCACGGCGCGCACCAGGTGCTCGTCGTGGCTGATCAGCACGATGGTGCCGGGGAAGTTTTGCAGGGCGTTTTCGAGCATATCCACCGAGTCGATGTCCAGGTGGTTGGTGGGCTCGTCCAGGCACAGGAGCGCCTCGGGCGCCACGAGCATCTTGGCCAGGGCCAGACGCGCCTTTTCGCCGCCGGAGAGGACGCG
Organism: uncultured Collinsella sp.; assembly: GCA_900540855.1. Classification (GTDB taxonomy): domain Bacteria; phylum Actinomycetota; class Coriobacteriia; order Coriobacteriales; family Coriobacteriaceae; genus Collinsella. The sequence continues at coordinate 258,234 of UQHK01000001.1, forward strand.
TACCTGTTTTTCGATTGCGTCGTTGTCGCTAAACAGGAAGGCGCCCAGCAGGCTGCGCTGCTGCGGCACGGTCCACTTGGGCGTGACGGTGTCGATCTCTTGCAGGACGGTGTTGGACTCGGTCATGCCCTCGAGCGCGTGCTGGGCGTAGTAGGCCACGCCCACGTTGGTGCCCAGATCGCGGGTGCCGGTGGTGGGCGGCTCCAGGCCGGCGAGGATCTTCATGAGCGTGGACTTGCCGGCGCCGTTGGGGCCGACGAGCGCCACATGCTCGCCGCGGTAGAGTTTGAGGTCGATATCGCTGTAGATGTGCTTGTCGCCGTAGGACTTGGACACGCCCTCGAGGCCCACGACCATGTCGCCGGAGCGCGGCGGGTCGGGGAACTTAAAGTCGATGTGCTTGTGGCCCTCGGGCAGGATGACGAGCTCCTTTTTGATCTGCTCGATCTTGCGGATGCGCTCCTGCGCCTGGGCGGCCTTGGTGGGCTTATAGCGGAACTTGTCTACGAAGACCTGCATGTGGGCGATGTCGCGCTCCTGGGCGGCACGCTTTGCGCGCATCTGCTCCAGGTTGTCCTCGCGCTGCTTGAGGTAGCTGCTGTAGTTGCCGGTGTAGGTGGTTACGCGGCGGTTCTCGAGTGCGGCGACGTGGTCGACGCAGGCGTCCATAAACGCGCGGTCGTGGCTGACGATGAGCACAGCGCCGTCATAGTTGGCGATAAAGCCGCGCAGCCACTGGACGCTCTCGAGGTCCAGGTGGTTGGTGGGCTCGTCCAGAAGCAGCAGGTCGGGGTGACGCAGGAAGAGCTTTGCCAGCGCAATACGCATCTGCCAGCCGCCGGAGAACTCGGAGCATGGGCGCTCAAAGTCGGTGACCTTAAAGCCCAGGCCGGACAGGATCTTGCGGGCGTTGCTCTCGAGCTCGTAGCCGCCCAGGTGCTCAAAGCGGTCCTGGACCTGGCCGTACTCGTTAAGGAGTGCGTCGACGTCCTTGCCCTGCTCGGAGAGCTCGGTGATCTGGGCCTGCAGCTCGTTAGCGCGCTCGCCCATGCGGCGGATTTCCTTGGCGGCGGCCATGACCTCGGCAAGAATGGTGGTGTCCTTTTGCTCCAGATTAGTTTCCTGCTCTAGGTAGCCCACCTGGCAGTCCTTTGCGTACTGGACCTGGCCAGCGTCGGGGCTGTCGATGCCCATGATGATCTTGAGCATGGTGGTTTTGCCGGCGCCGTTGGGGCCCACGAGCGCGAAGCGCTCGCCGGGGTTGATCTGGAAGGACGCGCCGCTAAAGAGGACACGTGCGCCGAAGCTTTTTTCGATCTTGTCGACCAGGAGGATCATGCTGCCGCCTTTGACCTTGTGTGCCTATATGAAAAAAGGCCCCAACTTGCGTTGGAGCCTCATTCAATGCTCGGGTGGAGACGAGGGGGATCGAACCCCTGACCTCTTGACTGCCAGTCAAGCGCTCTCCCAGCTGAGCTACGCCCCCGTGCGAAGAAGTACTATACGGGAACTCGGACGGCGATGCAAGGACAATTTTGGAAAAACTTTCCGGGGGGCGGGCGCCGGAGTCCCGCGGGGCCGGGCCAGCCTGCGGAGCGCCTGGCCCCCGCACGGCCCCTACGCCGGCCGACTTGGCGCGCGGAACGCGACCCTCCCCGCGCAACCGGATTTCCTATGCGTCGCCAGTCCCATTATCGGGTCCGATTGCGAACCGTCCCTCATCCGCGCCTCAGAACTATGCCGGTTTACTACGATGAATCTGGAATGTTCGACCACGCACGTCTTTTCGTTAACCGTCGGACTCTCTACCTGCTGTTTTGCAAACTGAGAACACGCGGTGGTCGAAGGTCGCCGATCCGTCGTAGTAAACCAGCATGGTTTTGAAATGGCATCAGGTTGATTTCACGCTGAAATGTCTTGAAGCCCTGAATTTAAGGCCTTAACTTTTTATAAAACACTTCTTATCTGCGACGGGCCTAGATTAGCTGTTGTTTAGCATCGAACTTGATCTTGCGTTGTGCGACTTGCTCGTGCATGGTAGTATTTCACGACGTGAAGCGAAGAAATTAGGCCTGAGTTGCCTTTGCTAGAATTGCATTCACCGTTCATAAGGGCTCTTGGCGCAACGGTCAGCGCAGGGGACTCATAATCCCTGGGTTCTGGGTTCGAATCCCGGAGGGCCCACCAGAGTATTTCGAGGCTGGGCATTACGCCCGGTCTCTTTGTTATTGGCGCTGCAGACTAGGTTTGCTATCCAGAAACGTAAAGTTATTAACATTCATATTCGTAATTAACAATGGGTATGTCGCCAAGATGCTGCCCAGTCAACACATGGCGTAAATCGATAGATATGAAAAAAGGCCCCAACTTGCGTTGGAGCCTCATTCAATGCTCGGGTGGAGACGAGGGGGATCGAACCCCTGACCTCTTGACTGCCAGTCAAGCGCTCTCCCAGCTGAGCTACGCCCCCGTGCGAGAAAGTACTATACGGGAACTCCCCCGCCGATGCAAGGACAATTTTGGAAAAGATTTTACGGTGCGTGGAACGGCGCGGGGCCGAAGGGACACACGATGCCCGAAATAGCCCGCGGGGCGCGCCCCAGGTGCCGCCGGCCAGAACAAAGCAATCCGCGGTGCTTCCGCGGGAGGGTTTCGTCTGAGCCCCTCTCCGCGCCTTCGGGTCAATTTACTGAATCGTGCGCAGCTCGCGCCAGCTGGTCGCTTCATAAACGGACCGGTTTACTACGACGATTCCCGGATTTCCGACCTCACGCCTGCTTTCGCAAAACGGGCAGGCAATCTACCTGCGGTTTTACGAGCGGCGAATTCGGTGTGTTCAGCCACCCTCAATCCAACGTAGTAAACCGGCATTGTTTTAAAATGGGACTTAATTACTGGCAGCATATAAAGTAGTAATAATGCTCACTTGAACATTATTACTTACCAATACCAAGCCAATTGCACAGAACGTTGGCTCGCAATCTGGTCTCAGCGCATCTCATCGCCTCGGTTTTTGGTTTGTAGCGCAACTCCAATCGCTCACACACACTGTGAATGATGGCATCAAGCTGATCGTGATCATTGAGCATGTCATGGGTTACAAGAAATACGTCGTATCCCATGCTTTGTAATGCTGTCATTCGTGCGGCATCGTGGTCCAGCACGGCGCCTGAACCATGGATAACCTCTCCCTGAAGTTCGATAATCACAGCTTTCATTCTTATTGGGTTTACGATGACGATATCGCCGTAACAGATTTTCTGACCTGCGATTTTTCGAGCTGAATTCGACAGCGGTGTTAAGTCGTTGACGTATATGTTTTTAAACTCCGCTCCGCCAGTACGCCTCGGAAGACTTAGCAACATGATTCCAGCAACTTCTAGCGGGGATGCCGCAATACCCATTACCTGCCGTGCGGCTTCGTAGAATTGTTTTCCCCACATCTCGCCCTTAACCTTCGCTGCAAATTTGTGCAGTTCTTCTATTTCAATAAGAGGCTTTCTCATCCAGAGCGATGTGCCTTTTCCGTTTGCTTTATTTCCGGATCCGTCATTCTGCTGCCCACTTTGATCATTCTCGCTGTCCTTCTGGCTCGCCCGAGCATAGACTCGCTTCCATGGGGCCTCGTCTTGGGTTTCATCTAGTTCAAAAAGACTTTCTGTGGTGTACTGCTCTTCTTCTGATTTTGCTTGCTCAAGTGCCATGTCGACCGCGGGCGATGGTTTAAAAACCGAAAACCATCCGCAGAGCTCGTACATGGCCAGAACCAGGTCGCATGAAGAAACGCTTCGAGTCATGGTGAATAGCGTATGAAGAGGGTCTGTGACGCTAAAGCCCATGCCCGTGTCGATCGAGACCTTCTCTGTATAGGCGCTGTTCCATCGGATGGTCCGTCTTGTCTCGGAATGTAGGTTGCTTCGAGTTGATGCTGCTGTGATGACTGGGGTCTTGAGGACGTCGGTTACGAAAGGGGCTTGGGATAGAGCTCGCCAGCCTTCTTCGGAGTTGGGTAGGCGCGGGTAGAGGTCGCGCACCTGCGGTGGGCAGCGCCAATAGCGGAATGCGGTGTTTGCGCAGACGATTTCGTCCATTTGCGCCTCCCCTGGTATCGGCCGTAGACCGTGCGGTTGTGGTCGTGGACGATTATCTACCGGGGCATCATGCGGGTAAGTACCGGAAGCTGACCAAACGCTGACCAAAAGCTTGACGCAATCCGTTGAAAAGCCGCCATAGGCATGAACGCGCTGGTACAAGCTGTGAGCCAGCGGTCTCTGTCTCCACAATTGCACATAGATTACGCAGGGAATTCAATGAATGAACGCAGACGCATTTTGCAAAACGCGCAATGACGACACCTAAGGTGAACTGCGTAACATATAACGCCTTAGGTAACTTCGCTTCAATTTTGGTGTCAAAAAGAAAAAGGTCAGAGGCTTAACACCTCTGACCTGTGCTTTAGATGGTGGGCGATACAAGATTCGAACTTGTGACCCCATCCGTGTGAAGGATATGCTCTACCCCTGAGCCAATCGCCCGTCGCCTTTCGGCAAAAGAGATACTAACATAGCCGTGCGCGGTTTACCAAGAACTTTTTGCCCTCGATTTTAAATTCGTGGGTGCTAGCCAAGCCAAAGCAACCAAAGCAATCGACAAAACCGCAGCTAAACCACCATTTACCGCTTAATCCACGAAGTCTCAGGACGGCAGATAAGTCGCGCGTTGTTGTAAGCCATGTCGAGCGTGAGACAGGTACGCGCTGCGTAGAAACCGTCCTCGCGCTGGATGGTCAGCGCCAGCTCGGGCTTGTCGCCGGTCAGGCACAGCGGCAAGAGCAGCTGGATCCGGCCGCCGTAGAACTGCGGCACAGCGAGCGTGTAGTTTGCGGCGGCGCGGCGGGCGGCCTCGACGACGGCGCCCTCAAAAGCGCGGCGCAGCAGCAGCGAGTTGTCCTCCCCCATCAGGCTGGCGGGGATGCGCGTAAGGTTCTCCTCGTCGCCCAGAATGTGGTCGATGTTGGAACGGATGGGCAGTCGATAGTCAAAGACCAGCTCGGAGGGGTCCTCGGCAAAGCGCACGCGGCACGGCAGGTACTCAAACGAGACCAGCATGGGGTCGCTCTCCTTAAAGAAGCCCTTCAAAAACCAGCGCTGGCGCGCGTCGGGCTTGGTGTTGGGCTCAAACAGGCCGTAGATGGTCTCGTAGCGACGCGTGTACAGGCCGGTATTGAACAGGCAGCGGTCATCGTCGAACACCAGCGGCAGATTGGACGGCGCGGTCTGGTCTACGTCGCGTTCGGTCAAAAAGACCGCGCGGCTAAATGAAAACGACAGGTAGTTTTTGAGGATGCGGTTGCCGGGACCCCAGTCCTCGGGGTCGGCGAGGTCGACCAGGCGGTCGTAGCAGGGCTCGGGGCAAAACGCGAAGTCGTACACATTGCTGCACAGGGTGCTGGGGATCTCCATGTGGCGTCCAATCAAGATGATGGCAGGCGTGCGGATGCTTTGATTCTATACGTGCGACGGGTCGCCCGTGCCCACAACGCAACCGCGGCGCAGCTCGTCGGCGAGTTCTTCTCGCGTGCGGTTTCCGGGAACAAGGTCCTGGATCCATGCAAAGTACTGGTTGTCTTTGGGCTCGGGGCTGTCAGACAGCGCGTCCAGTGCCGTCTTCTAGCTGAACATAGCTCCATAGCATTTCTACCTCGTATACGACTTTTTGAGTTAAAAGCCTGCCCCCCAACGCGGGATGAATCGCACTAGTTACCCGACCCAAATACGTCATCTACAAGATCAGGCAAGTCTGTCCATACTTGATAGGCGGCAACGTTGTTCGGATTCATTTCTCTTGCACGACGTTTATTATCCGTATTATGCTTTGCGGCATTGGTCAAAGCCTGGGCCTTGTTGCCGTCAATCATTTCGAGATTTACCGACTTGAACTTTGACGCGGAGGACCTGTTGGGGTCAGTAGATTTTAGAACGCCAAGGTCGCGCGCTCTTTTCTCACATTGTGGCGTCGATGCAAAAGTTTCCGGGCATGGTGAGACATGATCGATAAGCCATACTTCAAAACATGGATTAGAGATTGCGAGCCTAACTCCCTTTGTCTTTGCTTCTCGTTCTGCTGCGGCTAGGTTTCTGAACTCATCTGAATCGACCACGATCCATGCGGAACTCAATGCTTCGATTTCGCCTGCTTTAACGGCCTTTTTATCTGAATCGAGCTCTCGCGAAAGCTGCTTGGCCACCTTCAAAGGGTCTCCGTCAATATGCCGATACAGCACGCTTCCGCGAACGTCCATTTCAGTAATAAGGAAGTTAAAATATTCGGTTTCGGTCACCTTTCCATTGGACACAATTAGGTGGCGCTTTCGCTTGGCTCTTGTCTGCTTTTTGCGGCCGCGAGCAAGCCCTCTCCTTTCTGCCTTAGCCATTTATGTCAGCGCCTTCCTTCATGAGTTGGGCCACAAGTTGATGAAAACTTGGGTTGGGCAGCGGCACATAGACACCGTTTAAGTAATTGCGCCCCAGATTCTCATTTGCACGAGGCGAATACTCCATCGCAGCAATTAATTGCGAAGCACCTTCAGAGTCCTTTTCCACAAACCAGACCTGGTCACGTTCAAGCACCTCTTCCATAGGGCTGGTTCGCGTCATCAAGGTGACATCATGGGTCGAGAAGATTAGCTGCGCGCCCTTTGGATTTGTGTCGGGATCGGCGAACAGTGAGACGAAGTCGCGCAGGAGCGTAGGATGAAGGCTCGAATCAAGCTCGTCAATTACTGTTGTGGCCCCACTGCTTAAAGAGCGTAAAGCTACCGAGAAAAACGCCAGCGCAGCTTTTGTACCTTCCGATTCATGGGCGGAGTCCAGCCAAAAGCCATCTCCAGAGCCTTTGTGGTGGAAGAACAGGTCATAAGCGAACGACCATTTAAAGTTATCTGCTTTTTTATTGCGCGCCTCTTTTGGAATACCATCGGGTCCGATGAGTGAATCTTTTAAACCAGGGAAGCCTTCAGCTTGACGAACGTCCATGCCATCAATTCCGATGTCAGCATATTTAATGAGTTGAGACAACATTTTGGCACGAGGGTCATCGTTGAGAAATAGTTTTTTAATGGTTGTAAGTTCTGCTAGATAATGCGTTGCGTCGTAGAGATAGACATCGTTGGCGAGAGCGGCGAATGCCGGCTGAATCACATTATTGCCTGCTGCCGCAACAACAGATAAGAACAAAGAGTTTTTACGCGTGATATCCCAAAGCTGTTTTTTAGCGCCCGTAAAGGAGCTGCCAAATTTAATCGACTGTTTCCCGTTAACCGAAGTGCGGTCATAGAGGAGGGACGGTTGTTTCGATCGGTATACGGTGAGGTTCTCATAAGTAACCTCATTTTTGTTTACACCAAATGAAAACTCATACTTCAAATTGCTGGCGGTAAATTCAATCGAGAACTCGGTATCACTTGATCGAGACTCTGAGTCAAGTAAAAAAGGAATGACAGGTATATGAGATTTCGAATCACCCGTTGCATAACCGTTGCGAATAAAATACGAGACAAAGACTAGGGCGTCTAAGAAATTTGATTTGCCTGACGCGTTTGCACCGTAAACCGCAGCCACTCGCACGGGCCCAAGTTCCTTTTTGCTCGAAATCGGTTCAAACGAGAACTGCTGAGCATCTCGAAAGCTCTGGAAGTTCTTAAAAGAAAAATTGAGAATCATCGTCAGAATCCTTTTCACAAAAGCCGACGCCCATGACATCCTTAAATTACAACGACAATTATATTGTTTTAAAACCAATATTTGTTAGTTATGAACAAATATCCGCTTTAAATCGAGACATAAAACAAGAGTTTCAATCGGTCTTGTAGATAGGGGCGTTAATGCGCGTTGGTACAGTTGCCTGAGATGGGTGACGAATCCGAGCAAAGCGAATGCTCAGTCTTTCTTTAGCGAATAGAAGTCAATCAGCTCTAGCTGCTCGACGAACTTCTCGAGATACGAGGCGACTTGCTCGTTGTTCACGAATAAAGGTCTGTCCTGCGTCAGCTTGCCCGACTTGTAGGACGGATATCGGAGGCTGATGCCGTTGTCGTCGATGTCGGCAATGCTGTTCACGAATGCCCCCATATTCTTGATGACCTGTCGGTCCTCGCGCCCCCTTTGTTCCGGGAACCGCGAGAGCAGGGAGTTCCAGAGTCCTGAGAGGCCGTGGTTCCCCTTCGGCTCACGGCCGCACTTCCTAATCGCCCGCTTGATAGCGAGTTCCATACAGTGCCTCGTGAGAAATAGCACAGGAATCGCGTAGGAATGATTTAGTATCACGTACATGCTTGGCCTATCGATAGCCGTCCTGCCGGCTGCGGCCAACACCTTGGCAGCATTGAGGAATGAGCGGATGAACTCGTCTTCGAACATCTGGTCCTTGAGCTCAGGCTTCATAAGAGCAGACAAGTCAAGCAGCGAGAAGCTGTTGAGCGTCGGGTCTTCCAGGCCCTTCATCTGCGGCTTCATCGCGCGGCTCTTTTCGTATTTGGGGAAGACATGGTTCTTGAACGCGTCGCCCATCTAGAGCACCTCCCCGGTGGTCGCTACCATCTTCGCCTCCCGACCGTCGGTCAATGAACACGGTCACGGGCTCGCCCTTGGTCTTCGTGACGATAGTCATGAATCAGCGGTCTATTTTATTTGCTACAAATGACTATGATTCGGATTAATTTGAACAGCTTGTTTCCTGCTCTTGGTCCGCTTCGGCGGCTTGGGGTGGTGCTGCACTGTCTATCTCAGAGTCCAATAATCACACACTAGTGATTGAGGTCTGTATCAGCAAAAATAATAAACCCCGTTAGCAAGCTCGTTCCATTTTTGCTTAAGAAAGGCCTCATTTGTAACAACCCATTCAGAAGCCAATTTCATTTTCTTGGAATTGATGTTTCCGGTGATCACTTTACCTGAGGGTATTTCAAGAACAACTTCTTTTTGCTGATATTGAGCATGTAGGTGAGGCTTGTTGTGGCCGTTTTCGGAAGTGTGAATGATAAATATAATCCCATTTTCCTCCCCAACACGTCCTCGCTTCGAGATGTAGTCGAATATGCATTGCCATTCGCGCATTTCTGGAGCTTGAAAGTGTAACCAAACGGCCATTGTCTCCCCTTCATGTTCGGCATGTTGCTTTGCAGTCATGTTAGACGGATGAAGTCAACGTCACATTATTAGGCTATTTCATTTAAGATATTAACGAAGTCAGCTCTACGGTTTGCGTTGCTTTTGCTGCACTCGAGTGGCGAGCCATAGATTCAATGGCAATCTTGCTTTCAAGAATTCAACCCGTCAATCAATGCTTTCATCGTGGAGTCCAGTATTTTGAGTAGTCAATTCGCGATGAGCGGCGAGTAGCAAGTAATGAATGCTCGGGCACTGTGCTCTTTTGAAAAACGAGCGCCTCAGCAGCGATGTACGGCGCACAAAAGTGCTGATCCCTGCAGGAATAGCGCTAAGGAGGCAGCGATCCAGTTGCTGTCGCCGGTCTTGGGGAGTGTCGCTGCGGTCGCGCTGGTGGCTTTAGGCTTGGACGGCGCAGGCACCGTGGTCTTGGTCACCCTCGTCTTGGTCGTTATGTTTGTCTTGGGCGACGTGGCCGCAGGCTTCACCGCGGGATCGGTCGGCGAACTAGCACCGGGCTGCCCTGCAGCAGGACCGGCACCACCAGCAGTTTCACTAGCCCCGCCACCTGGCACCTCGCCCCTGTCCGTCTCCCCCGCCGGAGGCGTGGCGACATCGGGCACAACCACCACATGCGGTGCCATCGCACCGGAGGCATCCAACACGCCGCCAGCACCAAAAGCCCCACCAACAGGCGTCACAAACCGCGCGGACACAAGCGACCCGCCCGTGCATGCAACGCCGCCGTCGGTACCGGCCGCATCGAGCCGCGAGGCGTCGACGGAAAGCCGGCAGCCAACCGCACCGTCGCCAAGGCCCGCGTCCTGCAGATACACGCCGTAGGCGCGCACGCCCGCTCCGGTCCCTGCGCCGGCGGCAACGACGCGCCCGCCGCCGCGCACGGCCATGTTGCCGGCGATCACACCGGCGACCGCCTCGTCCGTGATATCGGCCCCGTCTGCCCGGACATCGACGGTGCAGCCGTCCACCGCGATCGCCTGCGAAACGTGGATCCCGCACTGCGAGCCCGTCGCCGTCAGGGTCCCGGTGCCGCGAAGCGTCAGGTTGCCCCACACCTCCATGCCGCACAGCGTGATGTCCGCATCGGGCGCATGCGACTCCGTCACGGAGTTTTGCCCGGCAAGCGTCAGCACCAGGTCGCCCTCGGCGCCGATGGCCTCGCCCGCGTAGCCGTTAAGCTCCAGGTGGTCGGCATCGGTCCAGGCCCAGCCGGGGCCCGACACGCCCGGCTCGTAGTACGTCGCGCCCGCGATGATGAGGCTCTCCGCGCCCGCTGCATAAGAAGGCCCGCCCAGCAAAACGCATAGGCAGGTAATCGTCATTGTGCAGCTACATATCCAACAAGATTGAACAAATTGGATGCCATTAGGTTGAAATCCGAATGGTTTTGGTGGTTTCGATATTAAGGGAATTATCGGAACAGCTCATCATGGCTGCCGGTGCGTTCAAAGAAAGCTACCTCTTCGTTTGATGACCATATAACAAGCCAGTCGCCAGAGTTTGCTACGTGACATTCGTTTCGCCCTGCCCAGTTGCCGCTTAGCCTGTGCATATTATGACGTCGCTTTAATATGTCCATTGACTCAGGTGTATTCTGTAGCACCAGGTCAATTAGCTTTTGAAGCTCAGATAAATCCCATTTACGGCGCTTTGCTTTTTTCTTTAAATCGCGGGAGAAGGCTGCAGAGAACTCTGCGGTTAACGTGCTCATTGTGCCATCGCCGCAGCGATCAGATCGGCGCCATTGTCAAAGCGTCCTTTTTTGCCAGATGCAAGAAAAGCGTCCCCCTCGCGAATGGCCTCAAGGCTTTCGGCATTGGGCTCCTCAGGGGCAAAAGTCAACGGGATGCGATGGGTGTTGACCATTTGCTTGAAGAAAGCGCGCGTCACGGACGACAAATCAAGTCCATAGTAATCAGCAACTTCCGCCGCCTCGCGTTTGAGGTCATCGTCAACCCTGATGGTTAATGTTGAGCTTGCCATTTTTAGACCTTCCAATCGCGTGAGTTTACCCTTAGTATAACGCACATACAATAGTAGATTATGTAATTACAAGTAATTAACTATGCATTTGAGTTGTATGGCACGTAAGAATTTGCATGCGCGAAAATAGCAACGCTCCCTTTTCAGAAGCGTTGCCCTCAAAGCTTCAACGGAGTTCTTTTATTGCAGCTAGGCGCGTCGCGCGGTCTCAGCAGCGATATGCGGCAGCCAGGAGCACTGTCCCCAGTAGGAAAAGCGCTACGGACGCGGCGATCCAGTTGTTGTCGCCGGTCTTGGGGAGTGCCGCAGTTGTTGCGGTGGCAGGCTTGGGCTTGGTCGTCTTGGCGACCGTGGTCTTGGTTACTGTCTTTGTTGTCTTGGTTGGCGTGGCCGCGGGTTTCAGAGAGGGATTTGCCGTGGGGCCCGTGGTGGGCTCTCCGGCAGTGGGGTTAGCATCGGTGGGAGACTTGTCCGTGACATCGCCCGGCACCTTGCCCCTGTCGGTCTCCCCTGCCGGAGGCGTGGCGACATCGGGCTCAACCACCACGTGCGGTGTCACCGCACCGGAGGCATCCACCACGCAACCAGCACCAAAAGCCCCACCGGCAGGCGCCACAAACCGCGCAGACACAAGCGACCCGCCCGTGCAAGCAACCCCGCCGTCGGTACCGGCCGCATCGAGCCGCGAGGCGTCGACGGAAAGCCGGCAGCCAACCGCACCGTCGCCAAGGCCCGCGTCCTGCAGATACACGCCGTAGGCGCGCACGCCCGCTCCGGTCCCTGCGCCCGCGGCGACGACGTGCCCGCCGCCGCGCACGGCCATGTCGCCGGCAATCACGCCGGCGACCGCCTCGTCCGTGATATCGGCCCCGTCCGCCCGGGCATCGACGGTGCAGCCGTCCACCGCGAGCGCCTGCGACACGTGGATCCCGCACTGCGAGCCCGTCGCCGTCAGGGTCCCGGTGCCGCGAAGCG
>UQHK01000002.1 GCA_900540855.1 uncultured Collinsella sp.
GTAGCGGGTGGTTTAAAGCTGGCCGCTGCGCGGCCAGCAGACTAAAGTCTTGAAACAAAAAGCCGGGGCCCGCGCGATGCGGACCCCGGCTCAATACCATGACGATATGTCGGTTACGCTCTACACGTAGAACAGGATGTCGTCGTAGGTCGGGACCGGCCAGTAGTCGGCTGCCACGATCTCCTCCATGGCATCCACGGCGGCGCGCAGCGTATCCATAGCGGGAACGACCTCGTGCGCATACACATTGGCCTGCTCCTGGCCATCGAGGGCCTCGGCCTTCTGATGCACGGCGTCGAGCGCCTTGATGGAGTCGTTGATGGCGGTGATGCCGTTGCAGAGCTTGTTGAGCGTGTTCTGCTCGCACTGCATGGCGGCCTCAGCACCGGCGGCACGAATAGTCTCAAGGCCCTTAGCGACCTTGGTGGCATAGGCGGTAATGACCGGGCGATAGGTACGACGCGCCTCGCGAACCATCGTGGTAGCCTCGATGTTCATGAGCTTGTTGTACTTCTCGAGCTTGCAGTCATAGCGGCACTGGGCCTCGGCGCGGGTCAGGACACCCGTCTCCTCAAAGAGCGCAATGGCCTTATCGGAAACAAAGGCGGGAAGAGCGTCGGCCGTGGTCTTGTTGTTGGCAAGGCCGCGCTTCTCGGCCTCGATGGGCCACTCGTCGGAGTAACCGTCGCCGGAGAACAGGATGCGCTGGTGATCGGTCAGCACCTTCTTGCAGTACTCGAGCGCGGCGTCCTGGAACTTATCCTCGGGCGTACCCTCGAGTGCGTCGGCGAAAGACTTGAGCGACTTGGCCACGGCAGCATCGAGCACCAGGTTGGAGTCGGAGACGTTCTGCTCGGAGCCGCAGGCACGGAACTCGAACTTGTTGCCGGTGAAGGCGAACGGGGAGGTACGGTTGCGGTCGGTGTTGTCCTGCATCAGCTTGGGCAGGGTATCGGCGCCTAGGTCAAGCACGCCGCGCGTGGCATGGACGGAAGCCTTGCCATCGATGATCTTCTCGACGACCTCGGTGAGCTGGTCGCCCAGGAAGATGGACATAATCGCCGGAGGAGCCTCGTTGGCGCCCAGACGATGATCGTTGCCGGCCGAGGCAACGGAGGCACGCAGGAGTTCCTGATAGTTATCGACGGCCTCGATCACCGCGGTGAGGAAGACGATGAACTGCAGGTTGTCGAGCGGGGTGTCGCCCGGGTCGAGCAGGTTCTCGGACTCGGTGCCAAGCGACCAGTTGTTGTGCTTGCCCGAACCGTTGATGCCCTCAAAGGGCTTCTCGTGCAGCAGGCAGACCAAGTCGTGACGGGAGGCGATGAGCTTCATCTTCTCCATCATGACCAGATTCTGGTCGATGGCCTCGTTGACCTCGCCGTAGACAGGGGCGAGCTCATGCTGGCAGGGAGCGACCTCGTTGTGCTTGGTCTTGGCAGGAATGCCAAGCGCCCACAGTTCATCGTCCAGGTCCTTCATATAGGACGAGACGGTGGGGCGGATAGCGCCAAAGTAGTGCTCCTCGAGCTCCTGGCCCTTGCAGGGAGCAGCACCAAAGAGGGTGCGCCCGGTGATGACCAGGTCCCTGCGCTTGCGGTAAGCGTCCTTCTTGATCAGGAAGTACTCCTGCTCATCGCCCACGGAAGGAACGACCTTCTTGGGGGTCTTACCAAACAGCGCCAAAACGCGCTTGGACTCACGCGAGAGTGCGGTCATGGAGCGCAGCAGCGGGGTCTTCTTGTCCAGGGCCTCGCCCGTGTAGGAGCAAAAAGCCGTGGGGATGCACAGGACATCGTCCTTGATAAAGGCGGGGCTGGTGGGATCCCAAGCGGTGTAGCCACGGGCCTCGAAGGTGGCACGCAGGCCGCCGTTGGGGAAGCTGGAGGCGTCCGGCTCGCCCTGGATGAGGTTCTTGCCCGTAAACTTGGTAATGGCGGTGCCGTCGTGGTTGGGCTCGAGGAAGCTGTCGTGCTTCTCGGAAGTAATGCCCGAAAGCGGCTGGAACCAGTGCGCGTAGTGCGTCGCGCCCTTGGAGATGGCCCAGACCTTCATGGCGTGGGCAACGGCGTTGGCCACATCCAGGTCGAGCGGCTCACCGTCCTCGAGGGTTGCAGCAAGGCGCTTCCAAATGTCCTTGGGGAGGTAGTCCTTCATGACTTCCTCAGAGAACACCATGGTCCCGAAGCGGTCAGTAAGTTCGGCCATACGGAACTCCCTTCGTATCGGCACCGCGTGAGAAGCGGTGTTGATTACTAACGAACGAGTCATAGATTAGGCTCGTCGTGTTTCCGCAACATTACCGTTATGTTGCTGTCACGAAACCAATCAATGAGGTTACCGCATCGCGGCGGCGTTGCCGCCCTCAACAGCCAATCAACTGTATAAATTGCAGACCTCTCCCCATGGTTTAAGGGTAGTCAATTTGGGATGGGGCTCTATTAACTGGTATTTCGCATCAGATACCAGTCTTTATAGCCCCATCCTAGATTGACCGCTCTGCTATAGGGAATGTCGATAGCAAGGCATCTTTGATTGGTATCCCCGAATAGCGAGTGAAACTCCACCGTGACACAGTGGTGCTGTAGAATCCTTACAACACATCACACTATTACGTATCTAAAGGAGCACGATATGCGCGTCGACGAGGTTTTTAAGCAGGCAGCATCCCAGGGCACCGCACCCGTTTCGTTTGAGATGTTCCCGCCCAAGGGCGAGCTTACCCTCAACACGGCTCGCGAGGTGGCAGGCAATCTGTGCAAGCTTTCGCCGAGCTTTGTCTCGGTCACTTGTTCCGCTGGCGGCTCGGGCAACGGTGCCACCACCGCCCCCATCGCGCATATGATTACGAGCGAATTCGATACGCCCTCGGTGGCGCACCTCACCTGTGTGGGCCGTACCCACGCCGATATCGCCGCCAAGATCGATGAGTACCGCACCGCCGGCGTGGAAAACATCCTGGCCCTGCGTGGCGATCTCCCTGCCGGCGCGACCGAGGACGACAAGCCCGCCTCGGACTACGCCTACGCCCGCGACCTCATCCCCGAGCTCGTCGACGCCGGCTTTTGTGTGGGCGCCGCAGCCTACCCCGAGGGCCACATTGCCTGCGAGGATCTCAACCTCTCGGTCGAGCACCTCAAGCAAAAGCAAGACGCCGGCGCGAGCTTCTTTGTGACGCAGCTCTTCTTTGATAACGAGTGCTTCTATCGCTTCCGCGAGCTTGCCGACAAGGCCGGTATCACCGTGCCCATTACCGCGGGCATCATGCCGTTTATGGGCAAGTCGCAGATCAGCCGCATGGTCTTTATGTGCGGCGCGTCGCTGCCCTCCCCCGTCATCAAGATTCTCGCCAAGTACGAGAACGACCCCGAGAGCCTGCAGGCAGCCGGTGTAGATTATGCCGCCCGCCAGCTTTGCGACCTCAAGGAGCACGGCGCCGACGGCCTGCACCTGTACACTATGAACCGTCCTGCGATCGCCGCGACCATTATGGAGCGCCTGGGGTAATGGAAAAACCGCACATCGATACAACCGCTGTCGAAGTGCCGGCCGACCTTGCGTCGCCGGCGCTTTACCGTGTCGATGCTGCGCACCATCCCCGTGTCGACCGTGCCGAGATGCTGCGGTATCTGGGTTACGGCGGTCAGCAGATTGAGCCCGAACTGTCACGACGTATTGAGCTTGTCGTTGAACGTCTGGAACTGGACATTGAGCCCCGTGGCGTGCGCCGCGTGTTTGCCGTCGATGCCACGGGCGTGGACGAACAAAGTGAGCCTTGCATTCGCTTGGTCGGCACCAACGTTGAGCTGCGCGGTCGCGATATCTATCGACATCTCAAAGATGCCCGCTTTGCCGCGCTCATGGCATGCACCCTCGGCATGGACGCCGAGCGTCGCCTGCGCACCACGGGAGCCCAACATCCCCTGGAGGGCGCCGTGCTCGACGCCGCCTGCTCTGCCTATGTGGAAGCCGCCGTCGAGCAGATGGACCAGCAGGTCAAGGCTGCAGCCGCCGCACACGGACTCGCCGGCAACTGGCGCTTTAGTCCCGGCTACGGCGACTGCCCGCTCTCGGCCCAGCGCTCGATCGTCAATGCGCTCAACGCCACGCGGCTCATCGGCCTGACCGTCACGCCCACCAGCCTGCTTATGCCCACCAAAAGCGTGACCGCGGTGATCGGCCTGTTCGACGGCGAAGTCCACGACGCCCAGAGTCTCCCCACCTGCAATATCTGCCGCATGCGCGAGAACTGCCGCTTCCGCGCCGCCCACACCACCTGCTATTCCAGCCATTAGGAGCCCTCGATGTTTACTCCGCTTATCACTCATGATTCTGACGGCACTGCATTGGCGGCACCCGTTGATGCCGCCCGTCGCAACGGTGCCACGTACAAGACGCGCACGATCGACGATCTGCGCATTAAGGACGATCGCCTGCGTGCGGCCATCGAGGGCACGGGGCATCTGCTGTTTGACGGCGGCATGGGCACCATGTTGCAGGCCGCCGGCATGAAGGCGGGCGCTCTGCCCGAGCTGCTCAACTTTGAGGAGCCCCAGGTTATCACCGATATCCAACGTCAATATGTCGAGGCTGGCTGTGACGTGATCACCGCCAATACCTTTGGCGCCAACGCCCACAAGCTCGACGGCGCCGCCACCGTGGCAGACGTCTTTGCCGCGGCCGTCACCTGCGCCCGCGAGGCCGGCGCCCGCTACGTCGCCGGCGACATCGGCCCCATCGGCGCCCTGCTGCGCCCCCTGGGCACCCTCAGCTTTGACGAGGCCTATGACCTCTTTGCCGAGGAGGTGCGCGCCGGCGTCGCTGCGGGCGTGGACCTCTTTATCATCGAAACCATGACCGACCTGGCCGAGATCAAGGCTGCCGTCCTCGCCTGCCGCGAGAACTCCGACCTACCCGTTTTTGCCACCATGACCTTTGAGGAAGACGGCCGCACCTTCCTGGGCACGAGCCCCGAGGTCGCCGCCATCACGCTCGATGCCATCGGCGCCGATGTCCTGGGCATCAACTGCAGCCAGGGACCGGCCGAGCTCCGAGGACTCGCCGCGCGCATGCTCACCGTCACCGACAAGCCCGTCATGGTGCAGGCCAATGCGGGACTGCCCCGCGTGGACGATGACGGCAATACCGTCTTTGATATCCAGGCACCCGAGTACGCCGAGGCCGTCGCCGGCATGATCGCCGACGGCGTGAGCGTCGTGGGCGGCTGCTGCGGCACCACGCCGGCGCACATGGCAGCGCTGCGCACGCTTATCGATAACCACACGCCCAGTCCGCGCCACCGCAAGCCCAGCATGTCGGTCACAAGCGCCCAGACCGTGGTGGACCTCCCCTGCGACGGCCACAAGATCGCCGTCATCGGCGAGCGCATCAACCCCACCGGCAAAAAGCGCCTGCAGCAGGCCCTGCGCGACGGCGATCTGGACTACGTGGTGAGCCAGGGCATCAGCCAGCAGGAGCAGGGCGCCGACATCCTGGACGTCAACGTGGGCCTGCCCGAGATCGACGAGGTCAAGATTATCCAACAGGCCACCGAGCAGCTCCAAGGCTCCACGCTGCTGCCGCTGCAGATCGACTCCACCGACCCCGCCGCCGTCGAGGCCGCCGTACGTCGCTACGCCGGCAAGCCCATCATCAACTCGGTCAACGGCAAGCAGCAGATCATGGACGAGATCTTCCCGCTGGTCGCCCACTACGGCACCAACGTTGTCGGCCTTACGCTCGACGAAGGCGGCATCCCCGATACCGCCGAGGCCCGCTTTGCCATCGCCGAGCGCATCGTGGCCGAGGCTGCCCGCTACGGCATCGGCCCGGACCGTATCCTCATCGACTGCCTGGTCATGACCGCCTCGACCAATCAACGCCAGGCCGAGCAGATTCTGCGCGCCATGTCCCTGTGCAAGGAGCGCCTGGGCGTCAAATGCGCGCTCGGCGTGTCGAACATCAGCTTTGGTCTGCCTGCCCGCCCGCTGCTGGGCTCGGTCTTTTTGGCCGCCGCCTTTGGCGCGGGCCTCGATGCCCCCATCATGAACCCGGGCTCCAAGCGCTTTATGGACACCGTCTACAGCTATCGCGTCCTGAGCGTTGAGGACGAGGGCTCGACCGGATACATCGAGCGCTATGCCGGCTGGACCGATCCGTATAAGATCGCCGCCAACCCGGCAGCAGCTCAGGCCGCATCGACCGACACCGTGCCCGCTGCCGGCACCGCCGGCACCGACGGCAACGACGACCCGATTCGTCGCATGGTCGTCTCGGGCCGCAAAGGCGAGATCGCTGCCGAGACCGAGCGTCTGCTGGCAGACCACGACGCCATGGACCTTATCAACAACCACTTTATCCCCGCCCTCGACGAGGTGGGCGTCCTCTTTGACCAGGGCAAGTTCTTCTTGCCGCAACTCATGGCCTCGGCCGAAGCCGCACGCGTGGGCTTCGACACCATCAAGCGCCTGATGCCCGCCGGCGAGATCGCCGACAAGGGCAAGATCTGCGTGGCCACCGTCAAGGGCGACATCCACGATATCGGCAAGAACATCGTCAAGATGCTGCTCGACAACTACGGCTACACCGTCTTTGACCTAGGCCGCGATGTCGACCCGCAAGAGGTGCTCAAGACCGTGCAGGAGCGTGACATCAAGCTCGTCGGCCTCTCGGCGCTTATGACCACCACCGTCGTCGCCATGGAGGAGACCATCAAGCTGCTCCATGCCGAGGTTCCGGGCGTCAAGATCATCGTGGGCGGCGCCGTGCTCACCCCCGAATACGCCAAGCAGATCGGCGCGGACTACTACGCCAAGGATGCCGCCGAAAGCGCGCGCATCGCCGAAGAGGTCTTTGGGCAGTAACACAACGGAAACAACCGAGCACCAAAACGTGCCGCATGCGCCACTTGGCACGTGCGGCACGTTAGAATAGATAAGACTATGCTCGTTTTGGCAGATAGGAGCGCAAGGATGGCGATCACGCCCGCAGAAATCGCGGAAACCCGCGGCATGGTTGAGGAGCAGAACCTCGACATCAGGACCATCACCATGGGTGTTTCGCTCATGGGTTGCGGTGACGAGAACCTCGACCGCATGTGCACGAAGATCTACGACCACGTGACGCACACGGCTGAGCATCTGGTCGAGACCGCCGAGAACCTCGAGCGCGAGTACGGTATCCCCATCGTCAACAAGCGCGTTTCCGTCACCCCGGTGGCACAGATCGCCGCATGCTGCAAGGATGAGGACCTCACCCCCATCGCGCATGCCCTCGACCGCGCGGCCGAAACGCTCGGCATCGATTACCTGGGCGGCTTCTCCGCACTCGTCCAGAAGGGCATCGGTGACGCCGACCGCCGCGTCATCCAGTCCATCCCCCAGGCGCTCGCTACCACCAGCCGCGTCTGCTCCAGCGTCAACGTCGCCAGCCTGCGTGCTGGCATCAACATGGACGCCGTGCTTATGGCCGCCCAGACCATCATCGATGCCGCTAAACTCACGGCCGACCAGGATTCCGTCGGCGCTTCCAAGTTTGTCTGCTTTGCCAACATGGTCGAGGACTCCCCGTTTATGGCGGGCGCCGTCCACGGCGGTGGCGAGGCCGACGCCGTCATCAACGTAGGCGTCTCGGGCCCCGGCGTTATGGCCGCAGCCCTGGAGACGCTGCCCGATTCCGCATCGATGATGGAAGTCGCCGAGAAGATTAAGCAGACCGCCTTTAAGATCACCCGCGCCGGCGAGCTCATGAGCCGCGAGGCCGCCCATCGCCTGGGTGTCGAGAAGGGCATCGTCGACCTGTCGCTGGCCCCCACGCCTGCCATCGGCGACTCCGTTGCCCGCATTCTCGAGATCATCGGCGTGGGCACCTGCGGTGGCCCGGGCACGACCTGCGCGCTCGCCATGCTCAACGATGCCGTCAAGAAGGGCGGCGTCATGGCCAGTTCCAGCGTGGGCGGTCTTTCCGGCGCCTTTATCCCCGTGTCCGAGGACGCCGGCATGATCGCCGCCGTCGAGGCCGGCGCGCTTTCGCTCGAGAAGCTCGAGGCCATGACCTGCGTGTGCTCCGTTGGCCTGGACATGATCGCCATCCCCGGCGACACCCCGGTCGAGACCATCGCCGGCATCATCGCCGACGAGATGGCCATCGGCGTCATCAACAACAAGACCACGGCCGTCCGCGTGATTCCTGCCATCGGCAAGGGCGTGGGCGACTGCGTCGAGTACGGTGGCCTGTTCGGCCGTGCACCCATCATGCCGGTGAACCCCAACGCCGGCACCGTGCTTGCCCATCGCGGTGGACGTTTCCCGGCGCCGCTGAACTCGCTGAAGAACTAGCTGAGGGGACTGGCGAGGAGCCCCGGGGAGGGCAAATATATAAGGTCGCCTGCTCGGACAGTCCTGGCTCGCACGGAGAGCACATTAAGTGCTCTCCGGCTCGTGCGGAACTCGCGATCGACCTTATATATTTGCCCTCCCCGGGGCTCCCGCACAACGGGCCCTCGGTTGGGTTCTATCCCTTTGGCAGTCGCTTCGCTTCTGCCCTACTTTGCTGGTATGGCGGTTTGGCGTTGGATCGGTTCTTTCTGATATATGCTGGTTGCGGCTCTTCTTTTGGGAGGAGTCGCTTTTTTGTTGCTAGGAGGTTGGCCCGTGGCTGATGGGGAGAATCGTTCTGAGCTGCTTTCCACAGATTGGAATCTGGAGTGGATGCGTCTGCAAGCTGATCGGCGGCGGGCTGACGATTCTTTTGAGTGGGATAAAAGGGCTCGGCATTTTCGGCCGTTGGAGACTGCCCCTTATGCTCGGGATTTTATAAAGCTGCTGGCGCTTGAGCCCGGCGAGTCGGTACTCGATATGGGGTGCGGGGCTGGGTCGATTGCTATTCCGCTTGCTCAGGCTGGGCATCCTGTGATTGCTGCTGACTTTTCCCCTGCCATGTTGGGCACGCTTGATGCTGGCATTGAGTATTACGGACTCGAGGATCTTATTACGCCGCTTGAGCTTGCTTGGGATGATGATTGGGATTTGGTTGGACCGGTCGCGAAAGCGGTAGATGCTGCCTTTGCCAGTCGCTCTGTCACCACGACCAACCTAAAAGATGCGCTTGCAAAGCTTGATCGAACGGCTCGTCGGCGTTGTGCTGTCACGATGGTCGCTAACTCCAGCCCGCGCTATGATCTGCACCTGATGAACGCCATCGGTGCCTCGGTTACCTGCAGTAATGGCTTTGTGTATGCTTTTAATATCCTCATTCAGATGGGTGCCCTGCCGCAGGTTACATACTTTGAATCGCCTCGACGCGACACCTTCGATAGCCTTGAGGCAGGTGTGGCGGATTTTTCCCGTATGCTCGAACATGGCAACGAGGATAAGATCGACCGCCTGCGCGATTACATCGCCCAGCACATGATCGAGAACCCCCATGCCGGTGAGCCAGGCTCCAAGGGTGTGCCGCAGGGACGCTACATGCTCGACCACGTCCGCAAGGTCCGTTGGGCATTTATTGCATGGGAGCCAGTCTCTGCGCCCAGCTCATAACTTGTTCGCAGCCCACGCCGCCCACTCACTCGGCATCCGCATTCTTTTTGAACTGGGCAAACGCGCTCCACACCGCGCCGTTCCTGCGCTATCGTAGGACAGCTCACGTAGATTAAGGCCCCGTCGCGGGGCACCCCATACATAGAAAGCGAGAACCCATGGCACTGACAGGAGCCCAGGTCAAGCAGCTTCGCAGCATGGCCCATCACCTCAACCCCGCCATCATCATCGGTAAGTCCGATGTCAACGAGGGCACCGTCGAGCAGACGGTCGCCTACCTGGAGAAGCATGAGCTCGTTAAGTGCTCCGTGCTCGATGGCTCCAGTCTTTCCGCCCGCGAGGCCGCCGAAGAGCTCTCCGAGCGTTGCCACGCCGAGGTCGTCCAGGTCATCGGCCGCAAGTTCTCGCTGTATCGCGAGTCCTCGCGCAAGGACATCGAGAAGATCAAGCTCGTCTAAGAGCCAATGATCCTGCGAGCCAACACATAGCAAGCTTTCGGGTGCCCAAGTACTTCGGGCGCCCGTTTTTTATCGCTCGACCAGCACGCGATTGAGCCGCCCCTCCACCAAGCGCTCGTATAGACGCCGCGTCTCGGGCTCGGGCACGCCATTGACCTGCTCCCTCAGATGGTGCATATGCCCGCTGTACAGCTCGACGATATCGCGCCGCCGCCCCGCCGCACTGTAGACGCGCATGGCGCAGCGCACCATATCCTCACGCGCTGTTTCCTGCCGAAGCCCCGACTCCGCCAGCCAAATCGCCGACTGCAGGTCGTTTTCTTCTAGGGCGGCATTTGCTCCCTTAATCATGCAATCGATGTACTTTGACTGCATAATGCGTCGCATACGCAAAAAGTAGGTGGGGTTACAGCCATTGGGAACATACAGCGGTCCGGCATAAAGCTGCTCAATCTTAAGGCACAGCTCAACTAAATGGGGCCCGCGCGCACCCGTGCGATTTCCCAAAACCTCGCGGCTTATCTGGTCAAACAGCCGTACATCGGTCTTGACGTAGTCGCCGTTGAGTCCGATGCATTCATTTTGGATGAGCACGCACGACTTGCCATCCGGCGTCGGCCCCAAAGCCGACCGCAAGCGTGATATCGTCGAGTACAGGTTATTGCGGGCGCTATTGAACTCGGCATGGGGCCACAGCTCCATGGCCAGCGTCTCACGATCGACGAGCGCATCCATGCCCAGTGCAAGCCGCTCGGCAAGTGTCGCCGCCTTCTTGCGGCGCCACATTTTGTCCGTGATGGGAAACCCGTCGCGCTCGGCGCGAAACGCACCAAACATGCGAATCTCGATATGGTCGATGGTATCAACGGCTTCAACCTCACCGGCCTGGAACAGGCGCTCGCCTTCCCCTTCCAAATCGTCGCGCAGCGAGTACCGCGACAGCTCGCGCACGGGAAGCTTCTTGCGAATCCTGGTCGCCGGCTCGCCCAGACAATGCATGGCAAGGCGCGCAAAGAGCCGATACGATGGCTCTAGAATCCCCGCGCGATTCATGGACATCCAGGCCGCAAGATCGCTGTCTCGGCCCGCACAAGCCAAATGCAGCGCCACCATCCAGGCCTCCGCTCCACCAACCTGCGTCTGGCTTATATCGAGTAGCTCCGCTTCCTCGCGCACCGAAACCATCGAAGTGTTACGCAGATACGCCGCGCGCTCCAACAGCAATGCGTTATCGCGCATGTACGCAATCGACTCCTCGGCAAGTTTGAGCACTTGGACCGCACGGAACTTTGCATTAACCGGCCGTCCCTCTGCCAGCGACTGCCAGCCTTCTAGCAACAGGCCAAACAGCTGAATCTGGTTGTCGCGCATGCGCACGGCAAAACGATCGAGCTCGTTGAATGCCGCGTCGTCGGTTACCGGCAAGCCGGAAAGGAGCCGCCGTGCCGCCAACACCATGCGCACCCAGATAGCCATCGCCTTGAGCCCACGTACGTCGAGCGCCTCCCGCACCACCGTCATCTCGTCGTCGCGCTCGTCGGTTCCCGCAAACGACCCGTCAAAAAGCTCCACCAGCATGCTGTCGGCCCGTATAACAATCCCCGCGATGTCGAGCTCGCAGTCGTAGGCCTTGCTCGTTTTGAGCTGCTGTAGAACGCCGCCGTCATCTCCCCGCTCGGTCAGGCAGCGCTTGACCTCGATATGCGCAGACAACATATCGAGCGCGGTATGGGATGTCTCGATTTCTGGCACGGCCAGGTTCGTAGGAAGCCCAAGCCCGTTGTCCCCATAGCAAACAGCCGTCAGTGTCTGGGCCACCCTCCATGAAACAGGGTCTATTTCGCAGGCCGCCCGTTCGCCCCCGCGCTCGATGACCGATGCCATATAGCGAGCGAGCTTTGTATTGGACACGCTGACCGCTGCCAGATATACGCCAAGCGCCTCGGCAGGCGTTGGCTCTGGAGCCGGATCCTCGGCATCGATCGTGCCCAGCGCTGCTCGGCAGATATCGGCCCCGTGCCCCGTCAGAGCCAGATCGACCCCATACTGCCCAGCAAGTTCAAGGACCGCATCACGGTCCAAAAAGGCGTCCGCCAGGCCCATCGCCGCATCGCATCTACCCGCCTTAAGCAAAATCCGGGCCGCCCTCGGAACAAGTTCGGGGCGAACCTCGGCCACCAACTTGCGCAAGCGCAAGCGTCCGTTATCCTCCGTGCCCAGACACGTAAAACTCCGCTCGGCGGGATCCAAGCCAAAGATCGGGTAGTCGCGTACAAAGTAGGACTGGTCGACCATCGACAACCTCACCCCACAAGCCTCGAGTTCTGCGATATTGCCCTCGCCCATCAAAACCATGAGACATGCCACGCAAAACAGTGCATTATTGTCGAGCGAAGCCAGATCGACAAGTGCCGCGCCATATACGTTGACAATCTCATTTTCGAGCAGACCGGCTACGTCGCCTTGGCCATACAGACCCGTCTGCAATGCCGAAACGAGCTCGGGCACGCCCTGCGTGAGCTGATAAAAGTCGAGCGATGTGCTGATCGAAAACGCCGATGCCCACGCCGAATACTCATAGGCATGCACCTTGAGCATCTGCGCATTGATCTTAACCGAATCGCCCAGCCCATGAATCAGTTGACGATTTGAAGGACGGCAGGAGATAAAGACCCCTACCCCCACAGCGCGCAGGCCGCGAATCCTGTCGATGAGGTCTTCGGTATCGTGCTGATCGAGGTTTGGCACATTATCAATCGCGATAAGGGAGTGCGGTTTGTCTTTGAGTTCTTCGGTAACCACCTCGAGCTGCATAAACACCTCGCGCCCAGTGGCGCGATCGGCCTCGATAATCCGCACGGGGCCTCGCGTCGGGTCGCATTTAACCTCATGGGTGTACTGCAGCAGCACCGAGGTCTTCCCAAACCCGTCGGGCGCATAGAGAACCACGATGCCGGCCTTTCGGCCCTTGGCGAGAAGCTCATTCATCAAGCGTTCGCGTCGCACCATATAGCCTCCGCCCAGCGGCATCAGCTCGAGGTCGTCTATACTGTCCAAATCGTTTACCATGCCCGCTCCTCAACTCGACCGTATGGACACTGTAACCGCAAGACCATACAAGCCGCGCTATGAATAGAGCGACCTTGTGTTCTAGGTTGTCTTTTGGTACGCAAGCGGCAAGTTTTTGTACAGCGAGGGCCGATTGTTATTAATCCCCCGACTAATCGGTCTTTAAGCAGGTAAATGAGCTTGTCAGCTTGTCCCATCTAAACGGCAGTGTAACGCAGATGAACAAGGTTCAGCTATGTCATTCAACTCGCCTAGCACCCGCTACCGTCTACGACCTTTTAGTGGCATTTTTGCATAGAATCTGATATGGAATGAATCAAACTGTTGGGCATCCGGCATTCGTCAAGCTTGCGGCAAGATTTTGGTCAAGTGGGCGGAAAGGGATAGCAAAAAGGCCCCCGCAAAGCGGAGGCCTTAGGCAAGGCTATGTCGAGGTGCAGGATTCGCGCTACTCGCAGAACGAAAGGGCGGCCTCGTCGGCAACGACAACGCAGTTGGTGTGCAGCTGCAGAATCGAAGCCGGGCACGCGGGCGTAACCGGACCATAGCACATGTCATGCACGGCCTGAGCCTTGGCCTCGCCGTTGGCGACGACTAGGATCATGCGGGCATACATGATGGTCTGGGTACCCATGGTGTAGGCCTGACGGGGAACATCGTCGATGCTGTCGAACAGGCGGCTGTTGGCCTGAATGGTGCTCTCGGTGAGGTCGACGCAGTGCGTGCCCTTGGAGAAGTGGTCATCGGGCTCGTTGAAACCGATGTGGCCGTTGTTGCCAATGCCGAGCAGCTGCAGATCCGGGTAACCGGCGGCGGCGACGATCTTGTCGTACTCAGAGCAGGCAGCGGCGGCGTCGGGGTTGGAACCGTCGGGCACATGCGTGTTGTTCAGGTCAATGTTGATGTGATCGAAGAAGTTCTCACGCATGAAGTAGTGATAGCTCTGGGGATCGTCGTGCGAAAGGCCGCGATACTCGTCCAGGTTGTAGGTGCTGACCTCGGCAAAGTCGACGTCGCCCTTCTCGTACCAAGCAGCGAGCTGCTTGTAGGCACCGATCGGGGTGGAGCCGGTGGCAAGACCCAGCACGCAATCGGGCTTGAGGATAACCTGCGCCGAGATGATATTGGCGGCCTTGCGGCTCATATCCTCGTAGTCTTTAGCTTTAATGATCTTCATTACGCGTCCTTTCTCGTACAAGAGAGGCAAGGCTCCCCTTACAAGCACTTGCCCGCGGCCCGCGTCGGCCGCAACCAACGTGTGCGGCCACCAGGGCGAGGTCGCGTAATGTATGTGTCTCGTGTCTAGCCGCGTCGAGGCCCCTGCCCGTCCACGGTGACCCAAAGCCGTTTAGCTTCGGACAAATCCCATCTTGCCACGGAGGGCGCCCTCTTTCAAGGGCGCCCTCCATAAACGTGTTTGAATTGTAGGCTAATGGCCACGTGCACTTGCTAGCGCTCGCGGGCAACGATGAGCTGGTCCATCTCTTCGACATGCGCACCAACGGAGCCCTTGATACTCGAGAACTCAACGGAGTTGCACACCAAGATGGGGACCGTCACATCGTAGCCCTCGGCAGCAATTGCCTCACGATCGAACTCAATGAGTACATCGCCCTTGTGGACGACATCGCCCACCTGTGCATGCACGCTAAAATGCTTGCCCTCAAGCTGAACAGTGTCCAAACCAACGTGGATGAGCACGTCTAGGCCATCGACCGTGTTGAGCGCAACGGCGTGACCCGTGGGAAAAATGGCCTCGACCTTGGCGTCTGCCGGCGCAATCACACGCGTGCCGGTAGGCTGAATCGCCACGCCCTGGCCCAAAAGGCCGGTGGCAAATGTCTGGTCATTGACCTCGGACAACGGAATGACGTCGCCCGAGATGGGAGCATCCAGCGTAAGAACTCGTCCACGCATACCAAAAGACCTTAGGACTTTAGTGAACATGCTCCCCCTCGGACATACCAATCAATCAAAATAGCTTTAACAGTTTACCACTTGGCACCCGTTTTTGACCATTAGGGAAGTTCGCGCTTGACAACCTCGACGATGTCGTCGACAACACGCTGAGTGAGCTCGTGCGTCTCCGCCTCGGCCATAACACGGA
Organism: uncultured Collinsella sp.; assembly: GCA_900540855.1. Classification (GTDB taxonomy): domain Bacteria; phylum Actinomycetota; class Coriobacteriia; order Coriobacteriales; family Coriobacteriaceae; genus Collinsella. The sequence continues at coordinate 15,174 of UQHK01000002.1, forward strand.
CCAGCGGCTCGGTACCGCTCGGGCGCACCAGAATGCGGCCGCGGCCGTCAAGCTCCTTCTCGGCGGCAGCGACGGCGTCCCAAATGGGCTGGCAATCGTCCAGGCCAGCCTTGTTGTCGGAATGCACGTTGACGAGTACCTGCGGGTACTTCTTCATGATGCCGGCAAGATCAGTGAGGGTACGACCGGTGCGCTTGAGCACGGCCAGCAGCTGCAGAGCCGTCACCAGGCCGTCACCGGTGGTGTTGTGCTCCAGGAAGATGATGTGGCCGGACTGTTCGCCGCCGATGACGGCGCCATCCGCGAGCATGCGCTCCAAAACGTAGCGGTCGCCCACAGCGGTCTGAACCATCTCGAAGCCCTGCTCCTTCATAGCGATGGAGAAGCCAAGGTTGCACATGACGGTCGAGACGATCTCGGAGTTGGCGAGCTTGCCGCGGGCGGCGAGGTCAGAACCGCAGATAGCCAGGATGTAGTCACCGTCGATCTCATTGCCCTCGCCGTCGACGAACAGCACGCGGTCGGCGTCGCCGTCGTGGGCCAGGCCGATATCGGCGTGGGTGCGCAGCACGAGCTCGCGCAGGGGCTCAAGGTGAGTGGAGCCGCACTCAACGTTAATGTCGGTGCCGCAGTAATCGGTGTTGATGGCATGGACCGTGGCGCCCAGGCGTTGCAGCGCAGCGGGCGTGGTCTGGCAGGAAGCACCGTGGCCGCAGTCGACGGCAACAACCAGGCCATCGAGCTTAAGGCCGTCGAGCGTGCTGATGGCATGATCGACATAGGCCTTGCGGGCGTCTTTCATCTTGATGATGTGACCCACACCGGCGCCGGTCGGCAGCGTGTCGGCAGCCATGGCCTCCTCGGACATGACCCAGGCGCTGATATCTTCCTCGACAGCATCGGGAAGCTTCATGCCCTTGCGGCTAAAGAACTTGATGCCGTTGAACTCCGGCGGATTATGCGAAGCGGAGATGACGATGCCGCCGTCGAGCTCGTTTTGGACGGTGAGCAGCGCCACGGCCGGCGTAGGGATAACGCCGCAGCAATGCGGACGGCCGCCCTCTGCCATAATGCCAGCGGTCAGAGCGCTCTCGAGCATGGTACCCGAAAGACGCGTGTCGCGGCCGATGCAGATGTCCGGGCCAAGGAACTTGGTCGCCGCGCGGCCCAGGCGAAACGCGAGGTCGCACGAGAGGTCGGCATTGGCGACGCCACGGACGCCGTCGGTACCGAAGATGTTCTGGGGCATAGGATCGCTCCTTCCCTAGCAGGCGATATACAACCGCCCACCCTAGTCGAAAAAGAAAAGCGGGACCCGCCGAGGAATCGGCAGGCCCCGCTTGTACATTGTATCTCGAAAGGAGATAAAACCTTAGCGCTTGGAGAACTGGGGAGCGCGGCGGGCCTTCTTGAGGCCGTACTTCTTGCGCTCGACCACGCGAGCATCGCGCGTAAGGAAACCGGCCTTCTTGAGGTCAGCACGGTAGTCGCCAGCGTTCAGAAGAGCGCGAGCGATGCCCAGACGCAGAGCGCCGGACTGACCGGAGATGCCGCCGCCATCGCACAGAGCGATAACGTCGAACTGACCGGCGGTGTCGGTCACCTTGAAGGGAGCAAGGGCGTTCTCAACGAGCTGATGACGGCCGAAATACTGCTCGGCGTCACGCTTGTTGATGGTCACCTTGCCGGTGCCGGGGACGAGACGGACGCGGGCGACGGCGTTCTTACGACGGCCGGTACCCTGGTAAACAACGGTGTTCTCAGCCATCTTTAAGCCTCCAGCTCAATCTTCGTGGGGTTCTGGGCAGCATGCGGATGCTCGGCACCAGCGTAGACCTTAAGCTTGGTCATCTGGGCACGGCCGAGGGTGGTCTTGGGCAGCATACCGCGAACGGCGCGCTCGATGACCTTCTCCGGGTGCTTCTCCATAGCCTGGCGGAAGCTCTCAGCCTTGAGGCCGCCGTTGTAGCCGCTGTGGCGATAATAGGTCTTCGTGTCGGCCTTGTTACCGGTAAGCTGGACCTTATCGGCGTTGATGACGACAACGAAGTCGCCGCAGTCGCTGTTGGGCGTGAACTGGGGCTTGTTCTTACCGCGCAGGATCATTGCGATCTGGGTGGCAAGACGGCCCAGGACAGCACCATCGGCGTCGACGAGAACCCAGTTGCGCTGGACCTCGCCCTGCTTGGCGTAGTGAGTCGATTTCGAAATCACTTAGACTCCTCCATGTACAGTACGTGTTGTTACAGAGATTCACGGGGCTCTGCAAGTAACCCGTCCATATTACCCCGCTCGCCGTACGAGTCAACAGGTATTTTGGCTCCGACCAGAGTTTCTGCACATGTCATCCACGAGCCGTGATTTTTCCAACTCTTTAGCTGTTGTCATTTTTTGGGGGTTCGCCGTCGCTAGCGCTCAACGAACTCTTGGATTTCCGTGAGCAGGCGCTTTGCCTCCTGACGGCCCTGGATATACAGGTCCAAAAGCTTTGCCGAATCGTGCTCAACGTGGCCGACCTCGACCGGTTTTTGCGGAGCAACGACCAGCGCGCGGCCCTCGCGCTCATACTTCCACAGGTGCATGCGCTGGATGTTGTAACGGTCGTGGCGCGTCTCGATAGCCTCGAGCAGATAGGGGTAGTCGGCATAACGCGCACGCGCGGCCGGCAAAAACGCGTAGGGCTTTTTCTCATACGAACGGTCCTGCGTGACGATGACGACCGCACGGTCGAAGCCCGCCTCCTCGAGCACATGCTCGATAGGAACCGAATCGGCCACGCCGCCGTCGACATATTTGTGCCCGTCAATCTCGACCGGCGGCGTCACCAGCGGCAACGAGGTCGAGGCGCGCACAGCGTCAAGATCGAGCACGGCGCTTTTGACCGGGAGGTACGCGGCGGTTCCGAACAGCATGTCCGTCGCAACGGCGTACATCTCGATGGGGCTCGCGTCGAACGCCTCGTTGTCAAAGGGATCCAGGCGGTCCTGGACATCGTTGAAGATAAAGTCGTAACCCACAATGGAGCCCGTGGACGCAAACGATGCGGCGCCCATGAATCGGTTGTCATTGCAGAAAGCCAGGTTGATGCGGTTGGCACGGCCGATCTGGTGCGACTTGTAGTTCACGCCGTTGAGGGCGCCGGCCGATACACCGTAGACAGCCGGAATCTCGACGCCGGCCTCCATAAGAACGTCGAGCACGCCTGCGGTAAACTGCCCGCGAAAACTACCGCCCTCCAGGACGAGCGCGACCTTGCCGGCGTTCTTTGCCTTATCTTCTGCAGTCATATTGACCTCCTGCGATTGCGTTTTGGCTTTCTTCTACCCAGTTTTGGGATGGCGAGCGCATGGGTTTTTCGAGGCGGCAGGTGAAGCGGAAAGTGTATCCCGTTCTCAGAGCAAATTCCGGGTTGCAGTTTCCGCTTGAGCAGGCATCCGGAAAGCATGTCCCGTTCTGGGCGCGAATTCTGGGATGGACTTTCCGCTTGAGGCGTCATCCGGAAACCGCATCCCAGTCTGAGCCGGAATTCCGGGATGGATTTTCCGTCTGGGCCGCCGTTGGGAAAGCGCGCCCCACTCTGCGTTGCTGCGGCGTTTTCTTTACGCCCGCGCCCTGCACAGAGTTCGATTCTCCGCGGTACGAGGCTTGCGTTGAAGCGAGGCATGGGCAGCCGGAGCTTAATCGGCATCGCATCTATATCTGACTGAAGCATTGCGCGGAGAATCCGCGTATTTGCTTCGCAAATCCGCACCGGTTTCGGCCGCCTGCCGGCGTCCTCGCCCGCTCGCTACAAACGCTTCGCGTTTGCTTAACGCTCGCGCCCTGCATAGAGTTCGATTCTCCGCGGTATCTGTAATTAATAAAAAAGCAGGTAGAGACACTTCTCTACCTGCCTGTAACTATTGGTGGAGGCGCGGAGAATCGAACTCCGGTCCACGAAAGCCCCCTGATTGGCATCTCCAAGCTCAGTCGCTGGTTTAGTCTCGGACGCTTTGCGCGCAGCGACACGCTCGCGGCGTCCTAACCGGTTCGGTCTTAGCCTGCGCCATACCGATTACGTGCGCAGGAGCATTCCCCTAAAATGACGTCGCGCCGGTGTCGGGGAAATCACCGGGTTGACGCGCCGCTATAAACTAAGCAGCGAGAGCCATAGGCTCAAAAGAAGAGTTGTTGTCAATTCAATTTGACGGTACCCCTGTTTAACGAGGCGAGGAGACCTCGGCTTGCTTCCTCTCTCAGAGCTATCGTGTCGAAACCAGTCGCCCCCGGATGTCGGGAAAGTCTGGATGGTATCGGGCCTGCAAACACCCGATAACCGTCGACTTTTCAAGGAACATACGGGGCGAGCCCCGCTTGTGGAGTGCTATCTTACCACGTTCTAAAGGCAGACAGCTGCTCTATGCACGAGCTGTGAAGACCCCAATGTGCGCCGCACTTCGCACTTTTGTTACCGATCGCGTCACGTATATTTTCGCCAAGCAAAATTGACCCGTCGAAAGGACCGTTATGGATACCAAGCAGCAACTCGTCGATGCCCTCGCAGGCCTGGGCTCAACCATTACTGAAGCTATGGATGTCATCGAGGGCTTTGTCCCCTGCGGACATCCCGCCCTCACGGTATCGAACGCACTCGTCGCGCTGGACGTTGACGATGATGCAGCTCTCGCCCAGCAGCTTGAGACCGTCGAGGGCTTTATCGACCACGTGAGTGAGAACCGCGGCGTGGCCGCCTACCACGGTATCGAGGTCGAGCTCGCGGGTCCCAAGGCCGATCTGTTCGCAGCAATCCGCGAGGTAGGCGCCCTTATGCAGACCGCAGGCGTCAAGAACACCCAGGTCAACGAGTGGGTCTACCGCAGTCTGGCAGCACTCGACAGCTCCAACGAAAAGGTAGCCGAGCAGCTCGCAGAAAGTCCCGCCATCAAGGCCGAGCTTTTGTAAATAGCAGACGCGGGCCCCTTGGCGCATCGTCGTCCAAGAGGCCCGCAAACAGTTCGCGTTAACCGATTGCCACGCCACCACGTTCGGCCAAAGCCAGAATCGGCATTATTTGGCGCGGGGTCTTTGCTGCAAGATCGGCATGTTCGAGCAGTTTGCGATCGTTAGTTACCAAGTAATCAACCTGTGCGCGTTTGCATGCGGCGAGTACCAAGTTGTCCTCGTAATCGCGATGGAGCGCTAAGTATTTGTCGGCCAGCCAAAGGTCCGACGCATCTGCACCCACGGCCGTGGCGTTTTCGGTCATGTTCCGAACAAACGCCAACGCCGCATCGCCAATTGCACGGGCAGATGCCTCGTTGAGCACTCCCCCGCTGGCAAGAACGCTACGCTTCAGCTCGTGTTGGACAACGTACAGCACGTCCTTGGCGATATGCACCGGAAAGAACAACGTTGCGCCCGATTCCGTCGCCCGCCCAATAAACGCACGCGCGGCAAGCGACTCGGCATGGTCGGCGCAAAACGAATCAACCCATACGTTGGCATCCACCATTATTTTGAGGGGAGCCCCGCTCACAGGATCATCCCCTTTTGGCGATAGTGCTCGTCCATGGCTTCGGAATAGATTGTTTCCCAACCGCGATCGTCGGATACGGGCGACGTAGCGATGCCCAGGTCCGCGTAAAGCTGATCTGCCGCCGCCCATGATGCGGCGAACGGAGTATCGGGCGCGACGGTCTGCTGCCGGTCGTCGACGGCCGCAAGCACTTCCTCGCACTGCCCGCCACCCTGCGCGACCTTGGCCACCACCTTTTTGATGAGCTCGGGCAGTGACCCGCCCGAAAGCCGCAGCACCTCCTCGGCACGGTTCTTGACCTGGCGATCTACGCGAACGTTCACCTGCGCCATGCCGCTAACAGCACCCACGTCGATCCCGCTCCCTTCAATTGCTAGCCCTGCTAGCAACACTATATAGAGAAGCTAGCACATGGTCAAACGCAAAAGGCCTGCGCCCAGACGACACCAATGCCGTCTGGGCGCAGGCCAGATAACGTGGGCGAACACGTCTGCTAACGCAGGTAAGCCTTCGCGTTGCTCAGGCTGTAGGCAATCGTCGAGCCGTTGTGCAGCAGCGACGACGCTTGCGGGGTAATCGTGCCGGTAATGCCCAGTGCCAAGAGTGCTGAGTTGGTAAGCATCACCTTAGAATAGGAACTCGTCAGACGATCAATGAGGCCCTGGCTCATGCGGCGCAGGCGAACAATCGCCGCGAGGTCCGTATCGGTCAGGATGATGTCGGCGACCTCCTTGGCGATGTCGCTTCCGCCACCCATCGCCAGGCCCACGTCGGCCAAACCGAGCGCCGGCGAATCGTTGACGCCGTCGCCCACCATGGCAACATGGCGCCCCTCGCCCTTAATGCGCTCCACATACGCGTACTTGTCCTCGGGCAGCAGCTCGGCCTTAAACTCGTCGACCCCCGCCTCTCGCGCAATGCGCTCGGCCGTGCGCTCGGAATCGCCCGTGAGCATGACCACGTGCTTGACGCCCAACGCGTGCAGGTCGGCGATGGCCTCGCGGACCCCGGGCTTAAGCGGGTCCTCGATACCGAGCACGCCCACAACGGTGCCGTCGACCGCCAGATACAGCGGCGACAGTCCCTGCATCTGGGACTCAATGCGCTCCTTAATGTCGGAATCGAGCTGCGCGCTCTCGTCCTCAAACACAAAGTGTGCCGAGCCGATAATCGCGCGACGCCCTTCGATGGACGAAGCGATGCCGTGCGCCACAATATACTCGACCGCAGCGTGACGCTCGCGGTGCTCGAGCCCGCGCTCGCGGGCGGCGTTGACCACGGCACGCGCCACCGGATGCGGGAAATGCTCCTCCAGGCAGGCAGAAAGGCGAAGGACCTCGTCCTCGCTCCAGCCGTCGGTCGTGAGCACGCAAGCTAGGCGCGGCTGGGCCTCGGTCAGCGTACCGGTCTTGTCAAAGACAATGGTATCGGCCTTGGCAAACGACTCAAAGTACTTAGCGCCCTTGACCATAACACCCATCTTGGCAGCGTCGCTCATGGCAGTCATGACGGCGACGGAACCCGTGAGCTTGAGCGCGCACGAATAGTCGACCATCAGTGCCGCTGAGGTCTTGATGAGGCTGCGGGTGGTAAGCGCGACCAGGCCCGCGAGCAGGAAGTTCCACGGGACAATCTTGTTGGCGAGGTCTTCCATGTGCGACTGGCCCTCGGACTTGAGCGAGTCGGCCGTCTGCACGAGCGAGACGATCGAGCGAAGCTTGGTCTGAGCCGTGTTGGCGCGCACGCGCACCAAGATGCTGCCGTCTTCCACGACGGTACCGGCGAACACGTCGTCGCCCACGCTGCGCTCGACGGCCAGCGGCTCGCCGGTCAGGGTCGCCTGGTTGACCATGGCACTCCCCTGCTCGACAACACCGTCGATGCAAATGGACATGCCAGTGCGCACGGCGACCAGATCGCCGGGCTCAAGCTCGGTCGCGGCAACGCTTACCTCGGTGTCGCCGACGACCTTTTGCGCCTTGTCGGGCACATCGAGCAGCGAGTTGATGAGCTCGTTTTCGCTCATGGCGCGGGTGTAGTCCTCGAGCAGCTCGCCCACGTTGAGCAGGAACATCGTCTGGCCCGCGGTGTCGACATCACGTTTGACGAACGAAATGCCGATGGCCGAAGCGTCGAGCACGGGAACGGTCAGGCGCGGCTGCGCGAGCTCGTGGAGGGCGGCACGCAAAAAGGCCATGTAACCGACCACGACAAACACCGCACGCAGAGGCGTCGGCAAGAACCAGCGGCGCGCGTAGTGGGCGCCGATAAGTGTGGCAAGATCCATGACGAGCTTGTGCTTGCGTGGCTCAAGCTGCATCACGTAACCCGTCTTTGCGTCGGCAATGGCCTGGGCATCGAGCGCGCCCAAGGCGTCGAGCACGCCCGCACGACACCGCTCGTCATATTCGAGCGCCATCTGACCGATGCGGCCGTAGACGCGCACCTTGTGCACGCCGTCGATGTCGCCGCCAAGCTTAAGAAGTGCATCGAGATCGCTCTCTGGCACAGGACCCGCCAATTGAAGACGGGTCCTGCCGGGGATCTCGCTAATAATCGAGAATCTCATAGTTTGTGCCTGGGAGCGTTACTCGGCTGCCTCGTCAGCAGCGGCCTCGCTCTGGGTGATGTAAGCAGCCTCGGCAACCATGTCGTCGACATTAGCCTTGGCCTGCTCGACCATGTCCTGGTAGCCGTTCTTGATGCGCATGCCGCACGCAATACCCTGCACGCAGGCATTCTTGACCGGAGCGCTGGTAAGCAGCTTGATGCCGGCCGTGCCAAGCAGAAAACCGCCACCGACAAGCAGGGTATTGAACGTCGACTTCTTCATGTTGCTTCTCCCTTTTGCCGCATTGGACGCGGCATGGTGCTTCAGCACCCGAGTAAACAAGTTTGCTCGAGCACGCTTTTGAAATATCTCAATTTTATCTAACTATCTAGGTCAGCCATGGCTAACCTTTTGAAAATTAACGATGCGGAGTAACCGATTGTCAATGTGACAAAGGGACTGTCCCTTTGCCCCTTCTTACAACTGCCAGGTAGCTGCTTCCTTTTGCAGCGCCACCATGCGGGCGAATTCTCCACCTGCCGCCTTGAGTTGCGCCGGAGCACCCTGCTCGGCTACCACACCATCCTTGAGCACAACGATCTTATCGGCATTTTCTACCGTGCGCATACGGTGGGCGATCACGATAACCGTCTTGCCTGCGAGCAGGCGGGAAAGCGCCTGCTGCACCACGGTCTCGTTCTCCACATCTAAACTCGCCGTCGCCTCGTCCAGCAACACGATCGGCGCGTCTTTGAGCAGCGCACGGGCGATGGAGATTCGTTGGCGCTCGCCACCGGACAGCTTGGAGCCGTTCTCGCCAATCATGGTGTCATAGCCCTGTGGCATGTGGCTCACAAACCCGTCGCAGTTGGCGGCATGCGCGGCAGCAAGCACTTCCTCATCGGTGGCATCGCGACGACCAAGACGAATGTTGCCCATCACCGTGTCGTCAAAGAGCAGCACGTCTTGGAACACGATGGCGTAGTCGCGCAGCAGCACCTCGGGGTCTACGCTCGCAACATCCACGCCGCCCACGGTGACCGTGCCTTCGGTGGCGTCCCAAAAGCGCGCGGCCAGGCGGCTCACCGTGGACTTACCGGAGCCCGAAGGACCTACCAGGGCCGTGACCTCGCCCTCCTTGGCCATGAAGCTTACATCGGTCAAGATCTTCTCGCCTGCGCGTCCGTCCTCCCCTGCACCATAGCCAAATGCAACGTGATCGAACACCACGTCATGGCCCACGGGCTCAAACTTTTCGCTCCCCCGCGCCACGGGCTCCTCCATGATGGAGCGCATGCGCTTGGCCGACGACTCGGCGGCAAACAGCTCGGACATCAGCATCAGCGCCTGATCAAAGGGCGCATAGATGCGGCTCACCATAAGCAGGAAGGCAAACATCATCAAAAAGTCGACCTGGCCGGAGGCGACCATCGCAGCGCCCGTGACCAACGTGGTGGCAATCCCCAGGCGCAGGATGGCAAAGGCGGAGTTGACCAAAAGCCCATTGGCGAGCTCGCCTCTGGTGGTCTCGCGCTCCTCGGCATCGATCATGGCGTTGAGCCCCTCAAGATAATGAGCCTCCTGGTTGGTGGCGCGGATCTCGCGCACGCAGTCGAGCGTCTCCTGGATCGCCTCGGTAACCTTGACCTTCTCGGCACGCACATGGTCGAACACCGGGATTATGGGGCCGCGCGTCAGATACAGCACGGCAAAGGCCACGGGAACGCTCCAAAACGCCGCAATCGCCAGCTGCCAGCAAAAGAACAGCGACGCCACGAACACAATGGCGCTTGCGATGATGGCACCCCAAAGCTCTCCCAGCACGTGGCTGTAGGCGTGCTCCATGGCCTGGACGTCGCCCATAATGGTCTCGGTTAAATCGGCCAGATCACGACGACCAAAAAACGACAGCGGCAGTTTGCGCAAGCGCTCGGCAATCTCCATGCGCTGCTTTCCGCACTCCTCGTAAAAGATGCAGTAGGTGTAGTAATACTGCTGCCAGTTAGAGGCAAAGAGCAACACGAAAAAGACCAGGAGGCCGCCCACGATCGGCAGAGCATCCGGCAGGTCGGCGCTGCTGGCGAGATGCTCGACAAAGCTGGCCATGACCAGGAATAAAAAGCCCATGCCGGCCATGGTAATGAGATTGGTGAGCGTGGTCCAGAAAATGCCGCGTTTTACGCCGGCGACGCCTTTATCGGATAGGAAATACTTCTTTTGGAATGAGGCGAACATTTATGCCTCGCCTCCCTTCGTGACGGCGGCATCCGCAGTCGCTGCAGTGATTTTCCAGCTCGCGGCCTGTTCGTATTCGGCCCACATCTTGGCATACAGACCCTCTTGGGACAGCAACTCGGCATGGGTACCCGACTCCTGCACGCTGCCCTGGTTGAGCACCACGATTTGGTCTGCGCCCACTACAGTCGAGAGTCGGTGCGCAATCATAATGACCGTGCGACCCGCCGCCAGCTTGCTAAAGGCGCGCTGGATGAGCGCCTCGTTCTCGGGATCGGCAAACGCCGTGGCCTCATCGAGCACCACGATAGGTGCGTCTTTAAGAATCGCGCGGGCGAGTGCCACGCGCTGGACCTCGCCGCCCGAAAGATATGCTCCGCCGGCGCCGAGCATGGTGTTGATGCCCTGTGGGAGCTTGGCCACAATGTCGTCGCACTGAGCTGCGGAGAGGGCTGCACGTACTTCGTCGTCGGTTGCTGAAGGCTTGGAGGCACGCACGTTATCGGCAAGTGTTTGGCGGAACAGCTGGTTGGTCTGAAACACAAAGGCGACCTGGTCCATGAGCTCGTGCGGATCCATGTCGCGAACGTCTACGCCGCCCACAAGCACGCGACCCGAGGAAACATCCCAAAAACGCGGGATCAGGCTTGCGCAGGTTGACTTACCGCCGCCCGAGGGACCAACCAACGCAAGGGTGCTACCAGCGGGAACGCTGAAACTCACATGGCTAACGGCAGGTGCTTCGGCACCTTCGTACGTAAAGCTCACGTCCTCAAAGCGCACATCGCTACCGGCGGAGTGCTTGGGCTGGGCAGGCACGGAGAGCTGTTTGGAACCCATGACGCTTCGAATACGAGCCAGCGAATCGGCACTCATCTGAGAGGCCTCGCCCACAAACATGAGCTTGGTCATGGCCGTCGGCACCACGGCCGAAATAATCGCGTAAAACGTGAAGTTGGTCATAAAGCGTGCAAAGTCCGTCTCGCCCGGCACCAACAGCAACGCCACGGGCAAAAGGAATGCCACAAGACCATTGAGCGCGGTAAGGTTGAGCACCTGTGGACCTCGGCAGAACGTGCCCGCATAGCTTTGCGCCATGTCGGCGTATTCGGCGATCGCATCGTGGAACGCCTTAAAGGAGTAGACCGTCTGCTGGAATACCTTGATCACGGGGATGCCGCGTACGTATTCGGTGCCGGTCTTGTTCATCTTGACCAGCGCACCCATGTAGGCCTTCATAAACTCGGCGCCCTTGCCGCTCATCATGGTGGCCATGGCGCAAAACGAAACGACGACCGAGATTAAGCATGCCGCGCCCAAACGCCAATCGAGGGCAAATAGCAGCACAAGCAGGCCCACGACCATGGCGGTGGCACCGGCGATATCGGGCAGCATGTGCGCGAGCAGCGTCTCGGTGGAGGCGGCACAGCCGTCTACGATACGGCGCAGCTCACCGGTGGCGTGCGTGTCAAAGTAGCCGAGCGGCAGCTTAAGCAGATGCTCGCTCGTAGCCTTGCGGATATTGGATGCGCAGCGAAACGCGGACAGGTGCGTGCACATGAGTCCCACGAAATAGACCACGATGCTTGCCAGGGCAAAACCAACAGCCCACCAACCATACATCGCGATGTCGGCGGCCTCGCTCCAGTTGGGCGCCACGGCAATCAGGTCTCGCGCAACAAGCCAGATACACACGTACGGGCCAAAGCTCAACAGCTGCGAGAACGCCGAGAGGGCCATGCCCAAATACGTTAGGAATTTACGGTCACCGGCATACGCGAGCAACTCGCCGATGCCTCCACCTTCCCTTTTTGATCCCTTTGCCATGAGATTCCTTTCTAACGGCTTGAGAGTTAACCTTAATGAGCTTATCATTGACGTGTTAGCCATGGCTCACAATCAAGCCAGGCGTGGACGTTTCTGCAAAGGAAAGGGACGCTTTTGCAAATACGGCGGGCAGCGACCGACATAACCGAGCTCTACGCACCGCAGTTTGAGCAGTTTGGCCTGGAGCTTACCGGCAAGGGCGCCGTCTTTACCGGCGAGGTGGCAAACGACCGGGCGCACGGCCGCGCATGGATCATGCCTCTCTCCCCCGCCTGCATCGTTATGGAGCATTTCATTACCCCGACGCACAACATGCAGCTAGCCGAATACACGCCCGAACCGTACGCGTGCGTGAGCGAGGTCAGCGCGCCCACGCTCATGTGCATGCCCGAAGCCGGCATAACGCCTGCGAACCTCAAGCCGCTGCATGGACCGTGGCCGAACAGCGCAGTATGCAGCTTTATCCAAGATAGCTGCGGCGAGGAGCTAAGCCCGCTGTTTGCAGGGCAGCTCTACCACTCGCGCTCGGTCCTCTTTTTGCCCGGTTATTTTGACGAGCTGGAGCATCGCTATCCCGCCGAGTTCGCGGGGGTCTTTGAGGCGTTTGCCGAGTCATGGCACGAGGAGGCAGCGTCTGCCATCTGCCACACACTACGCCGAATCAACGAGGACCGCGCTCGCGCCGTAGGCGGACACGTCTATATGCAAGGCATCGTGGAGACCATGGTCGCGGAGCTCGCCTGTTCGCGCGCGGCCCACAAGCAGGCGCGGCGGGCGGCAGACACACGCGCCAGCATAACCATTGCCGAAGAAGCAACGGCAATGATTGAGCGCGCGCTCGACAAAGGCAGACGTGTGGGTATCAACGAGGTAGCCGAGAGGCTCTACACAAGCCGCTCCAAGCTATGCGCCACCTTTAAGGCCCAAACCGGCGAGTCCCTGGGTGCCTACATTCGCAGACGCCGTATGGAGCGAGCACAGGACCTTTTGGCCGATAGCTCGCTCACGATAGCGCAGGCCGCAGAGCGTCTAGGCTACCCTCAGCAGGCCGCCTTCGCCCAAGCATTCAGACAATACACCAGCACCACCCCCACCACCTGGCGCTCCCAACATATATAAAGAATGAGGGCGCCATCGGCGCCCTCATTCACCAAATTCAATCCAGCCCACCTGACCCGAACGGCCGAGTCGTCTGGCCGGGGAAGCCCCGAGTCGCCGGGGTGTTTGCTCCAAATGAGTTCCGCATGCAAAGAAGGCCACTAAATGTGGCCTTCGTCTTGCATAGGACTGTTTGAAATTTGGAGGAAATACCCCGGCGACTCGGGGCTTCGCCGGCCTCGCAGCTACGAGAGCGACGTTCTCAGCAACTCGTTGAAGAGCTTCGGGTTGCCCTTGCCGCGGCTCGCCTTCATGCACTGGCCCACCAAAAAGCCGATGACCTTCTGGTTGCCGTCACGATACTGCTGCGCCTGATCGGCACAGTTTGCCAGCACCTCGTCCACAATCGGCTGCAGCGCGCCGGCATCGCTCACCTGGCGCATACCGCGCTCGTCGACGATCTTGTTGGGGTCGTCGCCGGTCTGGGCCATGGCCTCAAAGACCTCGTGCGCCTGGTTGGAGCTAATGGCATCGGTCGCCAGCAGCTTGGCAAGGGCTGCCACCTGAGCCGGCGCGATGCCAGACTCGGCCAGCGAGACACCCGCGCCCTTAAGGTAGGCGATCATCTCGTTGACCAGCAGGTTCGCGACCGTCTGGGCCTCCTTGCCAGCCATACCGGCAGCGGCGGCCTCAAAGAACTCGGCAAACTCCGGGTCGCCGGCAATCTGCTCGGCGTCGGCCGTCTTAATGCCAAAGTCGGCCTCAAAACGAGCGCGCTTGGCATCGGGCAGCTCGGGGATCTCGCCACGGCAACGATCGATAAACTCGTCGTCCAGGTCGAACGGCGCCAGGTCGGGATCGGGGAACAGGCGATAGTCGTCGGCCGTCTCCTTCACACGCATGACCACGGTGCGCTTGCGGCTGGGCTCCCAGTGGCGGGTCTCCTGGTAGATAATGCCGCCCTCCTCGAGTACCTCTGCCTGGCGGCAGATCTCGTAGGCAAGGCCGTCATGCAGGCTCTTAAACGAGTTGAGGTTCTTGAGCTCGGTCTTGGTGCCCAGCTTGGTCTCGCCGCGGCGGCGCAGCGACACGTTGCCGTCGCAGCGCATGGAACCCTTCTCCATGGAGCAGTCGGAAATGCCAAGCGTCACAAAGATGCGACGGAGCTTCTCCATAAACAGGCGAGCCTCCTCGGGCGTACGCAAGTCGGGCTCAGTTACAAGCTCGATGAGCGGCGTGCCGCAGCGGTTGTAGTCGACGAGCGACTCGGCCGCGGCGGTAATGCGGCCCTCGGCGCCACCCACGTGGACCATCTTGGCGGCGTCCTCCTCCATGTGGATGCGCAGGATGCGGATGGGCACCGTGTAGGAACCGTCCTCGCGACGCTCGGGCATCTGCAGGTTGGACGCGTCGTAGCTGGCCAGGTGGCCGGCGCGCTGATTGCCCTCGCGCATGGTCGAAGACATGGACGTGGACAGGCCCTCGGCGTTGGCCGAGGCACTCGCCAGGCTCTGGGCCTCGGCCTCGCCAAACGCGCAGTCGGGGCGCTCGGCGGCACCGCGACCGGTCACATCAAGATCCAGGTGGCCGTACATGGCAAAAGCGACCGGACCCTGCGTGGTCTGGAAGTTCTTGGCCATATCGGGATAGAAGTAGTGCTTGCGGTAGAACATCGAGTGGCGCTGGATCTCGCAGTTGGTGGCGAGACCGGCCTTGACGATGCTCTCGATGGCGCGCTTATTGGGCACCGGCAGGGCGCCGGGCAGGCCCAGACACACCGGACACACGTTGGCGTTGGGCTCGTCATCGTGGCTAAGCTTGCAGTTGCAGAACATCTTGGTATCGAGTGCGGTGAGCTCGGTATGGATCTCCAGGCCGATCACGGCCTCCCAATCCTGCAGGACCTCGGAAAGCTCCTTCATTACAGCTCGCCTCCCTTCCCGGCAAAATCGGGCGCGACGGAAAGCGCGGGCGCACCCGTGGCGGCATCGGCAAAGCCGCGCTCCAAGGCGCGGGCAAACGTGAGCAGCTGACGGTCCTTAAAGGCCGGACCCACCAGCTGGGCAGAAACGGGCAGATGAGTATCCTCGCCCAGGCCCAGCGGCACCGAGATACCGCCGTTACCGCAGATGTTGAGCGAAATGGTGTACAGGTCGGAGAGGTACATCTGCGTGGGGTCGCTGATCTCGCCAAACTTAAAGGCCGTGCGCGGCGAGGCAGGCATGAGGATGGTGTCCACCTTGGCATACGCGGCGTCGTAGTCCTGCGTGATGAGCGTGCGGGCCTTTTGCGCTGCGTAGTAGTACTTGTCGTACACGCCCGAGCTCAGCAGGTAGGCGCCGAGCATCTGACGGCGCTTGGCCTCGGCGCCAAAGCCGTGGGCGCGCGAAAGCGAGCTCTGGTCGGACAGGTTGGCGCAGCCCTCCTCCTGATAGCCGTAGCGAATGCCATCGAAGCGAGCCAGGTTGGAGAACGCCTCGGCCGGGCCGATAACGTAGTAGGCGGCGATGGCGGCGTCCAGGTGCGGCAGGTCGACCTCCACGAGCTCGGCGCCCTGGTTCTGCAGCTCCTGGGCGGCGCGCTGAACAGCGGCCTTGACCTCGGGCGTCAGACCCTCGGCCTCCATAAACGCGGGGATGATGCCCACGCGCTTGCCCTCGATGCTGTCGTTGAGGTGCTCGGTAAAGTCGACGGCACAGTCCTGGCTGGTGCAGTCGTACGGATCGTGGCCCGCGCCAGTAAGCGCGTTCATGGCCAGCGCGACATCCTCGACCGTGCGGCCGAAGGGGCCAACCTGATCGAGCGACGAGCCAAAGGCAACCACGCCGTAACGGCTCACGGCGCCATACGTGGGCTTAAAGCCCACCACGCCGCACAGCGACGCCGGCTGGCGAATGGAGCCGCCGGTATCCGAGCCCAGCGAGAGCGCGACCTCGCCCGCGGCGACGGCGGCAGCGGAGCCGCCCGAAGAGCCTCCGGGCACGCGCTCGGTATCCCAAGGGTTGTTGGTGCGGTGGAAGGCCGAGCTCTCGGTGGAGCTGCCAAAGGCAAACTCGTCCATATTGGCCTTGCCCATGGGCAGGCAGCCGGCATCGAGCATGCGCTGGACGCAGGTGGCGGTGTAGACGCTCTGGTAGTTCTCGAGCATGCGGGAAGCGCAGGTGGTGCGCGTACCCACGAGGTTCATGTTGTCCTTAATGGCCAGCGGCACGCCCGCGAGCGGGGGCAGCGGCTTGCCTGCGGCACGGTCGGCATCCACGCGCGCGGCGGCCTCGAGCGCAAGCTCGGGCGCCACCTGCAGGAATGCCTGGACCCCGCCCTCGCGCGCCTCGATGGCGGCAAGGGAGGCCTGGGCCACCTCGGTAGCGGTAAAGTCGCCGGCGGCAACGCCTGCGGCGATCTGGGCGGCGGTAAAGGAATCGAAGCTTAGCGCCATTACTCGCTCTCCCCCTCTCCCAAAATGGACGGCACGCGAAAGTAGCGGTCGCGCGCGCTGCCGGCGTTTTCGAGCGCAATGTCGAGCGGCAGGTCGCGCTCGGGCTCGCGCAGGTCATCGCCCATCACGTTGGACAGGCTTCCGATGGGATGGAACGTGGGCTCCACGTCGGGCAAGTCATATTGCAAGACGGGCTCGAGCATCTGGACGGCGTCGTTCATGTAGGACGTCATCTGGGTGAGCTCGTCATCGGTCAGTGCGATCTTTGCGTACTCGGCGATGCCTCGCACGTCTTTCTCGCTGAGTGCCATAGGCGCTCCCTTCCGCATAACAGATAAACCGCTCTAGTATACAAGGCAACGCCGCTTGGAGCAGGTGCTTTACCCAAATGCAGCGAAAACGTAACGAGGGCGGCGGCTTGGCAGGCGGCGGGCTGGCGGTTCTGCAGCGAAACCGCACCGTCCATAGCGAAAACCGTCTCGCCCACAACGAGAACCGTCGCGCCCGCAACGAAAAGCATCACAACATTCGATGCTTTTCGTCAAAATCGAAATTTTCATCGAATGTTGTGATGGTTTGGAAGTCCCGACCACCGCAAAGGCGCCTGTCCCCTATGTGGTGGTTCTGGAGAATGTCTTATGCCGAGGCCTTGACCTTGCGGCGCTTGCGGACCGCGTGGATCACGATGTCCAGCAGCAACAGTACAATGGCTACGACCACAATGAGCACGGCAAACTCGCGCTTGCCCCAGTGGCGACCGGCCAGCGACTTTTGCTTGTCGACGTCCTTCTTGTTGTACTTGGCGCGCACGCAATGCACCAGCAGGCGGTGGTCGTTCACGCCGTAGGGCGTGCAGGTGACGAGCGTCACCTTGTCGGCGCCGGGCTCGATGGTCAGCGACTCCATCTCCTCGGGCAGCACCACCTCGGAGTCCACCATCTTGTAGGCGAGCGTCTTGTTCATGGTGTGCAGCAGCACCAGGTCGCCGGGCTCCAGCGAGTGGATGTCGTCGAACATGCTCAGGTTGCGCATGCCCGAGTGCGCGGTGAGCACGCAATGCGTCGAGGTGCCGCCCACCGGCAGGCTCGTGCCCTCCAGGTGGCCGACGCCCGCCATGAGGACTTCTTCGCTCGTGCCGTGGTAGATGGGCATGCTCACGTCGATGGAGGGGATCTCGACCCAGCTCATCATGGGGTCGCGGTCAAAGATGAGCTGCTGAGCGTAGGGCTCGATCTGGTCGGCGGGGAGCTCGGTGGCCTCGCCCGCCAGCTGCTCGTTAAAGGAGCGCGCCTGGAGCAGGATGCGCTCGCGCTCCTCGGCAGACAGCGCGTCCACGGTGCTGGACACCGTGCTGATCTGGTTAAACACGCCCGAGGCCTCGAGCCGGTCCAAAATCCACGGCCAGGTCATAAGGCCCACGCCGATAAGGATGATGACGATGGTGATGAGCCGGTCGGCCCAGCGCGGCAGTCGCTTGCGGCGGCGCTTGGGCTTTGGTTGAGATTTGGGCTGAGGGCTTGAGCCGCCGTTGTCCGCGGCGTTATTGCTCTTCATATGTTTGGCGCCCTGCACCATCGCCGGTCACTCCTTTACAGCTCAGGTTGTCTAAACAAATAATAGCCGATTAGCGAACTCATGCACCGGACAACGCAGCTAGACTGCACCGTCCAGTCGAGGATAAGCCAGCATTTGAGTTTTCAAAATGTCCCGGATCGGCTGAGCGATTCGGGATACAATGTCAACAGAAAACGACGCACCCCGCGTAAGTACTTAGGAGCGCGGGCAGCCTAGTTTTCAGCTTTAGTTAAATGCCCGGGATCCGACCCCCGGGCATTCTTATTTGCGCTTGCGGCGCAAATGCCTTCTACCGTCCGCACCGCGCGTGCGCCTACGGACCTTAATCCGAACCTCATACGAGTCAAGAAACGCGATGACGAACGTACCCGCATCGGACGGTGGAGGCTGGCTGCGTTATCCCAAAAAACGGGGCAGAATCCAGTGCGGAGTCTGCCCCGAAAAGAAAATGACAAAGCAAGAACGTGGATGGACGAGAAAAGTGTCCGCAAGTCTCATGGCCATCACATCCCACCTGCCAAAGGGATGGGTGAGCGAGCATTACTCCTGCTCGGACTCCTCAGCCTGCTTACGGCTGCGGATGAGATGAGCCACGCCGATGCACAGCACCGCGCCACCAGCGATCCAAGTGAACGTCACGCCGTTAAGGCCGGTGAGCGGGAGGCCGGAACCCTGCTTGTTTTTGACGATCAAGGCAGCAGTACCGTTGTCCGTGTTAGTCGTGTCAACCTCGACCAAATTGGAACCCCTGGTGCTCGTCTCGACCGTAATCTTGTTTTCTCCCTCTCCCTCTGCTTGGTTGAATCCAATGGCTTTGATGGTGAAGGTGAACTCGGGGATGGTGTTATAGCCGGCGAGCGTATGGGTCTCCTTGACGGTGTAGGTGCCGGCATCGAGGCCCTTGACGTTAATCTCGCCGGAGTCGGTGGTCGTGAACTCATAAGCCTCAGTACCGAGGGAGCCATTCTCCTGGATGTACATGTCCTTGGATGCAATATCGTCGGGATCAGTGGCACGGATGGTGAACTTTACGCCCTTAAGTATCTTATTCTCATCCGTCGCGTCCTTCTTGACGAGCTTGAGCGCATAGGTGTAGTCGCGCACGGTGTCGGGCACAGACTCACCCCGGGAATCGTGGCCAGGGTTGTTGGAGTAGATGAGCTTGACGGTGTTGGAGTTGCCCGTGCCACCGACAACGACATGCTGGGACTTATTCGGGTCGAGCTTGGCGCTGTACGTGACAACGACCCTTGTATGCTCGCCGACAGTGACGCCGGCCGCCGTGGCGGCAGCCTTAAGATCGTCAAACTTTACGCTCAAGACCGTTCTGCCATTTGAATCGGGATCAGACACGGTCACAGAAGTAGGCGTGATCTGAGTCTCACCAATCACGGCCTTGACAGTGGACTTATCAACAGTCAAACCGGCAGACAGCTCATCGTGGAACTCATAATAGTAGGTGCTGAACGTGTCGACATTGCTTGCAACCGTGCCGGTCAGCTTGTACTGAACGGTCTGACCCATCTGGGAGTCCGCCTTGTACTTCCAGTCGTTGTCCGCACCATCGTCCTTGACCTGCTTCGTCACGGTCGGGATGCTCGTCTTCTCGGTAACGACCACTGCGTTGCCGCCCACGACTGCAAAGATCGGCGAGGTACCGGTCTGCTTCTCATTCGCACTGAGCGAGTCGGTATCGGTCATGAACAGGTAGTAGCCAGCGCTCGTAGTGGTGAAAGCGCGACCGGCGGCAAAGGAATCGCCCGTAGCGGTAACACTCTTCTCTACAGCCAAGGCAATCTTGTTAAGGATGCTGCTCTGCGGCAGACTCGTGGTATCAGTGGTATCAGTGATCTTGGAAAGGTAGTCGGCAACGTCAGAAGCGGTCGAGTCTAAGGTAATCCCTGGGGCATTATTATCAACAAGCACCTTCAGGACCGCAGTCTCTGCGTCATCACTCGCCCACTCAATGTTGGACGCAACCTTACCGGACTTTCCGTCAATAACGTCAGCCTTAAAAATCTGATACGCCTTGAACGAAGTGGAGTCATTGTCCACAGACTTGTTAATCGTGAGCGAATAGCTGGGGGCAGCACCCTCCGCAGCAAACGCCATCGTGACTGTCGCCATCACGCCGCCGAAGCTCAGGGCTGCGGTGAGGCCGGCGGTTACTGCCAGGCGTGCGATGTTCTTGGTTGTTTTCATGTTGGGACCTCTTTCTTGGAGGTTGCTTTAATTTTCGTCATCACCAAAAGTCAGCAGGCTCATTTCCCTGCGCTCTAATCGCTACGGAGGCAGTACGCCATTGAGCAGGGGGGGGGGACAATTATTTATCATGGCGACCTCCTCCCCGCTTGATGACGAGCGCGACGACAATAGCCACTACTCCGATGACGGCCAAAGCCGTTACCAACACCAACGTTCTATCTCCCGTCGAGGGCATAAAGCCTCGACTCACTTCGTTACTTGGGGTGTTAAGCACCGACAACTCGACTAAACCCTTCCCGGCATCGGCGGCATCAACTCGCAGAGGGCTTTCGGCCGATACGGTCACCTTAGGCTTGGCGGCCGCCACCTGGTCGACGTCCAGGCCCTCAGCCTTGACCGTCACGGAGCGCGTGCCCTCAAAGGCGGTGTAGCCCTTGGGCGCCTTGAGCTCGCGGACCTCCAGCTTGCCCGAGTCCACGCCCGAGACGGTCACACGGCCGTCCTCGCCCGTGGTGACGGTGGCCTTGCCCTCCGCATCCCACGTACCGTCGGCCGCTAGCGTACGACCGCGGTCGTCGGCGATGCTCAGAACCGCCCCGGGCAGCGGCTTGTCGCCGTCGCTGCCGCGCTTGGTGAGCGCGAGGTCCCAGGTGTAGGCGCACGCGTCGTCGCTCGGCGTGCGGGTGAAGCCGGCGTCGCCGGACTGGTCGGCAAAGGGAGAGCGCGGGTAGCGCAGGTAGACCTCGTTGGGGTTGCCCTTCGCGATGCCGTGGTTGCACGCGCTGTTGAGCGGTGCGTTGTACACGGCGACCACGCGGGCGCCCGCGGCGAAGGCGTCGGCCCCGCCGAGCGCGGCGACCAGGTCGCCGGTGCGCACGGTGAAGGTCCCGTCCGCGGCCACCTTGGTGGTGCACTGGGCCGTGATGTCGGTCCAGCCCTTCGCGGCCTTGGTGCCGGCGTGTCCGTCCTTGCCGGTGGCGACGGCGTCAAAGCCGCCGTCCGCGCCCGTCGCCACGTATACATGCATGCTCGCGGCCACCTTGGAGGGGTCGAGCCCCGCGCTCATGGTGTCGACGAACCGCACCGCATAGGTGTCGTAGGCGGTAAGACCCGCCGGGACCGTGGCCGAGAGGCGCCAGTACAGGTCGTCGGCGACCGTGGCGTCGGCGGCCTTCTGCCATGCGGCGGTGCTGTCCTCCAGCACGTGCTTGGCCACCTTGGGGGTCGCCGCCTTGGGCTTGACGGTGACGGCGCTGCCGCCGACCAGGGCCATGATCGGCGCGGTGCCGGCCTCGCCCTGGGCGATGGCGTCGTCGTCGGCGACGATGAGCCAGTAGCCGCAGGGCAGCTCGGCCGCCGTGCCCGCGTTAAGGGTCACAGACACGGCACCAGAGCTCTGAAGGGAACGAGCGAACTGTACGCTCAGCGCGCTCGTAAGGTGGGAATCGGTGTTGAGCCACTCGGCAGCTTCCTGCGCGGTGATCTGGGAATTTGGCATGCCGGCGCTGTGCAGCACAGGCAGCGCGGCGTCGCGCACGGCGTCGCTTGCCCAGGCAAGGTCGGTGAAGGTCTTGGCGTCGCTGTCGCCGTCGACGACGTTGGCACTAAAGATCTGGTAGGCGTCGTAGCTACTCGCCACGGTGCCGCTCACCGTGATGGAACCGGTCGAGGTCGGCGCGGCCTGCGCGGATGCGGGGAACACAACCGCGCAGGTGCCGATCAGGAGGGCAAGCAGCGCAAACAAGATCGGGAAGGAGCAAACTTTCTTATTCACGACGCTCGCCTCCCTTCGCACTCGCCTTGCGACGAATGTGCATCCAGGCCGCAGCAGCGCAAAGCACCGCCGCGCCGGCAAGGTACGTCAGAGTGACGCCCGACATACCAGAAAGGGGCAAAGAGGTGGAGTAGGTGTTGATGAAGGTGGGGGTGGAGTCGTCGGTGAGGTCGCGGGGCGAGCCGTTGGTCACTGGCTTGCCGTCGCGATCCTGAATCTGCTTGTAGGTCGCATTGACGTTGATATGGTGGTCAGAGTCGTCAGTCGCGTTGACCGTAATCTTATAAATCGACTTGTCGTACGTATAGTTCGTAAACGGCGTGGCTGGCTGCTGCTCGCGAACGTAATAAGTAAAGGTCTTGCTTGCACCGCGGCCAGTGGAGTCAGTCGGAAGTTTGTTGAGTTGATCGAGTTTGTACTCGATCTTGTCGAAGCTCAGGGTCTGGGACTTGCCGCCGTCGGCAGTGGTGATAATCTCGCCCTTGGGGTTGGTCACAACCGTCTTGGCATTTTTGAAGTCCGCGTTATCCGCAAACTCGAGCGTAAACTCCTTCATCTCGCCGCCCTTTACGACCTTGGTCACCTTAGGAGTCCAGGTGCCGGTAGAGGTGTACGGAGTGTATTTGTTAGTGAAAGTTGCACCACTGGTAAGCGCAACGATAACAGCGTTTTCGCCTTCAGCTGCTACGGTGGCTGCTGATTCTGTTTCTGGCGTTCTTGCGCCAGCGCCGTCATTTTTTACCTTTGTTACCGAAACGCTCCCGACTTTGTAATACGTGTATTTAATGTCAAGCACGTTGTGCGACTTTTTCTCATCCCTCACAACCTCAGGATCAATTTTGTAGATCGTTTTGTCGTAAGTCACGTTCTTGTCCGTGCCCGGAACCTCTACCAAGTAGTAAACAAGATCGTCGTCGGCATAAACTTCACCCAGATCAAAGGTGAGATTTCCATCCCCATCGTTTTTCACCGTATCAACCACCGAGCAGCCATTGAGCTGAAGTTTGCCATTGGAGTCAAAGCTCGGAACTGTATATGAGATCCCGCCTTGTTCGTTAATAATCTTGTTCTGTCTGAGTAGCTGGAAATCGAAGTCATTTCCTTTAAGCGTGCCGTCCTTAAGCACCTTGGAGCCATTGAGCTTCATCTTGGGGTAAACCTTGACTTCTTGAGTGGAGCCAGCGATTACGTCGCCGTTGGTCATGATGCCACCACCGTGGATGTTGGAACTGTTGCCCATGATATATAACGTAGCCAGCCTTATAGCTTCATTTTGATCTTCAACGAACGGTTCGGACTTTAGGCCAATCATGTACTTGGCCTGGACTCCGTCATACTTACCGATGGTCGTAGGCTGACCGTCAATCGTGCCCGACCAATTTGCAGCACCACCGCCGAGCATCTGGCCCGTTACGGCTGCGATATAGTCAGCGTTATCCGACTTGCGGATAAGGAAGAGGTCCTCATGGCCACGCCTCTTGAAGTCATCGGTAATCTCACCGCCATCAACACTTGGAGGCTGGTCTTCATTCTTACCATTGGTGCCGCCTGATAGATTCTCACCGTTTGCATCGGTGTTTCCGAAAATCGCAATACCATTGGCATCGGTAATCGCCGTCTTGCCGCTCGGGCAGGCTGCGAAGCCACCACCATAGCCCTTAGCCGAGTTTTTGGTAATCAGGGCGTTATATATCTTGAGACGCGCCGAATTAACGCCCTCGTCGCTGTTGCCTCCCTGGACAAAAACGCCACCGCCACCCCAGTCATTGGTGGTATTAGTCGTATTGTTAGTTATGTAGGCTTTCTTGCCACTCACACTAAATACGCCAATGGTAGGCGCAGCGATACGGACGCCGCCGCCCTCAGAGTTTTGCGCCACATTGCTGGCGATACTTCCACCAGAGAACGAAAACAAGGAGAGAGCCCGATTCCAAGCGCCAGCATAAATACCGCCACCGGCCTCGGCAGAATAGTTACCGGTGATGAAGCCACCGTTAATTGTGAGACTGCCGCTATTGAAGGCAGCAATACCACCGCCGCCGTGACATCCGTTACCAATATGCTTCGTGGAGCCTTCATTGTCGCTGTAGAACTGATAGTTGTTGTTGGTGATGTAACCATCTGAAATGACTACAGTTGAACTAACAGCACAAACACCGGCGCCGTAGCCCGATCGGTCTTTGAGCGTACCGTTACCGGAAATCGTGCCGCCGGTCATATTAACTGTGGATCCGTTAGCGTACACGCCGCCACCATTGGGGGCATAGTTGCCAGCGATTACACCACCAGTCAGCTTAAGAGTCGAGGCGCCACCGTTCGCGTTGGATACCATAATGCCCGCGCCGGCACCCGAAGTTCCCGTAGAGGCACCACAAACGTATCCACCGCTCATGTTGACGGTAGAGCCGTTCTCGGCATAGATGAGGTTGCCAATACGGTCATCCTTCTTTTGTGTGAGTACGCCACTTTCAAAATTGAAGTTGCCGCCATTATAAAGGTTGACGAGCTTTAAACCAGTAGCGTCGGCGTTACCGCACGCCACGATGGCGCCCTTGATATCAGCCTTATACCCTTTAAGGGTCTCGGTTGTACCGGTTCCCTTTGCGACCGATTCGGTTACGTAGTAGGTAAGCTTGGTCGGGATGCTGGAACCGTCGTATTCCATTGAAGCGAGATTGCCGTTATTTACTCCATTAACCATGGTCTCTGTCGGGGCAGCTTGCTGGCTGTCCTTGACGGTCAACGTTGCTCCAGCGGTGATATTGAAGAGAGGCTGATTGGAACTCTCATGCTTAATCTTGCAGCCATTTAGATCCAACGTGATAATACTGCCGCTTTTATTGAGCTGAATTGTCTCGCTGGTAACAATATCTTTCGTAAGCTTAAAGTTGGCAGCGTCGCTCGCCTTCTCCAGCTCAGTTTTCAGCTTTTCCGCGCTATCTATCTCACCGGATGCCGCTTCGGCCTGCTCGCCTTCCGCGACCGCCATTGCAGCATTGTCATCCGACGACTTGCCGTCTTCACCCAGTAGCTCGTCCTCAGGCTGATCCTCAACCTGATTCTGCTCAAGGCCATTTGAAGGATCGGTCTCGCCATTCTCGGCATCATCACTATTCTGGTTCTCGGCATCCCCGTTAGTGGTGTTGTCTACAACAGTAGATTCGCTTGAGGAACCCCCCCCCATCACAGTTTCCTCGGTAGAAGCTGGCTGGGCATCGTTGGCAATGGCCTGCGAAATCGGGGGCATGACGAGTGACAGTACCAGGCTCAAAACGGAGGCTCCGCACAAAACGCCTGCCAGTACACGACGCGTCGCTTTATTACTCTGCTTAGATTTGTCCGAATTCGCTTTCATCGATGTCTCCTCCCCAAGAGACCGCGATCTTGCTCTTTCCCTATCAAACGTATCTGCGCAATCTGTAATTGCGCTCGCTAAGTGATGCAATTATAACGATTGTTTAAACATCTGAGCAGCAAAACCGACATTTTTGTGCAGGTTCTTAATTCTCTTGACATTTACTCAGATTTGCCTTCGTTTATTCGCTATCTATTTTTTGTTTCTGCTGGTAATTTAGTTGCCTATTATTTTTTAATGGCATTAGATTTATTTGCACAACATTTTGCTCAAGAGCAAACATCCTGTGAACGGTCGAAAATCGACCGTGAGCGGTAGGCCATTAACCGAGATGAATATCCTACCAAACTGATGAGAATATCTTTAACCCATCGGTGGTTAAAAGCATGATGTTCATACAACAATATTTGAATTTTCCCACAGATTTTAGAGCCTTCGTGAGTTCGTGTGGGTAGTCCCTACGCCTCGCGCCCCGGCAGGGCCGGCTTCAGGTCCGAGCACCTGAGCATCACGAGGGCGATCAGGTTGTCGATGTTGCGGAAGCCGTAGCCCTGCCTGATGGCCACCTTGATCTTGTTGTTCACCGCCTCGACCCTCGCGTTGGAGACGCCGAGCTCTATCGACCTGAGTATGCCCCGGCGCTTCCTGCAGACCTTGCGGGACAGCTCCACGAAGCGGGGTATCCGGCTGCGGCATGCCCACGCGAGCCAGCCGTCCAGCTCGTCGGCGGCCTCGCCCGGCCCCGCCCGGAAGACCGCCCGCAGGCCCTCCTTGAGCAGGTAGGCCCGCCACAGCGCCGAGCCGGTGCGCCTGAGCCCCTCGAGCGCCGACGCCTGGCGGCCGGTGAGGTCCTCGGGGTTCTTGAGCAGCGGGAACCTCAGCCCCTTCACCGCCGCGGCGGGGTCGGGCGGCGCGGCCTCCCCGGCCCTCGGGCGCCCGCTTCGCCGCCTCGGCCGCGGCGCCGAGCGCAGGCCGTTCCACACCTCGCGCCTGAGGGCGTCGAGGGCCTCGGTCGCCCAGGAGACCGCGTGGAACGGGTCGACCGCGAGCTCGGCGCGCGGCAGCCGCTCGGCCACGGCGTCGGCTATCCAGCGCGCCCCGTCGGCCGTGACCACCTCGATCGCCTCCCTCTGCTCATCCGTCAGCAGGTCGAGGAATTCGTTGAGCCTGTCCTTCCCGTGGCCCCTGCAGGCCCACACGACCCTCCCGCGGTCGTGGTCCACCACGACGGTCATGTACCTCTGGCCCTTCTTGTAGCTCGTCTCGTCGACGCCGATCCGGCGAAGCCCGTCGAGCCTGCCGCGCCCGTCGGCCTCCTCCAGCGACGCCTCGACGCGCGCGCAGATGCCCCCGACGGTGTGCCAGTCGACGCGCGCCAGCTCGGCCAGGGCGCTGCGGCACATGTGCAGCGCGAGCCACGCGACCCAGTCCTCGAAGGCCGAGGCGAACCTGCTCGAGGCGCACCTCGCCCAGGGGACGGGCGCGGTGCGCACGCCGTGCTCCGGGCAGCTGGCCCTGACGGGGGCGTGCTCCAGATAGCAGCGGGCGGCGCCGAGGTCGGGCGCCCTCCAGCGCCTGGGCCCGAGCCTGTCGTAGGCGGCGCAGCGCCGCCCGCACACCGGGCACCTCGGCGCGGCCCTCCTGGGCCTCACGGAGACGATTATGGAATCGCCCTCGATTCTCGCTCCCTCGATTACGGTGCGCTCGAGCCCGAGCGCCCTTTTGAGTAGACTGTTCAGCATGGCGGCGTTCCTTCGCGCATTCATTTTTTCTTTGGTCGGAAAACAACGATACGCGAGGCGCGCCGCCGCTGCTAGGCGGGCACTTTTACCGGGCGGCTAACCCACACAAACCCCCGAAGAGCCAGATTTTAGGTATCAATTCGCCCAAATCGCCTGAGGCCACCACAAAGGTGCCTGCTCCCTTTTGCGGTGGTTCTCCCCCAGCGCTACAGCAGATGTTCCTCGATAAAGATCGCGATGCCGTCTTTGTCGTTGCTGGCGGTTACAAAATCGGCGGCGGCACGGGTGGCGTCGCTGCCGTTTGCCATGGCCACGCCCACGCCGGCGTCAGCCACCATGCAGGTGTCGTTGTCCGCATCGCCAAACACGCAGATGTTCTGGAGCTCCATGTCGTTGAGCTCCGCCACGCGCACAAGGCCGCGCGTCTTGGACACGCGCGGATCCATGAACTCGTAGAGTCGCTGCGTGGTTTGCAGAGCAGCCGCCTTAACAGTGTTATCTGCAAACGTCGACGCCCGTTCAATCACCCGCGGCATCACCTCGGGCGCCATGGTAAACATCACCTTGGGCTGCGGCTCGCGCAAAAACTCGGCAAAATCGACCACCTGGTAGGGCACGCCGTCGACGCGCGACAGGTGCTCGACGCACGCGTTGCTCTCGGGCACGTAGAACACGCCGTCTCGGGGGCAGACGGGCGTTGCCGGAAGGTCTGCCATGTGCTTGCAGATGCGCGCGATGGTCTCGCCCGGCAGCGGATAGCTTAGCTCGTTAATGTCGTGCGCGCGGTCGATGACCTCGGCGCCACCACAGCCCACCAGCACGTCTACCAGGCCTTCGATGCCCCAGAGCTCGTACATGGCCTCGGTCGCGTGGGCGTCACGCCCGGTGGACAGGCCAAAGAGCACGCCACGCTCGCGCAGGGCGCGGATCGCCGCCACGGTGCGCGGGGACACCGTGTGCTCGCTCGTGAGCAGTGTGCCGTCGATATCGCAGAACACGGCTTTAATGTGGCTGAAGGTGGTCTCCATGGGGGCCTTTCTGGGTTGTGCGGCGGTGTGGGGTGTGGTCGGAAATGGTGTACATGGTATACCAAGGCGCGGGCCGTTGGGGCCCGATCGCCACAAAGGTGCCTGCCCCCCTTGTGGTGGCCTGGCCCGGGGCGCAAACCATCACAACATTCGACGTTATTCGGCAAAATCGCGATTTTCATCGAATGTTGTGATGGTTTCTTACCTGTTTCTTACCGCTTTGCGGCACGATCCAGATGCCGACGTCCAAACAGCAGCAGCGCCGCGGGAACCGCCGTCACGACCATGCCCGCTCCCACGAGTGTCCGTTGTACGCCAAATGTTGCCGCCAGCCACGGGGCAATCGCCAGAGGGGCCACGCCGGCGAACATATTGCCAAAGCCCATGACCGAGTTCACGCGACCGAGCTGCTCGAGCGGTGCCGTCGTTTGCACAATGGTGTTGTGGAGCGGGTTGACGACACCCCAGGCTATGCCCAGGGCGATCTGGCCGACGAGGGCCACGCCCACGTACGGCGTCCCCACATAGAGCAGGCTTCCCAGGCCCACGGACATAAGCGCCACGAGCAGTGTTTTAAGGTTGACCAGGTGCGGCGGCATCCGAAGCGCAACCACGGCGCCCAGCACCGCGCCCACACCGCAGGCCGACGAAAGCCAGCCCATCCACTCAACGCCGACGTGCAGGACATCGCGATAGAAAAACGACTCGAGCGGATCGAAGGCCCCGTAGCCAAAGTTCGAAAGAAAAATGATACAAAACAGCAGGGCAAGAACGCTGTTGGTAAAGACCGTCTTGATGCTGGTCGCGAAGGTGACGCGGGAGGATATGCTGGGGTTGGAGCTTTGTCCCGCACGCTCCCCTTCCTCTGCCGAATCGGCATCCACATGTCCGGCGACATGGCTGGCCTGCGGCCTAAAGCCCCAACTGACGACGAACGCCAACACGGTAAAGAGCATCATGAGCACGAACACCGCGCGCGACGATGCAGCCGCCGCGACAAAGCCGCCCAGCGTGGGTCCAACGATAATGCTCACGTTTGAGAACATGGCGATGGCGGAATTGATGTCTTTGAGTTCGGCGGGGTCGTCGGTGAGGTAGGCCGGATAAGATGTGGCGATGGGTTGGGCAAATCCCATCGTAAAGCCTAGGAGCACCGCGCCGAGCAGGACAATGCCGGTCGCACCACCAAAGGCAATGATTGCCGTGCCGGTTACAAGCGTGCCGACGATGCTCAGCAAGAAATGACGGCGCGGGCCCCAGGCATCGAGCGCCGCTCCACCCGCAAAGGATCCCAGGATCACGAAGACGTTCATAAAAAGGACGGCCAGCGATGTTGCCACGACCGAGGCATCGTCTGCATAGGTGAGCGTTCCGATGACGCCGATAAAGTAGCTGGTCTGAAAACCGGTGTAGATGAGAAAGCGCATCGCCACCAGCCGCTTGGCCTGCACGGACAGCGATGATTGAGGCTTTGAGAAAAGAGAGGCGAGCATGGAGACTCCTTGTTTCATACGAATGCGGACGGCGGGCATTCGCCACCGTCTGTCAAATCAATCTATCCGCATGAAACATTAAGGACGCATCAAGCCCCTTTTCTCCGTTTTTCGCCCGTCATGAACTACTTGGTAGATTGTAAGGCATGCCCCGCACATCTACCAAAGCAAAATCCACCACAAAGGTGCCGGCACCTTTGTGGTGGAAGTGACGTTTGCCAAGATAAAACCTGCCAAAACAAACCTGTCCCTTTTTGGCAGGTTATGGCAGCGCAGCGAGCCGGCCCTTAAAGGTGATCTTGGATAAGGTCGCAGATGGCTCGGGCGTCGTTGATGTTGATGGCTCGGGTCGCAAAACCGGCATCGAAGGCCTGACGCGCCAGGGCCTCGTTGCAGGCAAGGGCCAGCGTGCGGCCGTCGACCAGGTCAAGCGAGCTCTTGCCACGCAGACGGTCGACACCGGAGCGCGCGACGACGATGTTGTCGAAGCCCTCGGTCTTGTAGCCCTCGATGATCACCACGTCGACATCGTTGTAGCGCGACAGCAGCTCGCGCGCGGGCATCTCGTCCTCCTCGCGCGTATCGGCGTACTCCGCCCAGCGCGTGGCGCAGATGAGTCCCACGTGCTTGGATCCGGCCTGGTGATGGCGCCAGGTGTCCTTAGCGGGCACATCGATATCAAAGCCATGATGCCCATGATGCTTGAGCGAACCCACGCGCAGGCCGCGGCGGGTGAGCTCGGCGATAACCTTCTCGACGAGCGTGGTCTTGCCCGAGTTTTGGTAGCCGATAAACGCGATCGCGGGGACGGCCGGGGCCGGAGCTGCGGGCGCGACGGCGACGGGTGCGCTTGCGGGCGTGGCACCGTCGGCGGCCACGGCCTCAACAGCAGCGGCCTGGCGCTCTGCACGATCCCACACGCCCGAGTGGCCGCCTTCCTTGTGCAGCAGGCGAACGTCGACGATCTCCATGCCGCGATCGACCGCCTTGCACATGTCATAGATCGTAAGGCACGCGGCACTCGCGCCGGTCAGGGCCTCCATCTCGATACCCGTCTTGCCCGTCACGCCGGCCGTGACCAGCACGTGAAAGCCAACCTGCCCGTCCGTGCGCGCCGGCACCCAGCCCTCGGGCACGTCCTCGACAGGCGTCCCCGCCGGAGCGATGGGCGCAATGTCGCATTTACTCTTGGTAATGAGCAGCGGATGGCACATGGGAATGATGTCGCTCGTGCGTTTGATGGCCATAATGCCCGCCACGCGCGCGCAGGCAAGCACGTCGCCCTTTTTGGCGCGGTCCTGCAGCACCATGGCCTGCGTCTCGGGATGCATGAGGATGGTGCCCTCGGCGATGGCGATGCGATGGGTCTCGGCCTTGTCGGACACATCGACCATGCGTACCTCGCCCTTGGCGTCCACATGCGTCAGCTCGTCACGACGGGCGTCACGGGCGGGCTCGGTGGCAGCACTGGCAGTCGGCTGCACGGACGCGTCGGCGTTGCCAGCATTCGCCGCAGCCGTGACTTTGTGGGCAGACATCGCGGCCCTGCGAGCGGCCTTGGTGGCATCGGCGTACCTGCTCTTGGCCATATGATCATCCTCCGATTTGGGACATAAATCGTTGTGTGCCCTCAATTATCGCGTGTTCCTGCGGTTTGTGGGCGACGGCATCGCGCCAAATCGAAAGTACCTGCATATCATCACCACGGCGCAGGGCGTCGCGCACCGAATACTCGGCATCGCTGAACAGGCACGGACGCACGTTGCCGTCTGCCGTCAGGCGCAGACGGTTGCAATTCGCGCAAAAATGGTTGGACATGGCGCTGATGAAGCCGACCGTTCCCGCCGCGCCCGGAAAGTGCCAGTAGCGTGCAGGGCCCGCGCCGGCAGGAGCGTCGTTGATGTCGAGCGGCTCAAGCTCGCCCAGACCAACCGCGGCGGCCCCGGCATTGATGCGCGCCCGCAGCTCGTCGCTCGGCACGGTGTCGCTCGCATCCCACAGCGCCGGATTGAGCGCAGGCGCATGCGGGTCCACAGCGCAATGCGAGCTCGTGCGCTCGTCGCCGATGGGCATATATTCGATAAAGCGCAGGTGGATGGGGCGGTCGAGCGTGAGCCGCGCGAGGGCCGCCACATCTTGATTGAGCCGGCGCACCACAACGCAGTTGACCTTAACGGGTTCAAAGCCCCAAGCCAGCGCCGCGTCGATGCCGGCCATGGTCTGCTCGAGTCGACCCAGGCGCGTGATCTTTCCAAACAGCGTAGGGTCGAGCGTGTCGAGCGAAATGTTGACGCGGTTAAGCCCGGCATCTTTGAGCTGCGGCGCCAGCTTGGGCAGCAGGGCGCCGTTGGTGGTAAGCGAGATGTCCTCGATCTGCGGAATCGCGCGGATGTCGCGAATGAGCGGGATAATACGGCGGCTGACCAGCGGCTCGCCGCCCGTCAGGCGTACGCGACGAATGCCCTCCCCCGCCACCAAGCGCACAAAGCGGGCGATTTCCTCGGCGCTGAGCAGCTCGTCGTGCGCGCGGGGCGCCACGCCATCGGCTGGCATGCAGTAAATGCAGCGGAAATTGCACTTGTCGGTAACGGCAATGCGCAGGTAGTTGATATCGCGGCCAAAGCCGTCATGTTGCACGTGCCCGTCCACGCAGCCCTCCCCTCACGCGGCGTTTTATTCTTCGGAAAACATAATACCCCACGCGAGAATCATGCCGACACCCGTACGACAGGACAGGTCGCTTCGAGCAAAACGGACTTTCCAAGCCCATCCTCAGCACAGACCATCACAACATTCGATGCTTTTCCCGATTTTGGCAAAAAACGTCGAATGTTGTGATGGTCTGCCTGCCCACGGCACCTCGTAGAAGGGCCGAAACGCCCCTAAAGACCGCCGTCCCAGTGTCGAATCACAAATTCTCGCAGGTCGTTCTGCCGCTTTTGGAACGCTTCGCTTCGGTCGCACTTAAGGCCCATAGCGAGCGCGATGGCATTCATCGCCCGGTGCAATTGCAGCTGATGGGCAAACTGAGTCCCAGTGAGGACGATCATCCTAAAGCCCAGCGCGCTCAGCACGGTCATACGCTCCGCATCCGACGCGCTGCGCTGTTTATCAAGATGGTCCGAGCCGTTGTATTCAATCCCCGTACCGCTTGCAGGCGCATATACGTCAATCTCGAAATACCCGGCCTTTGCGAGATACTTGAACTCGTTGGGAACATCGACCCGATGGTTGAGCTCGATCTTGGCGTATCCCAGCCCGCCCTGAGAACGCTTTGCCACGACCATGATTGCGGTGGCCGTCTCCATGGGCGACCGCGCGCCATCGCGCACGCGCTTGAGCACGGCAGCCGCGCGTATAGCCCCCTGACGAGATCGGTTCTCATTGCAATAGGCAATCAAGTCGGCAACGGTATACCTCTGCCCCATCTCGATATAATCGCCTGTCGACAGATGATTCAAATGGTATCGGGCGCAGATTTCGTAGCCGTATTCCAGCTGCTCGGGCTCGCTCATCCACGAACCCGCTTGGACAAAGCACATGACCTCATCAACCACCAGAAGGCCCTCCGCCACCTCGATAAGATGGCCTGGAGGTACCGGCGCCCCAAACACGTGGCACCTAAATCCAGCCGGCGTCGAGCGCTCAAAATCGAAGTTGACGAGCGTGTCGATATGATCGAGCTCTTCTCGTGGAATACCAAGCGAAACCAGATAGTCGGTAACGATCCCGACTGCCGTTGAAGCCCTCAGCCCCTTGGCATCGAGCCCCAATTTGGGCAGGCTCGCGGTCGGCTCCGCCTCGTTAGCAAGCGAGTCCTCATCGTATAGGCTGCTTGCCCGCGAGAGCGGCTCGGACGGGCGCGCCACGTTGTGGTACAGCCAGGCAGTCTTATGGGACAGGACGATCGGCAGGTCCATGAGCCCTCCAATGGAGTCGGATAACCAATCTTATTCCCCTGCCCACGGGTCCGCACACCTTCGCGCGCAAGAAAGCGATTCCACCCGATCGAGTGGCAGAAAAACCATCACAACATTCGATGCTTTCCCCGATTTTGGCAAAAAACGGCGAATGTTGTGATGGTTTGAGGTGAGGTGAGAGACACGGAGAGGTCAAAGCATCGTGCTCGAACGGGTTAATCCAGCTCTTTTAAGCCATGCGCCAGTTGCCAGTACTCGCCGTGCTGGGCGAGCAGCTCCTCGTGGGTGCCGCGCTCGATGATGCGGCCGTGTTCAAGGACCATGATGGCGTCGGCGTCGCGGACGGTGGACAGGCGGTGCGCGATCATAAACGTGGTGCGTCCGCGCATGATGCGGTCCATACCGCGCTCGATAAGCTTTTCGGTGCGCGTGTCGATGCTCGAAGTGGCCTCGTCCAGGATGAGCACCGGTGGGTCGGCGACGGCCACGCGCGCAATGGCGAGCAGCTGGCGCTGGCCCTGCGACAGGTTGGCGCCGTCGGCCGTGACCGGCGTGTCGTAGCCTCTAGGCAGGCGGCGGATAAACGAATCCGCGCAGGCAGCCTCGGCGGCGGCGCGCACTTCCTCGTCGGTCGCGTCGAGCTTGCCAAAGCGGATGTTCTGCGCAATGGTGCCGCTAAACAGGTGCGTGTCCTGCAGCACAATGCCGAGCGACCCGCGCAGGCTGGCCTTGGCAATGTGCTTGACGTCGATGCCGTCGTACGTGATCTCGCCGTCATCGACCTCGTAGAAGCGGTTGATGAGGTTGGTGATGGTCGTCTTTCCGGCGCCCGTCGAGCCCACAAACGCGATCTTTTGCCCCGGCTTGGCAAACAGGTTGAGGTCCGTGAGCACACGGGTGCCCGGCACGTAGGAAAAGTCCACGGCATGGAAGCGCACGTCGCCGGCAAGCGGGACCAAGCCGCACGTGAGCTCGGTACCGTCGGCAGCCACCGCACGGCCCGACTCATCAACGGCAGCCACATCATGCAAGTGCCCGTACGCGCCCACGCCCTGGCCCTCGGGAATCTTCCACGCCCACGCGGCGTCGCCCGTCTGCACCAGCTCCACGCAGCCCTCGTCTACCTCGGGCTTAAGGTCCATGGCGGCAAATAGGCGCTCGGCACCGGCCAGCGCGTTGAGCAAAAAGTTGCCAAGCTGCGTGAACTGGTTGATGGGCATGGCGGCCTGACGCACAAAGACCAGGTAACTTGCAAGCGCGCCCACGTCGGCGAGCCCCTTGATGCAGAGCATGCCGCCCGCAACGGCGACGATGGCATAGTTGACGTAGCCGATCACCACAGTCATGGGAACCATCGAGTTGGCGTAGCTCACGGCGGCGGTGCCGGTGCGGCGAAGCTCGTCGTTGCGGCAGGTGAAGCCGGCGACATTCGCTGCCTCGCGGTTAAAGACCTTGATGACCTTTTGGCCCGAGACCATCTCTTCGATATATCCGTCCAGGTCGCCAAGCGATGCCTGCTGGGCGGCAAAGAAGCGCTTAGAGCGCGCGCCCGAGTAGCGCGCATACAGCACAATGGCCGCATCGCACACGAGCGTGATAATCGTGAGCTGCCAGTTAAGGATGATGAGCATGGCCGTGGTGCCCACAACCTGAATGGCGGCCTGAATCACGTTGGCAAAGCTGTTGTTGAGCGCCTCGGAGACGGTGTCGACGTCGTTGGTGAAAAAGCTCATGATGTCACCCGAGCGCGTGCTGTCAAAATAACTGAGCGGCAGCGTCTGGATGTGCGCGAACAGGTCGCGGCGAATATCGGACACCACGCGCTGGGCCGCGCGCACCATGATCTGTGAGTAGCCCAGGGCCGAGAGCACGCCCGCGGCGTAGATGATCGCCGTCAGGATGACCTGCTTGGCGAGCAGTTCCTCCCCGCCCGTGGCCAAACCGTTAACGATGGGGCGCACCATGTAGGTGCCGGCGAGGCTCGCGATGGCGGCGACGGAGGCGAGCACACCCACCGCCAGCAGCGAGAACTTGGCATGCCCCATGTAGGAGAGCAGGCGGCGGAGCGTCTGCGCCAGATTGGCGGGACGGGCCTGAGCGGATGTCTTAGGCATGGCGCTCACCCCCTTCCAAGGTCAATCCGCTGGGGACGGAGGAAAACGGATCATTCGCGCAGCCATCGTCGCTGGCGTCGCCGGTGTCTGCGTTCCCCGCAAACTCCATCTGCGAGGCGTAAATCTCTTGGTAGATGTTGTCGCCCGCCAGCAGTTCCTCGTGCGTGCCCACGCCGTGGACACGACCGTCGTCCAACACCACAATGCGATCGGCATCCATGACGCTCGCGATGCGCTGGGCGATGATGAGCACGGTCGTATTGGGAATCCGAGCGATGTGCTCGCGAATCTCAGCGTCGGTCGCCATATCGACCGCGCTGGTGGAGTCATCAAAAATGAGCACGCGCGGATGTTTGAGCAGCGTGCGCGCGATGCACAGGCGTTGCTTCTGGCCACCCGAAACACCGGCGCCGCCTTGACCCAACTCGCCGTCCAGCCCGCCGATGCGATCAAGGAACTCGTCCACGCACGCCGCGCGGCAAGCCGCGAGGAGCCCATCGTCCGACGCCCGCGGATTGCCCCACTGCAGGTTCTCGCGCACGGTGCCCGTGAACAGCACATTCTTTTGCAGCACAATTCCCACCGCGTCGCGCAAGGTAGCCAGGTCGTAGTCGCGCACGTCGCGTCCGCCCACAAGCACGGCACCCTCGGTGGCGTCATACAGGCGCGCGATTAGCTGCACAAGCGAGCTCTTGCCCGAACCCGTGCCGCCGAGGATGCCCACCGTCGAGCCGCTCTCGATGCGAAGGTCGATATGCTCGAGCACGTCCTCGGCTGCATCCGCGCGGTATTTAAAGGAAACGTCGCGAAACTCGATACTGCCGTCCGCTGGCACCGCAGTCGCGAGGTCTCCCGCAGGGTTGGCGATAAAGGGCTCCTCATCGAGCACCTCTGCGATACGGCCCACACTCGTGAGAGCGCGCGTGAGCAGCAAAAACACGTTGGAAATCATCATGAGCGAGTTCATGATCAGCAGCACGTAGCTCATAAAGCCCGTGAGCGAGCCCACGCCCAAGCGACCTTCGATGATCATGCGGCCGCCAATCCACAGGATCGAGAGCGCAGCCACGTACATCGAGAGTTGGAACACCGGCAGGTTGAGCACAGCGTTGCCAAAGGTCTTGGTCGCCGTGCTGGCGAGCTCGGTATTGACGGTGTCGAACTTGTCGCACTCGTGCTCGGCGCGCACGTAAGCCTTTACGGCGCGCACGGCGGTAAGGTCCTCTTGTACCACTGGTCCATCGAGGTCTGGAGTTGGCGGTAGAGCGGGCTCACGCGCACGGTAATGATACCAAGCACGATGGCGAGCATCGGCAGAATGACGGCAAAGACCGCCGCGAGCTCGCGCGAGAGCGCAAAAGCGTAGACGAGGCCCATGACCAGATTTACCGGCCCGCGCACCATGGGGCGGAAGCCGTTACCTACGGCGTTTTGAATCACGGTGATGTCGGTGGTCATGCGAGTGACAAGCGAGCTGGCGTCGTAGTTGTCCAGATTGCCAAAAGCGAGCGTCTGGATCTTGCGATACTCCGCCTCGCGCAGGTTAGCGCCCAGCCCCGAGGCGACGCGAGCAGACGTGCGTGCATAGCCCAAGCCAAGTACCAGCGAACATGCGGCGCATACCAACATATACGTGCCCTGCAACAGCATGTAGTTGATGTCGCCCGCGGGCACGCCCACATCGATGATATTTGCCATGATGACCGGGATAAACAGCTCGAGCGCCGTCTCGGCCGTCACAAAGAGCACGCCGAGTATGGCATCGCGGCGGTATGTCCCCAGATAGGAAAACAAAATCTTGAGATTGCGCACGCAGATTCATCCCCCATCAAACGTTGTTCGCAAACCCACGTATTATGGCGCGCCGTGCGGCGGTGTCAAGTGATGCGAAATCGATTTCTGCAAGGCTAGTGCAGGCGCCATGCTCACAGGGCGCACGTCCGTATTCAATTAGAAATGAACGCGAGCGTGACTTTTTCGCCCCACTGCCGACACAAACCTTGACTCTACAATCGTTGTAGGGTTTTCACTACACTGGTACGTAAACGACCCAAGCCAGAAAGTGCCCCGCCCATGGAACACGACCTCACACGCGGCAATGTCCTCAAGACCATCGCGGTCTTTGCCCTGCCCTATATGCTCTCGTACTTTTTGCAGATGCTCTACGGCATGGCCGATCTGTACATGATGGGACAGTTTAGCGGCGCTGCCGGCATCACCGCCGTGGGCAACGGCGCACAGACGCTCTATATCATTACCGTGACACTCGTTGGTCTGGCCATGGGAACGACGGTCATCGTCGGCCACGCCGTGGGCTCGCGCCGCTTCGATCGCGCCGAGACCGCCATCGGCAATACCATCACGCTCTTTATGGGTGTCTCGGTGGTACTGGCCGCTGTCCTGCTCGCGCTTTGCCCGCAGATCGTGGCGCTCATTGGCACGCCGGCCGAAGCGGTCGAAGGCACTGCCGCCTACCTGCGTATCTGCTTTATCGGCATTCCCTTTATCGCCGCGTACAACATTCTTTCGGCCATCTTTCGCGGGCTAGGCGATTCGCGCTCGCCCATGTACGTAATTGGCGTGGCATGCATCATCAACATCGCGCTCGATTTTCTGTTTATCGGCCACATGGGGCTCGGCCCCGTGGGCGCGGCGCTCGGCACGGTGACCGCGCAGACAGCCAGCGTTGCCCTCGCGCTCGTGTGGCTCAAGAGCCGTCGCACAAACATCCACGTTAAGCGCAGCGACCTGCGCCCCCAGCCCGAGGTGCTCGGCAGCATTCTTAAAATCGGCGTGCCCGTGGCTGTGCAGGACGGCTGCATCCAGGTAGCGTTTATGTTTATCACCGTCATCGCCAACCACC
Source organism: uncultured Collinsella sp. (assembly GCA_900540855.1). Lineage (GTDB taxonomy): Bacteria > Actinomycetota > Coriobacteriia > Coriobacteriales > Coriobacteriaceae > Collinsella. The sequence goes on from UQHK01000002.1 coordinate 53,905, forward strand.
GCGGTCTGGTCGACGCCGCCGCCGTGGGCCTGGTCGAGAAGATGATCAGCTTTTTGTTCATTGTGCCTAGTTCCATGGGTGCCACCGTCAGCGCACTCACGGCGCAAAACGCCGGCGCGGGCAAGGGCGACCGCGCGCGTCAGGTACTCAAGGACGCCATGACGATCTCGGTGGTGTACGGCTGCCTGATCACGGTGCTGATGTGGCTGGTGGCACCGGCGTTTATCGGCTTTTTTGCCAAGGACCCCGCGGTGGTCGCCGCCGGTACTGGCTATATGCACAGTTATATTTTCGACGCGATTTTTGCCGGCATCCACATTTGCTTTAGCGGCTTTTTCGCTGCATACGGCAAGAGCTACATCGGCTTTGCGCACAACGTGCTGGCCGTGGCGCTCATTCGCGTGCCGGGCGCGTGGCTGCTGTCGAACGCCTATTCCGACACGCTGTTTCCCATGGGCATCGCCTCACCGTGCGGGTCGATTCTGTCGGCGACCATCTGCGTGATTGCATTTACCGTGCTCAACCGCCGCGGGGCTTTTGACAAGCTGATGGCGTAGCACGGAACTTTCACGTCAAGAAATACGGTGGGACCGTCCCGTTTCGCCTGCCACAGAAAGGAACAGAGCCATGACCGACATATCCGACGAGCGCACCGAGGGCCTGCTCCGCATTGGCGAGGTGGCGCGCCTGTTTAACCTGAGTGTGGGTACGCTGCGTCATTACGAGCAGATGGGCCTGCTGGAGCCGGCGCGCATCGATCCGGCGAGTGGGTACCGCTACTACGGATCGCGGCAGCTCTCCACGCTCAACACCATCAGCCACCTGCGTGTTCTCGACTTGCCATTAGCGCAAATCCGTGAGTTTGTGACCACGCGCGATGTGGACCTCATGCAGCGGCAGCTGGTCCAGCAGCAAGAACTGATCGAGCGCAAGCGCCGCGAGCTGGAGCGCGTGTCGCGCAAGATCGACAACCGACTTGCCCTGTTGCACGATGCCTTGGACGCCCAGCTCGACACCATCTGCGAAATCGACGCGCCCGAGCTTCGCTGCGCTGTGCTGCACGAACGCGTCAACCCCACCGACGCCTATGCGCTGGAGTGGCAGATTCGTCAACTGCAGAAGGGCCAGCACGAGACCTTTGTCTTTTTGGGCAACCTGGGCGTCGGGATCAGCGCCGAACGCCTTGCCACCGGTGATTTTGATGGTTACGACGAGGTCTTTCTGCTGCTCGATGACACCGATGAGTACTTGGGCGATGTTGAGACGCGACCTGCCGCGCGCTGCCTGACCATAAGTTTCCGTGGCACGCACGGACAAGCAGCCCCTCGCTACGAGCGGCTGCTCGGCTACATGCACGAACACAACCTGACGCCCGCCGGCCCCTCGCGCGAGATCGCCCTCATCGACGACATCATCAGCGACGACCCAGCAACCTACGTGACGCAGATCACGGTGCCGGTCTCTCTAGGCTAGACCGAGCCTCGCCTCTAACTCGGTCAACGCCTCAAAGGCATCGCGAGATGCACCCGCCGCGCGCTCGCGCTCGGCAACGCAAATTCGCATCATTAAGCGCTCTTTTGCCTGCACTTGGGAATGCCTCGCGCGCCCTTCCGCCTGCGAGCAATTGCGATTCTCGATATCCATTACGCCTCCGGCACCTCACCAGTAGCCAAGATCTGCTCGAATGCGTCCTCATCCAATACAGGCACGCCCAGCTGCTCGGCCTTGGTGAGCTTGGAGCCCGCTTTGGGACCGGCGACCAGATAGCTTGTCTTCTTTGACACGCTGCCCGAAACCTTGGCGCCGAGCACCTTGAGCGCCGCACCCGCCTCGTCGCGCGTGCGGTTGACGAGCGTGCCGGTGAGCACGAAGGTCAGACCCGCAAGCGGCTGTGCGTCGGCAAGCTCGCCTGCCACGCCAGCGTCGGCCGCGGCTCGCGCGTGCGCGGCGCCCAAGTCGACCTCGAGCGACAGGCCCGCCTGGCGCAGGCGCTCCAGCACGGCAAGGTTCTCGGGCACGGCCAGGAACTGCTTGACGCTCGCCGCAATCTTGGGACCGATGCCCTCGCACTCGGCAATATCCTCTTCGCTCGCCAAGATGAGCTTGTCAATCGACAGGAATCGCTCGGCGATGACCTCGCCCACGCTCTTGCCCACGTGGCGGATACCTAAGGCAAACAGCACGCGACCGAGCGGTTGGCTCTTGGACTTATTAAGCTCGGCGATAATTTTCTCGGCCGTCTTGAGACCCACCGGAATGGGGTCGCCCTTCTTGACGCCCTTTTTGCTGTTGGAGCTGGCATAGGTGCGCCCCGTGTCCAGGCCTGCGATGTCATCGACCGTGAGCTGGTAGAAGTCTGCGACGTCGTGAATCAGCCCGGCGGCGATCATCTTGTCGACGATCTCGTCGCCCAGGCCGTCGACGTCCATGCAGCCGCGGCTCACCCAATGGAGCAAGCGCTCCTTGAGCTGCGCGGGGCAGTCGATGGAGACGCAACGATAAGCGACCTCGCCATCCTCGTGGACCACGGGGCTGCCGCACACGGGGCAAACCTCGGGCATGTGCCAGTCGACCGAATCGGCCGGGCGCTTGTCGAGTACCGGGCCCACGACCTCGGGGATTACGTCGCCTGCCTTGTGCACGATAATAGTGTCGCCCTCGCGCACGTTTTTGCGGCGGATCTCGTCGACGTTGTGCAGCGTGGCGCGCGCGATGGTGGAGCCGGCAACCGTCACCGGGTCGAACTCGGCGACCGGCGTGAGCACACCGGTGCGGCCCACCTGGATGCGGATTTCGCGCAGGACAGTCTGCTTTTCCTCGGGCGGAAACTTAAAGGCAATGGCCCAGCGTGGCGCGCGGGCGGTAAAGCCCAGGTCGAGCTGCTGTTGGAAGCTGTCCACCTTTACGACCACGCCGTCGATGTCGTAGTCCAAATCGCCGCGGTGCTCGAGCGCCTGGGCACAGAACTCGTGGACCTCGGCCGGCGTGGCGCAACGGGCAACGTTGGGGTTGACGCTAAAGCCGGCGCTGCGCAGCCAATCGAGAAACTCGCGCTGGCTGTGGACGTGCAGCGGATCGGTATCGGCGATGGCATAGATAAAGGTGGCAAGGTCGCGGCGCGCCGTGACCTTGGGATCCTTCTGACGCAGGCTGCCGGCGGCGGCGTTGCGCGGGTTGGCGAAGGGGTCGCGGCCCTCGGCATCGGCCTCTTCATTTAGACGAACAAAGCTGCCCTTAGGCATATAGACCTCGCCGCGTACCTCGATGGTGCGCTCGCGGTCGGCGCCCATGTGGGCGAGCGCCGGCTCGGACAGGTGCATGGGCACGTCCTTGATGGTACGGACGTTGAGCGACACGTCCTCGCCCGTGGTGCCATCGCCACGTGTGGCGGCGCGCACAAAGGTACCGTTTTGATAGGTAAGCGCAACGCCCAGACCGTCGATCTTAAGCTCGCAGGTATAGGTGACGCTACCGGCACCGAGCGCATCCTCGGTGCGCTGGAGCCACGCGTCGAGTTCGTCCAGATCCATGGCATCGTCCATGGAATACATGCGCGCCATATGCGTGACCGGCGTAAACTGCTCGCTCACGTAGCCGCCCACGCGCTGGGTATAGCTGTCGGGCGTCACCAGGTCAGGATAGGCCGCCTCGATCTCCTGCAGCTCAACGAGCATTTTGTCAAAGGCGGCGTCCGTGATCTCGGGCGCGTCGAGCATGTAGTAGCGATAGGCGTGGTAGTCGAGCTCGTGGCGCAGCTCGGCCGCGCGCGCTGCCGCCTGGGCACGGGCATCGGCCGGTGCGGCGGCATCCGCGCTCGCGGGCGTTTCGGTATCGATGTCCACACCGTCGCCAAACAGGCTCGATTGCTCCATAGCGGCACTCCTTCGCTCGATTTCAAACGGATACTAGAGTACCACCGGTCACGATGGGGCCGAATAACCCTTTCGAACCGCACCGAATCGGCAGCCGCCAGACTGGGGTGGACAGTTAGTTCAGATACGTATAAATGCTAGAGCTGAATCAGGCACGAACACCCCTGTTTCAACTAATTTGGGCTCCTCGAGACCATGTAAACGCCCCGTTCTCCCTCCCAAACACCCATTCAAGCCCCATCCCAATCAATAATTGCTCAAAACGCATCCCAAGCTGCCCCAGATTTATACGTATCTGAACTAACTGTCCAGACCATTCCGAACCAGGCCTCTTGTCAGCCCCAAGTGATCCGTTTTCCTCCATCCCCAATGGATCACTACGAAAAGAGGGGCTGTCCCGCGCTGGCGGAACAGCCCCCTCTGGCCTCGATATGTGCGATACAGCTCGTTAGAAACCCTGGCCGTTGCCCTGACCCTGGCCCTGCTGGCCAAGCAGCTCCTCCAGATACTGGCGCAGCTGCTCGTCGGTAATACCGCCGTTGCCGGTATCGGTCGCGCTGTCGTTCTGCTGCTGGTTCTGCAGCTCCTCGTCGGAGCCCAGCTCAACCGTGACCTTCTTCTCTTCCTTGCCGCGCATGAGCGTGATCTCGACCTTCTCGCCCACCTCGTGGCTGCGCAGCGCGATGATCAGGCCGTCGGCGCTCGAAATCTCATCGTCGCCCAGCTTGGTGATGACGTCGCCCTCCTGAATGCCGGCCTTGGCGGCAGGACCATCCTCAACGACGCTCGCCACATACGCGCCGCTATCGGTGCTCAACTTGTTGGTGCGGGCGTTAAGCGCATTGACGCTCGAAAGCGTAGCGCCCATGTACGGATGCACCGGCGTCTTACCGTCGATGATCTGGTCGGCAATGTTCTTGGCGTAGTTAACCGGAATGGCAAAACCCACGCCCGAGCTGGAGCCCGAGTAGCTCTCGATAAGCGAGTTGATACCCACAAGCTCACCGTTGTCGTTGACGAGCGCACCGCCGGAGTTGCCCGGGTTGATGGCGGCATCGGTCTGGATCATGTTGGCATAGATGGTGTTACCGTTGGTAGAGCTCATGGCCGTTGAGCGATACAGCGCCGACACAATGCCCGTGGAGACAGACTGCTCGTTGCCGAACGGCGAGCCGATCGCCATGACCCACTCGCCCACGTTGAGCTTGGAGGAATCGCCGATCTCGATCGGGGTGAGCTTGGAGGCGTCGGCGTCCTTGAGCTTGATGACGGCCAGGTCGCTCGAGGCATCGTTGCCCACGAACTCGGCCTCGTACGTAGTGCCGTCATCCATGGTCACCACGTACTGGTCATAGCCATCGACCACGTGGTTGTTGGTGAGGATATGGCCCTCGGTATCGAGCACCACGCCCGAACCGACGCTGCCCGAGTTGTCCGACTCGTCGGCAGACTGCGAAAGCGAGCCATTCTGGCTGCCGCTCGAAGTGGCGGTAATGGAAACCACGGAGGGCAGGGCCTTGGCAGAAACGGCCTCGGCCAGCGTGGTGTCCTCGGAGTCGATCGTGATCTTTTGCGTCGACGAACCCGAAGCGCCCGCCGTCACGGCATTCTTGCCGCCACCGATATCGAGCGTGCCACTCATAATGAGCGCGATGACCAGCAGGGCACCACATGCGCAGCCGGCAAGCGCTGTGATAAAGATCGGTAGCTTTTTGGTCTTGGTCTTGACCACCGTGTGCTTGTTCACGACCTGTTGGCCGCCCAGCGGCTTGCCGGTCTGCGTATCGTAGGCCTGCACGTAGGGAATGTTGCTGTCGGCAGGCGTCGACTCCACCTGCACGCGCGGCTGCTGCTGAGTCTCGCCGGCGTTGCCCGCATCCTGGGGACGCTGGGAATCGTTCTCGCTCATGGCTGCGATCCTTTCGTCAAATAACCAAAGGCCCGCCAAACATGTGGCGGGCCATCATTGTTCACGTTGAGTTGTACCCCAATATGCGGGCGTACGTGTACGAGAACGCAATCTTTTAGGAAGGCTTAAGTTCTGCTGCAAACTCGAAAGGAGCCCGCACCTGCGTCAAAACCACCACAAAGGTGTCTGTCCCCTTTGTGGTGGAAATCTAGTCCTTAAACAGATAGCCCACGCCGCGGACGGTGGTGATGTGCGCCGCGATCTGCGGGCCCACCTTGGAGCGGATGCGTCGGATGTGCACGTCGACGGTGCGCGTGCCGCCGCAGTACTCAAAGCCCCATACGCGGTGCAGCAGCACCTCGCGGCTGTAGGCACGGTTGGGATGCGTCGCCAAAAAGCTCAGCAGCGAGTACTCCATCAGCGTCAGGTCGATGGGCTCGTTATCGAGCGTCACCTGGTAGGTAGCCAGGTTGATCTCGAGGTTATCGATGTTGAGCACATCGTCGGCGGTGACGGTCTCCTCCTCGCCCATCAGGCGCTGCGCGCGAGCCTTGAGCTCGTTGGGCGTCGCCGTGGGGCATACAAAGTCGGCATGCGCGTGATTCGGCAGGCGCAGGGTGCCGAGCGCCTCGTCGTCGACGATCACCAGCATGGGAACGCCGCCGCGGTCGTCAAGCCACTTGGCAATCTGATCGATGCGGTCGCTGCGGATGCCATCGGAATCGAGAATCAGCAGGTCAAAGTCGTGCGCCGCAGTTGGCGAATCAGGGGTTGCCAGGCTCACCTCGACACCCAGGGTAGTCGTCAAGCTGCGGGCAAACTCGTGGAAGCGCGTCGTGCGCGCCATGAACAGGGCACTCTTTTCGGACATATCGGCCTCCAAAGAAATGAGCTCAATCGTACTGGAACAAGCCAGCGCGATTAGGAGTTCGCCAGGTAGTGCTTGATCTCCCACTCGGTGATCGTAGACTCAAACTTATGCCACTCGTCGCGCTTCTTTTTGAGGAAGAAGCTGTGGATGTGCTCGCCGAGAGCATCCTTCATAAACTGCGAGTCCTCAAACACGTCGAGCGCCTCTTTGAGCGAGCGCGGCAGCGGCGCGTAGCCGGCCTCGACCATCTGACGGTCGGTAAGCTTGAGCGTCTCGGCCGTGGCCTCGGGCGGGAGTTCCAGCTTGCGCTCGATGCCGTCCAGACCAGCCGCCAGCGTGACGGCGTTGACCAGGTACGGGTTGGCCATGGGGTCGGGGCTACGAAGCTCGATGCGCGTGGACAGCTGCTTGCCGGGCTTGTAGACCGGGATGCGGACCATACTCGCGCGGTTGCGCAGGCCCCACGTGGCGTACTGCGGCACGGAGTCGCCACCCGTGGTGATGCGCTTGTACGAGTTGACCGTGGGGTTGGTGATGGCGCTGATCTCGCGGGCATGCGCCAGGATGCCAGCCATATAGTGCTTGGCGACGTCGGAGAGATGGTACTTCTCGTCGTCCTCGCCCCAAAACACGTTGTTGCCGTCGTGGTCGAATAGCGACTGGCACAGGAACATGGCACTGCCGTCCTCGCCCGCCAACGGCTTGGGCATAAAGGAGGCGTGGCAACCGCTCTCGTAGGCCTGCTGCTTAATGATGAGTTTGGCCGTGGTGATGGCGTCAGACATGCTCAGGGCCTCGGCGTGGCGCAGGCTCATGCCATGCTGCGAGCGGCCGGCGGCGTGGAAGGTGTACTCCACGGGCACGGACATCTTCTCGAGCGTGAGGACCGTGTTGCGACGCAGGTCGCGAGCGGCATCGCTCACCGAAAGATCGAAGTAGCCCACGTTGTCGAGCGGCTCGGGGGTGTGCTCGTCGGGGAAGTAGTAGTACTCCAGCTCGGCGCCCACGTTGAGCAGATAGCCAGCCTTCTCAGCCTTGCGGAACATGCGGCGCAGGGCATCGCGCGGGTCGCCGGCAAACGGCTTGCGATCGGGGGTGCACACGTCGCAGAACACACGGGCGACGCCGTTGTGGCTCGGGCGCCACGGCAGGATCTGGAAGGTCGAAGCATCGGGGAACGCCAGCATGTCGGCTTCCTCGGGCGTGGCAAAGCCCTCGATGGCGGAGCCGTCAAAGCCAATACCCTCCTCAAAAGCGACCTCGAGGTCCTCGGGGCTGATGGCAAAGTTCTTGAGGCGGCCGAGAATGTCGACAAACCACAGACGCACAAAGCGGATATCGCGCTGCTCTACGGAGCGGAGTACGTAATCGATGTTCTGCTGGTTCATGTCGCTCCCCTTTCTTTCGGGCGGGTTTCGACTGGTCTATATCGCAGATACTATCGCAGAAAAATGTTTCCGCAGGGTTAAAGCGTATCAAGCGCTCAAAAAACGTGCTTGAGCAGGCCATTGCGAACGAGCGGCTAGCGCGAGGTCGAAGCGCGGTGTTCGATGCGGCCGGGTATCTCGATGCGCTTGGGGGCGAGCTTTGCGGCATCGCCCACCGTAGTGGTAACGATGTCGATGCGCTCGGACAGGCGCTCGACTACGCGCTCGGCAATGGTGAGGGTGTCTTGCGCGGCCGTGGTCACACCGCCAAAGAGCACGTGGTTCCAGGGGTAATCGTCAAACGTCGCAATCTTGAGGCCAGCCGGCAACGAAGGTCCCGACTGCGCCAGCGCCTCGGTCAGACGCAGAAAGACCAGGCCGTTGACGGCAATGAGGCCGAGCTTTTTACCCGCATAGTTACGGATAGCTCCGTCCAGGCGACTGACACCCGTGGCGCCACCGTCGGCCAGGGTGACAACCTCGCCCGCAAGACCGCGGCGCGAAAGCTCGTCGGCAAAGCCCTCGGCGCGCTCGCGACGCACGGGGCTGTCATCGCTTGCCTCGGTGAGCAGGCACAGGCGCTCGCTGCCAGCAGCGGCCAAGGCGTCTACCAGGCCGGCAACCAGCTCGCGGTTGTTAGAGGTCACCAGATCGACACCGCCGGCGGCAACATCGCGGTCGAGCAGCACAACAGGCAGGCGTCCCGCGGCTGCGACGATTGCCTCGTCGTTGCCGCCACAGGTGTTGACGACGAGGCCGTCCACGCCGGCATCGATAAGTCTAGTGAGCGACTCTGCTTCCTTGGCGGGGTCATTGCCGCTAATGGCCGTCAGAAGCGAGCAGCCGCGCGCGGCGGCACTGGCGGAAAGGCCCTCGAGCACGGCGCTCGAGAACGGGTTGCCAATGTCGGCCAGGATCACGCCGATGAGATTGGTGCGCGAGCTGCGCAGATTGCGCGCGGCGGCACGCGGGCGATAGCCGGTGCGTTCGATAACCGCTGCGATGCGGGCGCGGGTCTCCTCGGTCATCTGCCCGGGGCGGTTATTGAGGTAGCGCGAAACCGTGGCCGGGCTCACGCCCGCCTCGGCGGCAATGTCCTTGATTCTCATCTGCGCCATAGCGCACCCCGTTTCCCCATTGTCGGCAGTCTGAGCCATTTTAGGCATTTTTAATAATCTCGCTTGCAAAACGCTGTAGGTGAGCAGCATCGTTTTTGCGTCTCGAGCAGATGCGGTGATGGGCTAGATAGACGAGTCTTTGGACAGCTCGAAATAGTCGGGATGCAAGGCGATAACCGGGCCCTGCTCCTCGGGCATCAGGTGCAAGTGCGTCTCTGCCAGGTAGCTCGCCGTGTCGGTATCGCCCCTCTTAATGGCCTCGAGAATCCGACGATGTTGTCGACGAATCGGCTCCCAATCCAGATCCTGCGACACCATACGCAACCAGTTGTATCGCTCAAAATGCGTGTTGACGCTCTTCATCCAATCCCACAACATATGGCGGCCAGCAATCTCAAAACACGTCTCATGGAACAGGTTGTCCAGGTCAAAGAAACGACGCGTTTCGCTATGGTCGAGCGACTCGGACTCGGCAAGAATCTGCTCGAGCCGATGCTTTTGCTCGGGCGAAGCGGCCGAACAGCATTTTATGAGTACGCTTCTTTCGAGTTTCTCGCGCAAGAAACAGGCATTCTCGGCGTGTTCCATACTGATCTTAGAGACGTAGGTGCCGCTCTTGGGACGCGTTTCCACCAGCTCCTGCTCGCGCAGGCGCACAAAGGACTCGCGAATGGGCGTGCGCCCGATTCCCGTCTCCTTTTCCAGACCAATCGCCGAAAGGCGCGTGCCGGGCTTGAGCTCGGCATAGATGATCTTGGAGCGCAATGCGTTGTATGCCTGATCTTGCAGGCTCTGATAATGCTGGTGCTGTTCCATAAAGCCCTCGGATGAAGCCCACGGTTTGTCGAATTTCATCACGTAATACTATCTCATCGACACGCCCCAGCTCCCAATCAGTCTTTTTGGGACGGGGCTCTTTTGGACTATGAGCGCTCGTATTTCGTGGCCCGCCCGGTTCCCTGCCTTACGATTGCATTCCGTTCAAGCAGAGATTCGAGTGCCGCCAACGTCCGCATGCGGCTCAGCCCCGTCTGTTTTTCAATCTCGCTTCGCGACATAATTCGCCCGCCCGACAAGGCCTTGAGAACCTGGACCTCTTCCTCGGACCCTTCAAAGGCATCGGTAACGGGCAATGTGACGGCCACCATGCCGCCGCGAACATCAAAAATTGGTTGATTGATCGAATCGCGATAGGCACGTCTAATGCGCGCAATTCCCGTACCAAATTTCTCGATGTAATCCAGCTTTAAGAAGGCCTCTGCAACGATGGGGTTTCTGAGCACGGATATCTGCCCATACAGGTATTGTTCCGTCGTCAAACCGGCGGGCAGCGATCCGGGGGAGGTCACAACGACGCGATCATCGTACAGGGCAATTTGAACGTTCGCTCGAACGTCCCACGTCCGATGCACTAAAGCGTTTGCAACAGCTTCGCGGAATGCCTCAAGAGGAATTCGATCGGTTTGGACGCGCTCCATCCCTTCGATACGCTCATAACGGTAGTAGCGTGCAAACATAGCCACCGCCCTGTCCGCCTGCTCAATTGCGGATACATTTGTCGCCGCCTCGCGATCCAAGATCACATCCTCGGTATCGCCAAAACGGACGCAGTCGATGCCTGGAAAATCATTCTTATCCGCTAAAATCGCCGCGGCATTGGTATAGCCATCCTTGCCGAGCAAGCGGAGCGTACGCAAGATATCCGACGTTAGCTCGGAAATGCCGAGGTGTTCAACACACTTATGCTCGAGCGTATGAAAGCTCAAGTCCTGGCGAGCCGACGTGAGCGCGTCGAACGTTACGTTGCTGCCTTCGAGCGTCAGCCTGCCATACTCAAACCGGTCGACCTCCACCGTTGCCGAATCGTTTCGCCTGTAGGCCTTTCCCTTGCTTCGATAGGGTTTGTCCTGTCCCTCATAAACCGTAAGGATTACGGTCCCGTGTTTCTCATCGGGCTCGAGCGTGTAACGGGGAGCGGGGTCCAAGCTGTCATTAATCATGTTCTCGATGCGGAGACACTCTGCGACCGGATCTGCAAGGCCGACAACCACGCCCTCGTCATCAACGCCAAACTCAATCTTGCCCGTCCCATAGTTTGCATAGGCGCTCACCGTTTTAAGAAACGTCGGCGTAACGCTTTCCTTGTATTCGACTGTAGGGCTCTCTCTAACAACCATATGCACAACCCCCTCGTTTCGTACCATTCATAACCGTATTATAAGACGAAAACCGTTTGCGTACTGATTTATATAAGACGCAAACTGTTTTCGTCTTGATTTGCGTACGGAATTAAGACGCATAATTTCGCTTTCGTATGGCTCAATACCGGACGCAGACTGTTTTCGTCTGTCAATACGTCTGAAATCCAAACGAAAAGAGCCCCGAGCTCATATGAACTCGGGGCTCTTTGTGCCGCACATCTATGAGAGGAGAAATTCGATGTGTACGGGCGCTACCCCATGAAGCCGCCCTGGGATGGCGGCAACCTCGCCGTTACCCGTCTGATGGGTGTGCTCAAGGCATCCGTTCCCCTCTTTATCGACGTAACGGGCAAAAAAGTTCGTCGAGGAGACCATCCGCACGCACCACGGTGTGGCCGACGCCATTGAGACGCGCAACCCCACCGCCGCTCACGATGCGATGTATCTGCACCTGGTCTACAACCGCAATATGATTGCGGAAGGCACACAAACAAAAGGCATTTAAGGCTCGACAATAATCTTTCTTTGATAAAACGCAGGCAGCGAGCGCTTGCGTTTTATCAAATGGTGCAATGGGGTCAGGTTTACATGCATCAACTTAGCGCAAAGTAACCTGGCCCCCATGCGCCAAGGGGTTGACTAGAGTTCGCAGGCGATCTTGTAGCCATCGCCGATAGCGTCGCGGATGTTGCCGCACTTGTTGGCATCGCCCAGCACGTGGGTGGCAACACCGGCTGCAGCCAGGTCGTCAGCCAGCTTGGTATTGGGACGATAGCCCATGGCAAGCACCAGTGTATCGGCACCGGTGACGGTGTGGACCTCGCCGTCCTTCTCGTAACTGATGGTGTCCTCGGTGATCTCGGTCACCTTGGCCTCGGTCAGCACGTGAACACCCTTGGAGAGCATGCGCGTGATGAGCACCGCGCGACCGGCACCGCCCTCGTTGGCGGCAAGCGTCTTGGTCATCTCGATGACGGTGACATCGCGGTTGGCCGGCGACAGGTCGTTGACCAGCGGGGCCAGGTAGTCGGCCGTCTCGCAACCGACGGTTCCGCCGCCGACGATGACAATCTTCTTGCCCGGGAAAGCCTTGCCGCCCAGCAGGTCATCGGCCGTCATAACTTGCTTAAAGCCCTGCATAAAGGCTGGAGCAATGGGCTCGGCGCCATAAGCCAGGACAACCTCGTAGCCCGCGTAGTCGCGCTGAATGTCCTCGGCCGAAAGCTCGGTACCAAAGACGCACGCGACGCCGGCCTCGGCCAGGCGACGATACTGATACTTGATCACGCGGGTGAGCTCCTGCTTTGCCGGCGGAACGGCCGCGATGCGCATCTCGCCGCCCGGCTCGTCCTGCTTATCCACGAGCACCACGTTGTGGCCGCGCTTGGCGGCAATATAGGCCGCCTCCATGCCCGCGGGACCGGCACCCACAACGAGCACGTTCTTGGCCTCGGCGGCAGGCTCGTAACCGGCCTCGTCGCGCTCCACGTCCGGGTTGACGGTGCAGGAGATGCGCTTGCCAAACATGATGCCGTTCAGGCAGCGCAGGCAACCGATGCAGGGGCGGATGTCGTCGGCGTTGCCGGCAGCGGCCTTGTTGCAGAACTCGGCATCGCACAGATTGGCACGGCCCATCATGCAGATGTCGGCAGCGCCGTCCTCGATCAGCTCCTCGGCGATCCAGGCCTCGTTGATGCGGCCGACGGTGGCGACGGGAATGTTGACGTGCTTCTTAATCTCGCGCGAGCAGGCGGCGTGCGAGGCCTGCTGGGTGCCGGCGGCGGGAATCGCAGAGCCACGCTTGATAGTGGTGCCGCCCGACACGTGAATCATGTCGACGCCGGCCTTCTCCAGGCGACGCGAGACGTAGATCATGTCGTTGAGGGTCAGACCGCCATCGGTGTACTCGTCGCCCGAGATACGGACGTCGATGATGAAATCCTTGCCGCAGCGCTCGCGAATCTCGGCGATAACCTCGAGCAAAAAGCGCATGCGGGCGTCGAGCGAGCCACCGTACTCGTCGGTGCGCTTGTTATAGAGCGGGGTCAAAAAGCCGCCGAGCATGCCGTGGGCGTGTGCCGCATGGACCTCGACGCCATCGACGCCGGCCTTCTGCATGCGCACGGCAGCGTCGCCAAACTGATGCGTGAGCTCGTGGATCTCGTCGATGGTGATAGGACGCGGAGCCTCGCGGGCATAAGACGGGCCCACAAAGGACGGAGCGATCAGGCGCGGGGTGCCCGGAATGTTAAAGGCCATGTAGGCGGGGTGGAAGAGCTGCGGCATGATCTTGCAGCCGTACTCGTGGACGGCTGTGGCGAGCTTTTCCCAGCCGGGGATAAACGTGTCGTCGTAGCAGCACATGTCGCCCGGCAGATAGGTATAGGTGGGCTCGACCGTCACGACCTCGGTAATGATGAGGCCCACGCCGCCCTTGGCGCGGGCACGGTAATGATCGACCAAGTCGTCGGTCACATAGCCATGATCGGCCAGGTTGGTGGATACCGGCGGCATAAAGACGCGGTTCTTGACCTCGGTCGTACCGACCTTGATCGGGCTAAAGAGCATCGGGTAGGAGGAGGACTCCATGCAGGCTTCCTTTCGTTTGAGCCGCTCGGCGGCACTTGCAGACGTACCTATCGTATCAGCAACCGCCGCATTCGCACTCGCTCGCACTCCCCGCCTTCAATCCCGACCCTCACAAAAAAGTTGCGGTGGAATACGGAGTAGATGAGACTTTTGACAGGCAAAACAGTCCGTATTCCACCGCAGCTGATGGGCGGGGTGGAATTGAGGGCTCAGATAGTCAGTCATGCCCTCATCCGCCACTCCCTCACTTACAGCGCGCCGTCCAGCATAAGGTTCACCTTGAGCACGTTAACCGTGGGCTCGCCGAACACGCCGAGGAAACGGCCCTTGGTGCACGCGGCGATGATGTCGCGCACCTCGTCCTTACTTTTGCCCGTGGCCTTGGCAAGGCGCGGGACCTGGTACTCGGCGGCATCCGGAGAGATCTCCGGGTCGAGGCCGGACCCCGAACACGTCACCAGGTCGACGGGCACAGCGTCCAGATCGGCATCGGGGTTGGAGGCGCGAATCTTCTCGACGCGCGCGTCCACAAGCTGCCGGTACTCCTCACTCGCCGGGGACAGGTTGGACGGGGCACCATACGCCACGAGCTCGCCGTCTTCGCCTTCGACAATTGACACGTTCTGGATGCGGCCCCACATGTGGTCCTCGTCCTCGAAGTTCTGGCCGATGAGCTCGGAGCCCACAACCTTGCCGTCGACCGTAATGAGCGAACCGTTCGCCTGATACGGGAACGCAACCTGGGCGATGCCGGTCACGACGAGCGTATAGCCCAGGCCGCAGACAACGGTAAACAGCGCGAACACGCCAAGTGCGCGCGATGCAACACCTTTGAACATACAAACCTCCACTTACATAATGCCGCAGAACGCGAGCAGCATGTCGATGAGCTTGATGAATACGAACGGGGCAACAATGCCGCCCAGACCCCACACGAGTAGGTTGTGGGTCAGCAGCTGTCCGGACGGGACCTCGCGGTACTTAACGCCCTTCAGCGCGGCCGGGATCAGCGCGACGATAACGAGCGCGTTATAGATGATGGCCGAAAGAACCGCGGACAGTGGGCTTGCCAGACCGAGGATGTTGAGCGCGCCAAGGCCCGGGTAGATCGGCGAGAACAGGGCCGGGATGATAGCGAAGTACTTCGCCACGTCGTTAGCCACCGAGAAGGTCGTGAGCGAACCGCGGGTCATGAGCAGCTGCTTGCCAATACGCACGACCTCGATGAGCTTGGTGGGGCTGGAGTCGAGGTCGACCATGTTGCCGGCCTCCTTGGCAGCCTGGGTTCCGGTGTTCATGGCCACGGCGACGTCCGCCTGGGCGAGCGCCGGCGCGTCGTTGGTGCCGTCGCCGGTCATGGCGACCAGGTGACCCTCACGCTGGAACTCGCGGATCTTCTCGAGTTTGCCCTCGGGGGTGGCCTCGGCCAGGAAGTCGTCAACGCCGGCCTCGGCGGCGATTGCCGCGGCGGTGAGCGGATTGTCGCCCGTCACCATGATGGTCTTGATGCCCATCTTGCGCAGGTCGGCGAACTTCTCCTTAACGCCGGACTTGATGATGTCCTTGAGGTACACAACGCCCAGCACGCGGCAGTTCTTGGTCACGACCAGCGGGGTGCCGCCGGCCTTGGCGATGCGTTCGACGGCCTCGTCGCACTCCTGGGAGAACACGCCGCCGGCTGCCTCCACATAGGTGCGCACGGAATCGGCAGCGCCCTTGCGGATCTCATTGCCCTCGTAGTTCACACCGGACATGCGAGTCGCCGCGGTGAAGGGGATGAACTCCATGCCCTTATCCTCGAGTGTGCGGCCGCGCAGCCCAAACTGCTCCTTGGCGAGCACGACGATGGAACGACCCTCGGGAGTCTCGTCGGCCAGCGAGGAAAGCTGAGCGGCATCGGCCAGCTCCGCGGGATCGACGCCGTCGACCGGGATGAACTCGGCGGCTTGGCGGTTACCCAGGGTGATGGTGCCGGTCTTGTCGAGCATGAGGATGTCGACGTCGCCGGCGGCCTCGATGGCGCGGCCGGACATGGCCAGCACGTTGGCCTCGTTCAGACGGCTCATGCCGGCGATGCCGATGGCGGACAGAAGGGCGCCGATGGTAGTGGGAGCCAAGCACACGAGCAGTGCCACGAGCGTGGTCACGGCCGTGGGGTTGACCATGTCGTTAAGACCGACCGAGAAGCAGGAGTAACAATACAGGGCCAGCGTGACCAGGATAAAGACGATGGAGAGGGCCACCAGGAAGATCTCCAGACCGATCTCGTTAGGGGTCTTCTTGCGCGCGGCACCCTCGACCATCGCGATCATCTTGTCCAGGAAGCTCTGGCCGGGCTCA
The DNA here is from genome assembly GCA_900540855.1 of uncultured Collinsella sp. GTDB lineage: Bacteria > Actinomycetota > Coriobacteriia > Coriobacteriales > Coriobacteriaceae > Collinsella. The sequence goes on from UQHK01000002.1 coordinate 70,232, forward strand.
CTGGAGATCTTGACGATAATCCAGTCGGACAGCACCGTGGTACCGCCGGTAACGGCAGAGCGGTCGCCGCCGGCCTCGCGGACCACGGGGGCGGACTCGCCGGTGATGGCGGACTCGTCAACGGAGGCAGCGCCCTCGATGACGTCGCCGTCGCCGGGAATCTGCTCGCCGGCGCGTACGATCACCAGGTCGCCGCGCGTGAGCTCGGTGCCGGGAACGACGGTGAAGTGCTCCTTGTCCTCAACGGACTCGATGCGATGGGCCACGACATCCTTCTTGGCCGCACGCAGGGAATCGGCCTGAGCCTTACCGCGGCCCTCGGCAAGCGCCTCGGCGAAGTTCGAGAACAGGTCGGTGAGCCACAGGATGACCGCGATGGCGACCACATAGTAGGTGGGCACACCCGCGTCCTGCACACCGAAGATGGAAGCGGCGGCCAGGACGGAGGTCATGACGGCTGAAAGCCACACCAGGAACATGACCGGGTTTTGAATCTGGACGCGAGGGTCCAGCTTGGCAAACGAGTCGCGGACCGCGCGGCCCATCATGTCTTTTTGCATAGCCATAAATCTGCGTCCTCCTTTACGCAATCATCTGGAAGAACTCGGCAACGGGGCCAAGCGCCAGGGCCGGGAAGAAGCTCAGGGCACCGATCAGCAGAACGATGAACACGAGCAGGAATACGAACATGCCGTTGGTGGTAGACAGGGTACCGGCGCTCTCGGCGACCTTACCCTTCTTGGCCAGCGAGCCGGCGATAGCCAGCGTACCGATGATGGGCATGAAGCGGGCGAACAGCATCTCGAGGCCGAGCATGACGTTGATCCAGGGAATGTTGCAGTTCATACCTGCAAACGCCGAGCCGTTGTTGCCGCCGCATGAGGTGAAGGCATACAGCACCTCGGAGAAGCCATGCGCCCCGCCGTTGGAGAGCTGGTCGGCAAGACCGGGCACCATGCAGGCGATGGCCGAGCACACCAGAATGGCAAACGGAGTTGCCAGGCACAGGACAACTGCCCAGCGCATCTCGCCCGGCTCGATCTTCTTGCCCAGGAACTCGGGCGTGCGGCCGACCATAAGGCCGGCGATGAACACTGTGAGGATGGCGAAGCCGATCATGCCGTACAGGCCGCAGCCCACGCCGCCGAAGACGACCTCGCCCAGAGCCATCTGGAGCATCTGGACAAAACCGCCCAGCGGGGTGTAGGAGTCGTGCATGGAGTTAACCGAGCCGTTGGAAGCGGCGGTGGTGTAAGCCGACCACGTGGAGGAGGTGGCGATACCGAAGCGGCTCTCCTTGCCCTCCATGTTGCCGCCGGCCTGGCCGTCGGTCATCTCGATATTGACCGCTCCGCCATCGGCCAGCTGCGGGGTGCCCGCATGCTCGTTAACGGCGATGATGCCGGTAAAGACCACGAGCAGGATAAGCATCGCTGCGAAGATGGCCTTGCCCTGCTTGGTGTTCTTGACGCCGATACCGAAGGTGAAGCAGCAGGCGGCCGGGATCAGCAGCAGGCTGGTCATCTCGATGATGTTGGTGAAGGCACTGGGGTTCTCATACGGATGGGCTGAGTTCACGCCGAAGAAGCCGCCGCCGTTGGTGCCGGACTGCTTGATGGCGACCTGAGGAGCCGCGGGACCCTGGGGCAGGAACTGCTCAGTGACCACGCGCGCACCCTCGACAACCTTGCCGTCGACCTTGACCGTATCGCCCTCGATCTGGGCGCCGTCGATGACGCTCCAGCCGCCGTCTGCATTAGGCTGGACAGCGACGGGCTCTACGAGCTCAGCCTTCTGAGCCGGCTGGAAGTTGGAGATGACGCCACCGGCAGCCAGGCAGATGCCGAACACGAGGTTCAGCGGGATGAGCACATACAGGACGGTGCGGGTGAGGTCGACCCAGAAGGAACCCAGACCCTGCTCCTTGACCTGACGGAAGCCGCGGATCAGCGCGAACATGACCGCAATACCGGTGCCGGCGGACAAGAAGTTCTGCACGGTGAGGCCCATGAACTGCACAAGGTAGGACAGGGTGGTCTCACCGGAATAGGATTGCCAATTGGTGTTGGTTATGAAGGAAGCGGCCGTATTGAACGACAGGTCCCATGACACACCCGGCAGGTGCTGGGGATTGCCTGGCAAGAAGGGCTGAAGCGCTTGGAGTGCCACAAGGGCCACGAGGCCGATCCCCGAAAAGACCAGCACGCTCGCCAGATAGCGCCTACACCCCATCTGCTCTGCCGCGTCGATGCGAAGCAGACGATAGACGCCACGCTCCACAGGAGCAATCACAGGCGACAGGAACGTATGCTCGCCATCCATGATATGGGCCATGAACCGACCGAGCGGAACGGCCAGGACGACGAGCACGGCAAAGTACAAGATGTACTGAATCGCAGCGTCCATAGTTTACGAATCACTCCTCATCAGAATGTAGATGTAATAGATAAGGAGTCCGATGCAGACGACTCCGATAATGGGAATGAGGATGTCCATTACCGCCCCTTTCACGCGCGGTCCGATGTCTCGGACGCCTGCTCTCGCAAGCGCCTGGGGACAGTAAACGCTTCTAGAGATTAAAGAGGCGTGAGGGCCGGGGCTCACGACCTTAAGATGCCGTAAAGATGCAGGTAGAAAGCACTATTGCGGCTGCAGTGCGCCTATACTCGACCTCGCGAGCATACAGTGGCGTCCTCACCGCGTATGCACGCATGGACAACGTTTCAGAAAGGCTACGCTATGCAGCGCGACGCATCGGACACTCGCGTCAATCCAGACCTCATCCTCAAGGCAATTGAGAAAGACGAGGTCGCCGATGACGCTCGAACCAGCCGGGGACACCTCAAGATTTTCTTTGGCTACGCTGCTGGTGCAGGCAAAACCTATGCGATGCTTCAAGCCGCCCACGCCGCCAAGCGGCGAGGTGTCGACGTCGTCGCGGGATACATCGAGCCGCACGAACGTCCGGCAACTGCCCATCTTGCACAAGGGCTTGAGAACGTGCCCTGTAAACTCATCGAGCACAACGGCATTGCGCTCAGCGAGTTCGATCTAGATGCGGCTATCGAACGCGCCCCTCAGCTCATCCTTGTCGACGAGCTCGCCCATACGAATGCGCCGGGGTCTCGCCACGACAAACGCTATCAAGACGTCGAGGAACTTCTACATGCAGGCATCGACGTCTATACGACCGTGAACGTTCAGCATATCGAGAGCCTAAACGACATGGTTGCATCCATCACCGGCGTTGTCGTGAGCGAACGAATCCCCGACCGCATCTTCGATGATGCCGACCAGGTCGAGCTCGTCGACATAGAGCCCGAAGACCTACTTGAGCGCCTTCGCGCCGGCCTCGTCTACCGTCCCGCACAAGCCGAGCGAGCGCAACAGCATTTTTTTACCGTCGAGAACCTCACCGCACTCCGAGAAATCGCGCTGCGCCGCTGCGCCGATCGCACCGGCCACCTCACAGACGCCGCACGCGTGCTGGGAAACCGTGACTACTACACCAGGGAGCGTATCTTAGTCTGTGTCTCCCCGGCGCCGACCAATCCCCGCATCGTCCGTGCCGCCGCACGCATGGCGAAAGCGTTTCGCAGCGAGCTCGTCGCCCTGTTCGTAGAGAGCCCGCGCACGCAAGCCATGAGCGATGATGAGCGCGCCAAGCTTGCAGACAATATCGCCCTAGCCGAGCAGCTCGGAGCACATATGGAAACCGTCTATGGCGACGACGTCGCGTTTCAGATCTCCGAGTTCGCGCGCCTGTCGGGTATTTCGAAGATCGTCATGGGGCGCACGGGCGAGCACAGCAGCGTCCGTCAGGCCCTCTTTGGCCGCAAATCTCTCGTAGAACAGCTCATAACATTCGCCCCGAACCTCGACATTTACATCATTCCAGACCAGTCGACTCCGCCCTCCCGACCCAAAGGACGCCGCCATGCGCTCGCCCTGCAGCCGCCCAGCAGCCGAAACGTGCTTCGCACGCTGGCCCTCTCTCTTGTCGCCACGGCGATCGGCACGGCTTTCCGCCATCTGGGATTTGCCGATTCCAGCATCATATCCCTCTATATCCTCACGGCCCTGCTGACCGCCGTCACCACGACGGGGCGTATCTGCACGATCGTATCGAGCGTGCTCTCTGTAGTGCTTTACAACTTCTGCTTCGTAACGCCTCTGTTTTCGCTCGCCAGCTACGACCGAAGCTATCTGGTCACGTTCGGCATCATGTTCGCTACCGCTATGGTCGCCGGCGAGTTAACTGCGCGCATCGCCGACAATGCCCGCACCTCCGCCGAGAACGCATTCAAAACGCGCGTACTCCTCGAAACGAACCAGCTCTTACAGCAAGCCCATAGCGCGGAGGAGTGCGCCCGCGTCGCCATGAACCAACTCATCAAACTGCTAAAACTCGACGTGGTCTTCTACACCGCCGAACACGGCACGCTCGGCAAGACGCTCTATGAGTCCGCTGGCACCGAAAACCGATCCGCGTCGCTGCTCACCGACTACGAGCGCGCCGTTGCAACCTGGACCTACACCAACAACAAGCGCGCGGGCGCAAGCACGCGGACCCTGCCTGAGGCGCGCTGCCTCTACCTCGCGGTTCGCACCGGCGACAAGGTATTCGGTGTCATCGGCATCGACCTGGAGGGGCGCGAGATCGAAGCCTTCGAGCATTCGATCGTCCTATCTATCGTAGGCGAATGCGCCTTGGCGCTCGAAAGCGACCGGGCGGCGCAAGAGCGCGAAGAGGCTGCGGTCTTGGCGAAAAACGAGCAGCTGCGCGCCAACCTTTTGCGCTCCATCGGCCACGATTTGAGGACACCCCTCACGGCTATATCCGGATCTGCGGCAATCCTTCGGAAGAGCGACGAGATGCTCAGCCTCGAACAACGCTGCGATCTTGCCGATGCCATCTACGACGACTCCCTCTGGCTTATCGATACCGTGGAGAACCTCCTCGCCATCACACGCGTCGAGGATGGCACCATTCGCCTCAACTTCACATCCGAGCTCATCGACGAGGTCATCGAGGCCGCCCTCAGCCATGTCGCCCAAGCATCGCATGGACGTACCGTCACCATCGAGCACACTGACGACATCCTGCTGGTACGCATCGACGTCCATCTCATCATGCAGGTGCTTACGAATCTCATCATGAACGCCTTCAAATACACGCCCGAGGACTCGACTGTCACCATCAGCGCACGTCGCGAGGGTGCGTTCGTCGTGGTGGACGTCGCAGACGATGGGCCGGGTGTGGCAGACTGCGACAAGCCTCATATCTTTGAGCGCTTCTTCACCTCACGCAATACGCGGCCCGTGGATTCGCGTCGAAGCATCGGCCTTGGGCTGTCGCTCTGCCGCTCCATCGTGGAGGTGCATGGCGGCGTCATCGAAGCTCGCGACAACCACCCCCATGGGGCCGTCTTCCGTTTTACCCTGCCCGCCGAGGAGATCGAGATTCATGAATAATGCCGCTAAGCCACGCATCCTCCTGGTCGAAGATGACCTGACCGTTCAAAACCTCGTTTCGACCGCGCTTGACCTCCACGGCTATGTCGTGAGCAAGGTTTGCAACGGCCAGGCCGCCATCATGGATGCGGTGTCGCACGGCCCCAGCCTCATCATGCTCGACCTCGGCCTTCCCGACATTGACGGTATCGAGGTCATCACGAAGATCCGAAGCTGGTCGGCAGTCCCCATTATCGTCATTTCGGCGCGCTCCGAAGATTCCGACAAGATTGCAGCACTTGACGCAGGGGCAGACGACTACCTCACCAAGCCCTTTTCTGTGGATGAGTTGCTCGCGCGCGTCCGTGCGAATTTGAGGCGCTCATCGATGGCGTCGAGCGAGTCGACAGAAGCGAGCACGTTCGACAACGGTCCGCTGCATATCGACTACGCCGCGGGATACGCGACGAAAGACGGACGCGAGCTCTCGCTCACCCCAACCGAGTACAAATTGCTCGTCCTTCTGGCGAAAAACGTCGACAAGGTGCTCACCCACACCTTCATCACCCGCGAGATATGGGGCACGAGCTGGGACAGCGATCTGGCGAGCCTGCGCGTGTTCATGCGCACCCTGCGCAAGAAGATCGAGGCAGACCCCTCTCACCCCAAGATGATTCAGACGCACATGGGCGTCGGGTACCGCATGCAGCGTCTCTAGCCCACCCCACAAAAAGTTGCGGTGGAATACGGAGTAGATAAGGCCTTTGACAGCCAAAACAGTCCGCATTTCACCGCAACTGATGGGCGGGGTGGAGTTAGAGGCCCAGGTAGTTAGTCATGCCTTCGACGGCGAGCTTGGCGCCTGGATGTCGGGCCTTATTTAATACCGCGGCCCAAGTCTTCGGCAATTTTGTCCACGCCCTTAAGTGCGGCGCAAGTCTTTTTGTTGGAGCAATGTCCCGTGCAAACGCCGCCCTGAGCGCAGTCGGCGCAGGTTCCCTTGCGGTAGATGCGTACGCACACGGCGACAAACGCAATACCGATAACAGCCAACACAACAATATCGATAGGTGCCATAGCAAGCCTCCTCTAGTTAACCGCCACTTACTTTACCCCATTCTCCACCTACCAAAAAGGGACAGGTTTGTTTTGGTCGGTTTTATCTGCGGAAACGCCACATCTTACTTCTGGAGCAAAGCAATCTGTCCCCCATTGCACCAAAAAGCCCGAGTGTCGCTGGGACACCCGGGCTCATGGAAAGGGGCTAATCCTTATTCGGACTTAAGCGGAAACTGCGGCGGAAGCAGTGTTGGTCTCGTCCTCGTCGGTCCAAGCGTGTTTAGGCATGGGACGGAAGATCTGGAAGAGCATCGCAATCAGCAGCACGATAGCCACAACCGTCCAGATACCAAACTGCCCAAGGACAAGCAGGTTGTAGAACTGGTTGATGAACAGGCCGATCACCCAAGCGAAGGCGCACTCGTAGCCGATGGCAATCGCGGTCCACTTGCCGGAGTCCATCTGGTTGCGGATAGTACCCATAGCGGCAAAGCACGGGGCGCACAGCAGGTTGAAAGCGCCAAAGGCAACGCAGGCGCCCATGGTCGGGAACATACCGGCAAACGCGGTCCACAGACTCGGGTCGGTCTCGGCGGCGTCGGCGACGGACAGCAGCGAGCCAGCGGTGGCGACGACGTTCTCCTTGGCGACAAGGCCTGAGACAGTCAGCGCGGTTGCCTGCCAGGTGCTAAAGCCGAGCGGGGCGAAGATCCAGGCGACCAGGTTGCCCAGCATGGCGAGCACGGAGTAGTCCATAAACTCCTCGGGGATGCCGTCCATCGCAGGCAGGAAGCCAAAGGAACCGTTGTAGCTACCAAAGTTGGAGAGGAACCAAACGACGACAGTGGACGCGAAGATGACCGTGCCGGCCTTTTTGATAAAGGCCCAGCAGCGCTCCCACACGTGCAGCGCCCAAGAGCGGATCGCCGGGAAGTGGTAGGCGGGAAGCTCCATAACAAACGGCGTCGGGCGGCCGGCGAAGAGCTTGGTCTTCTTGAGCATGAGGCCCGAGGCGATGACGGCAAAGACGCCCAGGAAGTAGAAGAGCGGGCTGATCCATGCCGCGGTGGTAGAAGAATCGCCGATGATGGAGCCCATGAGCAGGGCAATAATCGGAAGCTTGGCGCCACAGGGAATGAACGTGGTGGTCATGACCGTCATGCGGCGGTCCTTCTCGTTCTCGATGGTCTTGGTGGCCATGACGCCGGGGACGCCGCAGCCCGAGGACACGAGCATGGGGATGAAGGACTTACCGGACAGGCCAAAGCGGCGGAACACGCGGTCCATGATGAAGGCGACGCGGGCCATGTAGCCGCAGTCCTCCAAGAAGGACAGCATCACGAACAGCAGGAACATCTGCGGCACGAAGCCGAAGATGGCACCCAGGCCGCCGACGATACCGTCGCAGACCAGCGAATCGACCAGGCCACCGTCCTCGGTGCCGCCCGCCACAAGGGCGTCGTGGACCATGGTGGTAATACCCGGGACATAGGGGCCGTACTGTGCCGGGTCGACCGAGTCGGCATTGTCGCCCGCAGCCTCAACAGCTGCGTCATAGGCGTCGCGACCCTGACCGAGCACGTACCAGCCGTCGGTGCCGAAGAGTTGGTCGTTGGTGAAGTCAGTCACCGTGCCGCCCAAGGTAGAGACGGCAATGTAGTACACACAGAACATGATGACCACAAAGATCGGCAGGCCCAGGATACGGTTGGTAACCACGCGGTCGATCTTCTCGGAGGTGCTCATCTTTGCCGGAGCCTTAGTGAGGCACTCGTCGATGATGTGGGCAATCACGCCGTAGCGCTCGCCGGTGATGATGGACTCGGCGTCGTCGTCGCAATCCTGCTCGCACTGGGCGACCAGCTGCTCGACGCGAGCGGCCTTCTCCTTGGTGAGGTTGATGAGCTTGCAGGCGTCCGCGTCGCGCTCGAACAGCTTGACGGCGTAGTAGCGACGCTTGTTGGCGGGAACGCTCGCCGGCAGATTGTTCTCGATGTGGGTCAGAACGTCCTCGATGGCGGAATCGAACCTGTGCGCCGGCGCGTCGGCCTTGGCAGCCGCCGACTTCTTGACCTGCTCAAAGAGCTCCTTGATGCCCTTGTTCTTAAGAGCCGAGATCATCATGACCGGACAACCGAGCTTCTTGGAGAGCTTGTCCGTGTCGATCTTATCGCCGTTCTTCTCGACCAGGTCGGCCATGTTGAGGGTAACGACCACGGGCAGGCCGGTCTCGATAACCTGAAGCGCCAGGTACAGGTTACGCTCGAGGTTGGTGGCATCGACCACCTGGACGACAACATCGGGCTCGCCGCTCATGAGGTAATCGCGCGAGCATTGCTCCTCGGGGCTGTAGGGGGAAAGCGAGTAGATGCCAGGGAGGTCCGTGATGGTAACGTTCTTGTCGCTTAGGAGCTTGGCTTCCTTTTTCTCAACCGTGACCCCGGGCCAGTTGCCAACGTAGCCGTTGGCGCCGGTGATCAGGTTGAAAAGCGTGGTCTTGCCGCAGTTGGGGTTACCCGCCAGTGCGACATGGATCTGAGAATCCGCCATTCAATCCTTCTTCCTTGTGTGCCTGCGCTGCTTTCTCCGCGCGGGCTGGATAATGTGCTTCAAAGATGCTGCATTAAGTTAGAAAAACCTAACTTTATCTGCAGAAATATGCGCCGCGAGTCCTTACTGAACCTCGACGACGGCGGCCTCCTCCTTGCGGATGGAAAGCTCGTAGCCGCGCACGTTGATCTCGACCGGATCACCGAGCGGCGCAACCTTCACGACCTTGAACGAAGTGCCCTTGATGAGCCCCAGGTCCATAAGGTGGCGGCGAAGCGCACCCTCACCGTGAAGCTTGACGATGGTGGAGCTCTCGCCCACCTTAACGTCACCCAACGTCTTCATTTACTTGTCCCCCTTTCAGTGCGTACAGAAATACCGTCGACTAACCGACGGTCATGATGTGCATGGCAACCTTGGAATCGATGCCAAAGCGTGCGCCCAGCACCGTGACGATGATATTGGCGCCACTCGAGCTCACCACGTGGATTTCGTTGCCCTCGACAAAGCCGAGGTCCTTGAGGTGGTGCTTCATATCCTCATTGCCCTTTACACGAGACACGCGCACGGTTTCGCCCGCTTTTACCATCGAAAGCGGCATTGCCGGCATCTGCGGTCCGCAAGACATGAGTGGCTCCTAACGTCAGTTCGTCCTTAACATCGACGCGGTAAAAGTTAACCACGCCTATGTTCGCTTTAGTAAACTAACACGTGGTTAACTTTTTGGAAAGGGTCCCCATCCAGATTTCGAAAAAGTTTCCCATACGAAACAAAGGCACCGCAAAGACCGTCTCTTTGCAGTGCCTATTGATACCAATTTATGTAACAGAAGGGACTGCCCCTTTGTCACATTGTTGAGGTTAGAGCGAGAGGTTTCTGATCGATGTGACGCAGGAGGCCTCATCCACGCCCGAAACGCGAAAGACGACACTCTCGCCACATTCGCCGTAAAGCGCCATGAGGCCCATCACGTCACGGCCGTCGGTATGGCGGTCGCCGATGCTGACCGACACGTCGCTACGATGCTTGGCAATGATGTCATAGAGCAGCGCAACCGGGCGGGCATGTAATCCCAACGGATCTTTAATCGTCTTTGTAAACTCGACCATGTCCCCTCCCACGACATCGCACATTCGGCCGGCAAACCCAGCCACGTGGTAGTTATTGTAGCGTTAGATGCTTGTCGAGAGCTCCTCTGAACACCTCGTGGGCAAAAAGTGGCAAATATGAGTACTGTCACCAATTTAGTAGCAGCAAAATCGAGAGCAAAGTGCCTACTTTGAGCGATTCGAAGAGGTTGAAAGCCGTCAAACGCCCTTTAAAGGGGGTTAGATAAATTGATTTTGAGCCCATTTTCGCTCAGAACGGGCCGAAAAATATGACACCTCTTTTGCAACAGTACTCATATTTGGCATTTTTTGACCACGGGGTCCAAAACCATGTCCCAAAACACAAAAGGAGGGGCCTCGTAAGGCCCCTCCTTAGGAAAGGGAATCGATTTATTCCACAGCCGCAGATTAATCCTAGCCGCTACTCCATCATGTCGAGGACGGAGGGGCGAAGCTCGCTCTCGGCAGCCTCGGGATCGGTCTCGCGCAGGCGGTTGATGTAGCGGTTGTACCACATCACGGCAAGGCCCAGGAAGATAACTACACCGCCAACGTTGTAGACCAGTGTCAGCCACAGAGGCTGATCGAGCGGGATGGTGCCGCAGATAAGCACGAAGCAGAAGACCACAAGCAGGAATGCAGCAATGGCCAGGCCAAAGGTACGCGAACCCATGCGGAAGCCACGGGGAGCAGCATCGAAGTTCTTGCGCAGCATAAAGTAGGCAAGCAGGATCAGCAGCGGCGGGAGCAGAGCGGTGGCAGCCGTCATGTTGGTGACGATCATGAGCAGGTCGTCTAGGTTGCCGGAGCCCAGGGCCGGGATGATCAGGATGGGGACGACGATGGCAAACTGCAGCCAGGCAGCGCGGGCAGGAATGCCGTGCTCGTTGAGCTCGACGATCTTGCTACCAAAGACGCCCTTGGGGATCTCGGTGAAGAAGACCTTGATGGGAGCAGAGGTCCACATCATGAGGGAGCCCAGCGTGGCAGCGAGAAGGATCAGGCCAATGACGCGCGTGGACACTTCCATGGGAATGCCAAAGTGGGCAAAGACAGCGCCGAATACGTCGAAGATACCGGTGGAGATGGCAACGCCGCCCTCGGGAATGAACAGGTTGACCAGCAGCGAAGCGCCTGCATACAGAAGGCCGATGGTCAGGCCGGCGATAACGACGGTGCGCACGAAGGCCTTGACGCCACCCTTAAGGTCGTTAAGGAACACGCCGACAGACTCAGCGCCGCCAACGCCCTGGATGATCCAGGCAAGCGTACCGAAGAAGCCCCACATAGTTGCGAAGTTGGTCGTGTCGGGAGCCATGTTAGCGGGGGTAGGAGCCGTAGCGAACTCGACGCCGCCAAAGGCAGCAGCCAGGGACAGCAAGATGAACACGGCAGTCAGGCCGAGAGCCGCGGTCGAGCCGAAGGAGGAAATGGAGCCGATCCACTTAGCGCCCTTGGTCGAAACCCACGTGGCGATAGCAAAGACGACGATCTCGATAATGGTGATCCACAGCTGCGAGAGCTCGGCATTGGCACCAAAGAACACGTAGCTCGCGTAAATGATGACGTTAGGCAGGACGGACGCAAAGTAGAACAGGTTAACGAACCAGTAGCTAAACGCCGTCAGGAATGCCCAGCGGCCGCCCATCGAGGTCTTGACCCAGGCGTACACGCCCGACTCGGAGTCCTTGTTAAGGCCGACGAACTCGGCGGTAACCAGGGTATAGGGGACAAAGTACAAAAGCGTGGCGAAGAAGAACGACGGCGCAGCTGCCAAGCCGATGGCCGCGTTGTTGTTGATGATGTTCTTGATACCGAACACGGCGGCGACCGTCATGCCCAGCAGAGCGAACGAACCAATCGTTCCTCGTTTTTCAGAGCTCATAAGCCCTCCCAATCATCCGTTATATCTCATCTAAAACCGTCCGGACTGCAAGCGCAATCGTGGACGGCGCACCTGCTAAGGGGAATGGGGAAAAGGGAGTCAACAAAGCCATCCCCCTTAACGGCGCTAAGCAAACGCCCAAACGGACGAATACTACTTGTTGGGGAAGGAATAACCTTCAACCGTCACGTGCAGTACCACGACGCGGGAATCCGCGACATCGGCCACGACACGGTAGGCCTCGTCAATTTCGACGACGGCAACGCCGCCGGCGGGAATCGTCACGGTCTCCCCCATACCCTCAAAGCGCTCGCGATCGTCGATATCGCTGTAAGTGCGCGTGCAGGTAAGATCCGCCTTGGAAGCCACCTCGACGGTCAGGTCGCCGTCGAGCGGAGCGAGCACGGCATGGTAGCGACGGTGACCGACCAGATCGGCGGTAGCGGCCTCGCGGGCATAGACCCACCAGTACACCAACGAGTCGCCGATGGAGTAAGCCACGTCGTGCTGCAGGTCGGCAACGCCATCGAGCGCCTGACCGGTGCGCATCCACTTCTTGACGGACTTCATCTGAGCGTCGAAATCGGCGCGCGAGTTAAAGACATGCATGACTTATGCCTCCTTAATGGGTGCCAGCGCCTGAGCCAGATCGGCAGACGTCAGCGGTCGCAGGGACACCTCAAAGCTGAAGCTCTCAAAACGGGTGCGGTAGGAATCGAGCACCTCGGAACCCCAAGAGTTCGAACCAAGGCCGAGCAGCTGGTCGTTGATATTGACCGTAACCGCGTCGCCCTTGACAAGGTCGTAGACGTGCTTGGCGTTATCGATGGCCTCGCAGCTATAGGGCCATGCCGAGAACGAGAACGGGTTGGAAGCGGCGTCGCTCGGACGCGTCACGACCAGACCGTCACCGTGGCTAGAGCGCAGGGCGACCCAACGGGTGCCCTCGCGGTTAGCGCAATCCTGAGGCATAACGTAGGGCGTGAACATGTCGTCGACCGTAGTGCGGTAATGACCGACCGGGTTGGCGCGCAGCGAGTCCGGATAGTTCTCGCCCGGGCCGTGGCCATACCACTCGACGGCACGATCGCAACCGGGGACCTCGAAGGAGATGCCGATGCGCGGGATGATATCCGAGTAATCGCCGTAGGGCTCGCCGGAAACCTTGAGGTCGACGCGACCGCTCGGAAGCACGGTGTAGACGAGCTCGACGCGCATGCCGAACGCGCGGACGGGAGGAGCGATACGCTGGCTCACGGTAACGACGACCGCATTGCCATCCTGCTTCCAAGAAACCTTGCGGGTAGACGTCTGCATCACATCGATGAAGTTGTCCTTCCACAGTGAGTCATACTCCTGGGCATGGTTATCGACGAGCGGATGCCAAAAACCAACCTGGGGACCAGAGGCCATTACGTCGCGGCCGGATGCCTTCCACTCGCTCACGGTACCGTTGACTTTGCTGAAGGTCAGCTCGCCGTTGAGGGAGTGGATGCGGATCTCCTGCTCGGTCTCCTCAACCGTAAGCTCAGGACGAGCGGGGGGCACGATGGCCGGCGCCGGATGGTTTGCGATGGCAAACTGGCTTGCGCCCAGCTGGAACATCGGCTCGCACCAGACGTGAGCGGCCATGGTGTAGGCGCGCACGGTCAGCAGGGTCTCGCCCGCTGCGGCCTCGCGAATCACCAGCGGCAGCTGGACGGACTCGCCGGGGGCAACCGCGCCGGGCATGAGCGTCTTGCGGCAGACCACGTCGCCGTCCACCAGGGTCTCGGCCGACAGGCAGACATCCTCGAGGGTGGTGAACCAACGCTTGTTGGTGACGGTCAGCTCGCCTGCCTCGGCGTCATAAGCCATGCGGACCGGGCAGATGACCTGGCCGTACTCGGTAAGGCCCGGGCTCGGCTGCTGCCAGGGGAACACCATGCCATCGATGCAGAAGTTGCTGTTGTTGGGGTAATCGCCGTTGTCGCCACCATACATATCGTAGGCAACGCCGTCCTCGGCCACAGCAGCCAAACCGTGGTCGCACCATTCCCAGATAAACTGGCCTTGGATGCAATCCCAGCGATCGAAGACCTCCTGGTACTCGGACAGGCCTCCGGGGCCATTGCCCATGGAGTGGCCGTACTCGCAGTTGATGCGCGGCTTGGGGAACGGATGCTCGCCAAAGTCGTTCATCTGCGACACACGGGAGTACATCGTGGAAATGACGTCGACGGTATCGGCGTTGCGGTCCTCCTCGTAATGGACCGGACGATCATCGAGCTCGTGAGCCTTGGCGTACATCGCGCGGATGTTGCAGCCATAGCCGCTCTCGTTGCCCATCGACCACATAATGATGCAGGCGTGGTTGCGCTCCTGCATCACCAGGCGCTCAATGCGGTCGACGTAGGCCGGCTCCCATGCCGGATCGTCGGTGACCAGGGCGATGTTGCCGATATTCTCGAAGCCGTGGCTCTCCATATCGGTCTCGGCGACCAGCATGATGCCATACTCATCACACAGCTCGTAGAAGCGCGGGTCATTGGCATAGTGAGAGGTGCGCACCGCGTTGATGTTGTGCCGCTTCATGAGCTCCAGGTCGCGGCGCATGCGATCGAGGCCCACGGCGCGACCCTTGTGATCGTCGTGATCGTGGCGGTTGACGCCATGCATCTTAAAGTAAGTGCCGTTGAGGTAGATATGATTGCCCTCGACCGTCACCTCGGCAAGTCCCTGGTGATGCGGAACGTACTCGCTGACCTCGTCGCCGTCGTAGACCTCAAACGTAAGGTCATAGAGGAAGGGGTCCTCGGGGTTCCAGAAGTGGGCATCGGCAACGCTGCACTCGGCATGGCCATCGACGCACTCGCCCGTAGCGACCACGTTCTCGCCATCGCTGAGCGTAAACACGACACGGGAAGCGCCCTCGGCCACCGTATCGAGCGTGATCAGAGCGGCATCGCCCTCGCGGTGCGTGCGGAACCTAAAGTCGACCAGGTGCGCGGCGGGACGCTGCATAAGGTACACATCGCGGAAGATGCCCGAGGCCCACCACATGTCCTGATCCTCGATATAGCTGCCATCGCTGTACTGCAGGACCTTGACCGCAAACAGGTTGTCGCCCTCGACGAGCGCGTCGGTCACGTCGAACTCGGCAGACAGGCGCGAGCCCTTGGTCATGCCGATAAACTGACCGTTGACGTACAGCTCACCATAGCTCTCGATGCCGTCAAAGCGAATGATCTCGCGAGCGCCGGCAGGCACGGCGGGAAGGTTGACGATGCGCTGGTAGACGCCCGTGGGGTCGTCGGAGGGAACGAACGGCTGATCCACCGGGAACGGGAAACCCTCGTCGGTGTAGGCAAGGTTGCCATAGCCATCCACCTGCCACAGGTGCGGAACCTCCACGTGATCCCACTCGGGCTCGTACGTGGAGAGCTCCTCGTTGGAAACGGCAGCAGGCCCCTCAAAGAGGCGGAACTGCCACGAGCCGGACAGCTGGACAAACCCGCGCGACAGCTCGCGGCTGTACGTAGCGGCGAGATCGGCGGTCTCGTAACCCATAAAGTACGCATGGGGTGCCAGGCGGTTCCTGTGGGTGAGCGCTTGGTTTTCCCAATCGTTAATGGCGTCCATGGTGATGCTCCTTCGTCATCGTAGTGATTCTTGTGCAACCGGTTGTCCTTATCTTACGGGCGATGCAAAAAATTGTGCAACCGGTTGTCCGCTGAACGGTCGATTTGGTCGGATTAACGGTGCAACCGGTTGTACAGCTGCGACACTTATGTCACCCTGAGTATCGAAACTCAGCGCAAAACATCGTTCTTAAGCTCGTAGGCAACCGCCACGCCCGCTGATATCTCACCCACACGAGACGTATTCGATTGCGGCTTGGTTGCAAAACGACACCTGTCACCGGATATCATGAACGCTGTTCAGGTGCACTATAGTAAGCTGTATCCGCACCAGCCCGTATCAGTGACAACATCGACCGCATTTTCCAGGAGACGCCATGACCCAACCAGTTCGCACCGCACCTACGCTTGCCGAGGTTGCCGCAGCTGCCGGCGTGTCGCGCTCCACGGCATCGCGCGCCCTCAACGATTCGCCCCGCATTAGCGAGGAAACCAAAAAGCGCGTCCGTGCGGCGGCCAAGAAAGTCAATTTTGTCCCCAATGCCCGTGGCCGAGCGCTCGCTGTCGGGCGCACGGAAATCATCGCCGTGCTCGTGACCGAGCCCCTGAGTGAACTCTTCAGCGACCCCACCTATAGCGAGTTTTTGAGCGGTATTACCGAGGAACTGTCGGAGTCGTCCTATCTGCCCGTTATCTTGCAGGCGTCTTCTACGCATGAGCGCAACCGCGCACGCGAGCACTTTGAGCGCCGCTCGTTCGACGCCGTGATCGACGTCTCCCCCTACAAGGGCAGCGAGCTGCTCGAGGTGCTGCGCGAGCTGGGCGTACCCACCGTGTTGTGCGGCCAGCTCGAGGGCCACCCCTATCGCGATGTGTTCTCGACGGTCTACTCTGACGACGAAGAGGGCGGACGCTTTGCGGCACACGCCATGAAGGAGCGCGGGCGCAAAGATATCGTCGCCGTGTTGGGACCGCAAGACAACCCCGCTGTTGTCGACCGCCTGCGCGGCTACCGCGCTGTCTTGGACGGAGACCTCCCAGACGCAAACGTTATCTATACCGGCTGGAACAGCGGAGACGGCTATCAGGCCATGCGCCAGATCCTCGCGCGCAAGATTGCTTTCGATGGCGTGCTCTGCGGATCGGACCGTATCGCGGCTGGCGTCATCACCGCACTCAACGAGGCAGGCCTATCTGTTCCGGCGGAAGTTTCTGTCGTCGGCTTCGACGATCACGAGATTGCGACGCGCTGCGTCCCCGCACTCACGACCGTCCGCCAGCCCCTGCGCGAAGAAGGCCACATGGCCGCCAACATTGCGCTCGACATGATCAAGGGTGCCGAGCCCACCACCACCGTCATGCACATGCAGCTCGTTCAGAGAGACTCGCTGTAGGAAACTGGGCCGGGCTTTCCGCCAGACAGTTGCTGTGGAAAGCCCGGCCCGTTTTGAGCGCTCATTCTGGGGCACAGTTTCCGTTAGACAGCTCAACCGGAAACTGTGTCCCATTATTTTGCCGAATTCTGGGTCGCGCTTTCCCAGAGGACCCCCTTTGGGAAAGCGCGACCCGTTCTGGACGCAGATTCCGGGACGCACTTTCCGCGACGCCCGGTCATCCCATGCCCTCACAACCTCGGCGCATAAAAAACGAGGGAAGGCACACGTCCTTCCCTCGTTGCAAGCAATTTGTGGCCGCTCGCCTACATCAAGCGCAGGCTGACGTCCTTGAGCTGGGCGCCGGAAACGGCACTCGGAGCGCCCGACATGAGGTCGGAGCCGCTGGCCGTCTTGGGGAACGCCATGACGTCGCGGATAGAGTCGGAGCCGGTGAGCAGCATGCACACGCGGTCCAGGCCCAGGGCGAAGCCGCCCATCGGGGGCGCACCAAACTTGAGGGCCTCCATGAGGAAGCCAAACTGCGACTCGGCGCGCTCTTCGGTAAAGCCCAGGAGCTTAAGCATGGACATCTGCATCTCGGCGTTGTGGATACGCATACCGCCGCCACCGGCCTCAAAGCCGTCCATGACAAAGTCGTAGGTGCAAGAACCGGCTGCCAACGGATCGGCCTCGATCTTGGCGATGTCGGTCTCGGTCGGCAGGGTGAAGGGCTGATGCTCGGCTGCATAGGCCTTGCGATCCTCGTCCCAGTGGAACAGCGGGAAGTTGACGACCCACAGGAAGTCGTGGCCCTCGCGCTTGATCTCGAGCGCGTTGGCCATGTGGGAACGCATGCCGCCCAGGATCTCGTCGGAGAGCAGGCGCGGGCCGGCGGCAAACATCACAAGGTCGCCGGGCTCGACGTCCATGCGCTCGCGCAGAGCGGCCATCTCCTCGTCCGAGAAGAACTTGACGATGGGGCTGTTGATGGAGCCGTCCTCGCGGAAGGCGATCCATGCCAGGCCCTTGGCGCCAAACGTGGAGGCCACGCCGGCGAGCTTATCGATCTTGGCACGTGCCCAGGCACCGGCGCCCTTGGCGTTGATGGCCTTGACGACGGAGCCCTCCTCGTTTGCGGCAGTCGCAAAGACCTTGAACTTGGAGTTGGCGAAGATGTCGGTCAGGTCGACCAAGTGCATGCCATAGCGGGTATCGGGCTTGTCGGAGCCATAGGTGTCCATGGCCTCCCAGTAGTCCATACGACGCAGCGGCGTGGGCATCTCGACACCCATGCGGCCGAAGGCATCGGCAAGAACCTCTTCGAGCGCGCTCATGACATCGTTCTGGTCCACGAAGGACATCTCGATATCGACCTGGGTGAACTCGGGCTGACGGTCGGCACGCAGGTCCTCGTCGCGGAAGCACTTGGCAACCTGGTAGTAGCGCTCGACGCCACCGACCATAAGCAGCTGCTTCAGGAGCTGCGGGGACTGCGGTAGAGCGTAGAAGTTGCCCGGCTGGATGCGGCTGGGGACGATGAAGTCGCGGGCGCCCTCGGGCGTGGACTTGAACAGGGAGGGCGTCTCGACCTCCATGAACTCACGGTTGTGCAGCGCCTCGCGAATGGCAAAGGTAAAGTCGGAGCGCAGCTTGAGGTTGGCCATCATCTCGGGACGACGGAGGTCCAGATAGCGATAGCGCAGGCGGGTGTCCTCGCTGGTCTCGATGCCGTCCTCGATCTGGAACGGCGGGGTGACGGAAGTGTTGAGCACCTCGGCATGATCGGTCAGGACCTCGATCTCGCCGGTCGCGAGCTTGGTGTTGGTGGTCTCCTCGCCACGGGCGCGCACGACGCCGTGAATCTTGATGGGCCACTCGGGACGCATGGTCTCGGCGATCTTAAAGGCATCGCCGTCGGAATGCTCGGGGTCGAAGGTGAGCTGCGTGATGCCCTCGCGATCGCGAAGGTCGCAGAAGATAAGGCCGCCGTGGTCGCGGCGACGGCTCACCCAACCGGTGAGGGTGACTTCTTCGCCCACGTTCTCGAAGCGAAGCTCGCCGCAGGTACGGGTGTGCATGGAATGCTCGTCAATGGGACGGGTCTGGCTCATACCAGTGATCCTCCTTTATGGATCTGTGCCGCCCCGTGTCGTTCCGGGCGGCGTCGTACAGATTTGCCCGGCCTGCGTAAACCGCGCAGCCAGACATGGCGTTCTATCTTATCGCACCTGTGTCGATGTGCCGCGGAAAAGTAGCTCCTGCCCAAAGACTTGACGGAGACGAAACAATTGGCGCACCGCAGTCGTCGCCGAGGCACGCCGCGTGCGACAATGTGCCCCAATACAACCGCGCTCGGAAAGGCCCAACATGACTGCACGCCTCATCGTTATGGATATCGACTCCACCCTCATCAATCAGGAGGTTATCGATCTTTTGGGCGAAGAGGCAGGCGCGGGCGAGCAGGTAGCACAAATTACCGAGCGTGCGATGCGCGGCGAACTCGATTTTAAGCAGGCACTCGAGGAGCGCGTGGGGCTGCTTGCCGGCTTGGACGAGAGCGTGTTCGAGCGCACCTTTGAGCGCGTGACGTTTACTCCCGGCGCGCTGGAGCTTGTGCGCTCGGCGCGCAGCAAGGGCTGGAAGGTCGGCGTGGTGAGCGGCGGCTTCCACGAGGTCGCCGATAAGATCGTAGCCGCCGCGGGCATCGACTTTTGCCTGGCCAATCGTCTGGAGGTCGTGGACGACAAGCTCACGGGTAAGCTGGCGGCAGACATCGTGACCAAGGAGTCCAAGCTTATCCAGCTGCTGGACTGGGCAGTTGAGTGCGGTGTCGATATGGCCCATACCGTCGCGATCGGCGACGGCGCCAACGACATCCCCATGATCCAGGCCGCAGGCACGGGCATCGCGTTTTGCGCCAAGCCCAAGACGCGCGAGGCCGCCCCGTTTACCATCGACGAGCGCAACCTGATGCTCGCCATGGACATCATCCTGCGCGACTAGTCGATCCGTCCAACAATTGGATCAGTCTGTCCTATAGTTTCCGAACAATTTTGTCTTAGTGTTCGGAAACATACCCTTTGAGTGCTAGACTTTGCGCCGTCGAAGGGAACATATATGGATAAGCGAGATCTTGAGCAATTGCTGAGCGATGTTGCCGGCGGAGCAGTCACCCCTGCCGACGCCCTCACGCGCATCCAGACGGCTCCGACCGCCGATTTGGGCTTTGCGCAGCTCGATCTTTCGCGCGGGGTGCGCCAGGGGGCCGGCGAGGTTGTCTACGGGGCCGGTAAAACCGCCGATCAGATTGCCGCCATTATCGAAGCACTGCGCGATGCCGGCCAGGAGCGCATCCTGGTCACGCGCCTGGATGCCGAAAAAGCCGCGCGCACCGCTGAACTTCTTGGCAACGGCATCGACCTGGGATATGTCCCGGACGCACAGCTCGCCCTCGTGGGCGGCAAGCCCTCCCCTACCGGCAACGGACGCATCGTCGTCGCCTGCGCCGGCACGAGCGACCTGCCCGTCGCCGAAGAAGCCGCGTTGACGGCCGAGTTCTATGGCAACGAGGTCGACCGCCTCTACGACGTGGGTGTCGCCGGCCTGCACCGTCTGCTTGCGCATGCCGAGGAACTTGCCCAGGCACAGGTGGTCATCGCCATTGCCGGCATGGAGGGCGCGTTGGCGAGCGTTATCGGCGGCCTGGTGAGCTGTCCGGTCATCGCCGTTCCCACCAGCGTGGGTTACGGCGCGAGCTTTGGTGGCGTAGCCGCGCTGCTCGCCATGCTCAACTCCTGCGCCAGCGGCGTTTCGGTCGTCAATATCGACAACGGCTTTGGTGCCGCCTACCAGGCAAGTCTTATCAATCATCTGAGCGCCGGCACATCCTGCGCCCGTTAAGGAGCATTCCATGTCTAACCATCAGCACACGCTTATCATCGACGGCACCTCGGGCATCAGCGGCGATATGACCGTCGCGGCCCTGCTCGACCTAGGCGCCAGCGAGGAGCACCTGCGCGAGCAGCTCGCCACGCTGCCGGTCGACGGCTTTACGATCGCCGTCACACGCGTAAGCAAGCATGGCATCGACGCCTGCGATTTCGACGTCCAGCTTGCAGAGGAACTCGAGAACCACGATCACGATATGGCCTGGCTCTACGGCAACGAAGCAGCTGCCGAGCACACGCACGAGCATGAGCACCACCATCATGATCATGGCGAGCACGAACACGAGCACTGCCACGAGCATGACCATGAGGGCCACGGCCATGGCCACGAGGGTCACCATCACGCCCACCACCATCACCACCGTTCTTTGGCTGACGTCACCGCCATCATCGATGGCTCGCAGTTAAGCGATGGCGCCAAGCGTCGCGCCCTCGCCATTTTTTCCGTACTCGCCGCTGCCGAGGCCAAGGCACACGGCAAAACGCCCGAGACCGTCATGTTCCACGAGGTGGGCGCCGTCGACTCTATCGTCGACGTCTGCTCTGTCGCCATCTGCCTCGATGACCTGGGTATTGAGGACATCGTGGTCGAGTCGCTCTCCGAGGGTCACGGTACCATCCGTTGTGCCCACGGTCTCATGCCCATTCCCGTCCCCGCTGTCGTCAACCTGTGCCAGGCGGGCAATATCGCCCTCACGCCCGCACCAGTCGCCGGCGAGCTTGTGACGCCCACGGGCGCCGCCATCGTCGCCGCACTGCGCACGTCCGAGCACCTGCCGGCCCGCTACCGCATCGAGGCCGTCGGCTACGGCGCCGGCAAGCGCCCCTACGAGGGTTGCTCCGGCACGCTCCGCTGCCTGCTCGTTGACGCGGACGCATAGCCATGGATGCCCGCAAGGCAAAAAGCCGCGCTGCCATCGTTGCGGCGTTCTCCGAGCTGCTGCGCGAAGAGGACTACGGCAAGATCACCGTCGGCGACATTATCGCTCGCGCCCATGTGGGTCGGGCCACGTTCTACGGCCTCTTCAAAAGCAAAGATGATCTGCTCGCTGAGCTCGTGAGCGACATCTGCACCCACGCCCTCGACGATGACGGTACGCCCCTCGATGACCCACTTGTGCAGGTCGAGCATATCCTCAACAACCTCTGGGAGCGCCGTCAGGGTGTACGGGCACTGGTAGCCGGCGCCGGCTCACGCGTCTTCGCCGACTGCTTACGCAAAACCATCATGTCACGAGCAGCCGAAACCGTCCCTACCGACCCAAACGGCCCCGCCGCCACTATGGACCGAAGCTTCCTACTACACCACATAGCCTCAAGCTTCGTAGGAATGGTCCAATGGTGGGCCTGGCACAACTTCCAAGCCGACAAAGCCGACGTAGCCAAAGACTACCTATCAGCCATACAGCCCCTCTTCAGCTAAGTAAGGCCCCCATCCCAAAGCGCCATCCCAACAAAGCGCCCATCCCTTCCCCAAGTCACGTTTTCTTGTAAGGGCACCCAAAAACAAAGCGCCCCTCCCATCCATATTCAGATATATATGTTGGGTTGCTTGTTCCAACGCGACTAAGACCTCGCAGCTGGCCGCATGGGGTAACTTCCCAGCGCATTCCGCAGGACGCAAAAAGGCTCGCCGCACGAAGTGCGCAGCGAGCCTTTTTGCATGTCCGAGGACGCGCTGGGAAGTTACCCCATGCGGCCAGCGGACAACTATGTAGCCTTCGACTAGAACATGCCCAAGAAGCCATGCACAAACAGCGCGGCCACGATAGCACCGACAAACGGCGCGATACCAGGAACAAGCAGACCGTACTTCCAGTTGTTGTCAGCCTTGTTCTTAATCGGCAGCACCTGATAAGCCATGCGAGGACCAAGGTCACGAGCCTGGTTCATGGCGAAGCCGGTGATGCCGCCCATGCCCATGCCAACGGCCCAAACGATCAGGCCAACGCAGATGGCGAGCATCAGAACGTTCTCGCCGGCGCGGCTAGCGGCAGCAAGGATGGCGCTGATGAACACAAAAGTGCAGATAGCCTCGCAGAAGAAGTTACGGGCATAGTTCGTACCCTCGGTGGTGGGGTTGGTCGAGAAAATGTTGCGCTGGGCAATGGGGTCGACGACGCCCTCGGAAGCCTTGAACTCATCGGCATACATAAACCAGGCGATTACGGCACCCACAAAGCCGCCGAGCATATCGGCAATCATGAAGGGGATGCAGCTGCCCCACGGCACCAAGCCGACGATGCACTGGGCAAGCACCATGGCGGGGTTCATGCACACGGCGCCGCCAAAGACAAACAGGCAGACCGAGATGCCAAAAGACCAGGTGGTGATGGCAAACATATGGCCGGAGCCCTGATACTTGGTGCCCTTGAGCACCGTATCGCAGTGCACGCCCACGCCAAAGACGATCATGAGGGCCGTCGCGCCGAATTCGCAGAGGAGTTTGGTAAGCATAAAACCTTATCTTTCTTGTCGGTTATAAACGATTCGTTTAGGCCGCGCACTAGTGCTGCGCAACAACAACGCCCAGGCCATCGGGAATGACGGCAACCTTGGCATCGGCACCCTTCATCTCAAAGGCGAGCTTGAGCGCCTCCTCGATAGTGTTGACCGGCGTCATGTGCATATCCTTGAGCATCTGGTGATCGCACAGATCGGTGACCATGATCACAGGGTGATGCGCCAGGATGCGGGCAAAGATCTGGCTCGTCCACTGGTCGGGCAGGGTCTCGTCCTTAGGACGGTCGATGCAGGCGCGCTCAAACTCCGCCGGATCGTTGTCGGCGATGTTGTGATAGAAGCCCTCGCCACCGTGGCCGTCGGCACAACCGGCGACGTCGATGATCACGCCGCCCTCAGGAAGCGTGGCCTCGGCAGCGCACATGCCCTTCACGGCCTGATAGATGTTCTGATCGAGGGGGTAGCCACCGTTGGTGGTGATGGCAATCTCGCACTCGACGGGCTCAACGCCGGCAAGGCTCTTCACGAACTCGCAGCCGGCCTCGTGCGCCTTGTGGATATCGCCGGCAAAGGAGCCGATGACCTCGTGCTTGCCGTTAAGCACCACGTTAAGCACAAAGGCAAGGTGAGCCATCTCGGCGGCGGCGAACATGTCCTCGCTCACGTGGTTGTGGCACAGGTTGCCGGCACGCGAGTGGGAATCGTTCACAAACTGACCGTTGTGGTTGTACATGATGGTCTTGTAGCTGGCGATGCCAGGCAGGACGGACTTGCGGCTACCAGAGAAACCGGCAAAGAAATGCGGCTCAATGAAGCCCTCGGCAAGCAGCAGATCGCAATCGGCAGCAATCTTGTTGATGATGCACTCGCCACCAGAAGGCAGGGTACCGATCTTTTTCATCATGCTGTCGTCGGTCGCGACATGCATGACGATCTCCTCGTTAGCGACGATCTCCTCGCCGTACTTGTTAACGAGTTCCTCGTGCGTCGAGGGGCGATGCATGCCGGTCGCGACCAGGATGCGCACACGTGCCTCGGGAGCGGCAGCGTGGATGTGATGCAGCAGAATAGGCATCGTCACACGCGAGGGAACGGGACGCGTATGGTCGGAGCTAATGATGACGATATCCTTCTTGCCAGCACAAAGCTCCTCGAGCGAAGGCGAGCCATAAGGGTTGACAAGTGACTCCTCTACCAGCTCTTCCTGAGATTTTGTAGTCTTAAACTCGTTTTGATGACCTTCCATCACACCCGCGAAGTTCTTATCCTCGAGCTCCAGATGCAACGTTTTGTGGTCAAACGGCAGTTCACATTCAAACAATGATGAGCGCCCTCTTCCTTTCAACTGACACACTAGATAAACCGTTGGAAGGATACGCCGCTCACCGAAAAACACCACCGTCCACCGACTCATTAACACAACGTTCATATTTGACCCACAACAAAACGGCCACGATCCCAAACGGAACCGCGGCCGCTACAGTCGTAAGTCGAGAAGCGCGCCTTTCTTCCCTTCAGCCCGTAATCCGCCGAAGACCGAGGACGAAGGGACCCGATGGGTTTCCCTCTGAATGCATTCCGCAGCACGAAGCCCCATCAAAGTGCGCGAAGCGCGCCATCTTTTCCCCAGCCAGTAATCCGCCGAAGACCGGACATCGCAGGGCCCGCCATCAGCTTACTTTTAGGCACACTCCGCAGGACGCAAGAAGCCCTCGCCGCACAAAGTGCGCAGCGAGGGCTTCTTGCATGTCCGAGGACGTGCCTAAAAGTAAGCTGATGGCGGGCCCGGACGACTACAGGGCTATCGATTACCCCGTGTTTTGCAATCCTGCCGAGACGCCGGTCACAGTCGAAAGAATCAGGCTCATGTACTCAGCCTTCTTCTCCTCTGCCATCTCGTCCTGGTTCATACGCACCTCGCGAAGGGCGCGGACCTGGGCGATGGACAGGGCGTCGACGTAGGGGTTGCGCACGCGAACGGCGCAGCCGAGCACGCGGCGGCGCTGCAGCGGCCATTCGTCACCGACGATGGCAAGAACCCACTTACGCGTGAGCTGCATCTCGGTGAAGACCTTCTCGGACAAATCCTGGCGATCGCCTAGGTGCAGGTACATCTTGGCGATGCGCTGGTCGGTCTTGGCGATCGACATCTCGATGTTGTCGATAAAGGTGCGGAAGAACGGCCACTCCTGGTAGGCAGCCTTGAGCTGGTCAAGGTCGCCAAACTGCTCGCAGGCGGTGCCCAGGCCGTACCAAGCGGCCAGGTTAATGCGCGCCTGGCTCCAGCTGAAGATCCACGGAATGGTACGCAGGTCGTCGAGCGACTTGGCACCCAAACCGCGCTTGGCCGGGCGCGAGCCAATCGGCAGCAGACCGACCTCGGTCAGCGGCGTCACGGTCGAGAACCACGGTGTAAAGTCCTCGGTGTTCAGCAGGTCCAGATAGCGCTCGTGGCTTACGGCGTTGAGCTTCTCGGCCATATCCCAGAACTTCTGCGTGGTCTCGGTGTTGGTCTTCTCGACGCTCGGAGCCGACTGCAAAAGCGTTGCGGCGGCAACGGACTCAACATGGCGCTGAGCCAGCGTGCGGTTGCCGTAACGGGCAAAGATGACCTCGCCTTGCTCGGTGAGCTTAAAGAAGCAGTTGACCGAACCCTTGGGCTGCGCCAGCACGGCCTTGTTGGCCGGACCGCCGCCACGGCCCACGGCACCGCCGCGACCGTGCATGAGCACCAGGTCGATATCGTTCTTCTCGGCCCACTTGGCAATGCGCTCCTGCGCGGAGTGCAGCGCGAGCATGGCCGTGGTAGGACCGGCATCCTTGGAGGAGTCGGAATAGCCCAGCATGACCTCCATGCGGCGGTTGGTCTGGGCAAGGTGCTTCTGCACCACGGGCAGCGTAAGCATCTGGTCGAGCACGTCGACGCAGCCCTCGAGGTCCTCGAGCTGCTCAAACAGCGGGATCACGTCGAGCTCGGGGACATCCTCCTCGTGTGCAAAGGACAGGTGGGCAAGCTCAAAGACGTCGGCCACATGCTGGGCGCTCTTGGTGAACGAGATGATGTAGCGGTGCGCCATCTTCTTGCCGTAGCGCTTTTGGATGGAACCGATGGCACGGAAGGTATCGATGACCTCGCGCGTCATGGGCTGCAGGTCGCCATGGATACCGTTCTCGTGGATATCCTTGAGGGCGCGGGCATGCACCACGGAGTGCTGACGGAACTCCATCTCGACCATATGGAAGCCGAAGGACTCGACCTGCCAGATGATGGTCTGGACCGGGCCGTAGGCAGCACGGACGGCACCGCAGGCGGCCAGGGAGCGCTGAACGACACGCAGGTCATCCAGGAACTCATCGGCGCTGTGATACATGGTGTCGGTGATGCGACGAACGGTGGCGTTCAGACGATCTGCCATGACGAGCATGACGGCGCGATGCGGCTCGTGCTCGGAGATCAGCTCGGCGCGGGCCGTGTACCGAGGGCTCATCTCGACCTGATGGTTCCACAGGTTGATGAGTTCAGCAGAAGGCTTGCTGTAGGTGGCCTCGAGCGTGAGGTTGCGGCCGATGCGGCGGCACTTGTCCTCGAGCTTGAGCACCATGTGAGTGAAGTACTTGGCGGCGACCTCACGGCTCACCTTGGCGGTGACGTTGGGGTTACCGTCGCGGTCGGAACCGATCCAGCTGCCGGGATGGAAGAACGCCGGGCACAGCGGCGGCACGGTACCGGCCTTGTCGCCCAGCACCCAGTCGTCAAAGCGACGATAGATGACGGGGATGACGTCGAACAGCGTGTTATCGAAGATGTCGATGATGGTATCGGCTTCCTCGACCGGCGTGGGCTTCTTGAGCGCGATGGGGCTCGTACGCACCAGGGCGTCGATCTCCTGCAGCATATGGCGCTCGTTCTCCACCAGGTCGGAGCCGCCCAGACGCGGACGCTCCTCCAGCAGATGGGAGATACGGCGAATCTTGCCCTCGACGGCCTTGCGACGGGCCTCGGTGGGATGTGCGGTAAAGACAGGGTGGAACTCGAGCTTGCCGAGCAGCTCGTTGGCGCCCTCGACACCCATCTCGTTTACCAACTGGTGATAGGCGACGGTGAGCTCGTTGGCGGGATCGACCTCGGTATCGGTCGATGCGCCGGCCTCGCGCTCGCGCAGCTGCGCCACACGGTAGTTCTCCTCCGACAGGTTTGCCAAGTGGAAGAAGCTCGTAAAGGCGCGAACGATGACCTGCTGCTTATCGAGCGGCAGGCTGTCGATCAGATCGACGACCTCACGGAATGCCACGGCGGTGGGCTCGTCGGCGGTGGGCACGCCCTGCTCGTCGACGGCCTCGTCGGCAGCGCGGGTACCGGGGTTGCCGGCATTGGCCACAATCTCGGCCGACAGGATCTTGTCGAACAGGTCCGCGATCTCAGGATCATACTCGCTAAGCACACGACGCTCCAGGCGCAGGAACAGCGCCAGATTGTCGCGCAGCTCCTCGGGGATCTCGATCTCGGCGAGACGCTCCCTGGACTCGGCATTCGAGCCGATTCGGTTAACGAGGCGGTTGACCACGGCAGCGACGCGCGCCGCGGCTTCGGGTACAGACTGGTTGCTTAGGTTCTCAGCCACGTTTCCTCCCATTCCTCCTTCTATGCACGTAACATGCGGTATTCATTATAGGCGCTTGCGAAATACTTTCGACACTGATTGCGCTTTACCACACAAAAGTATTTTCTGCATTGCAAGGGTTTTTGCTCTAAATGGTCGTATTTCTCGGTGGACGGCATACACAAACGGGGGCATTCCGCATAAATGCGAAACACCCCCGTAACAATCGCTCGCAATGGACGAGACACTCAAGCGGACCCGCAGCTCAAAATGATGCGCTACAGGCGCTCGCGAACCGCCTCGACGACGTTGGCCAGATCGGCAAGGACCTCTTCATGGCTCTCCATGTCGCGCACCTTGACCTTGCCGGCGGCAAGCTCGTCGCCACCCAGGACCAAAATGAGCTTGGCGCCAACCTTGTCGGCCTGCTTAAACTGAGCTTTGAGCGAACGACCCTGGTAGTCGGCCTCGGTCACGATGCCAGCGGCGCGAAGCTCCTGCGTGATGGCAAAGACGTTCTGGCGCAGCTCCTTGCCGGCATTGGCGACGTAGACGCACGGGGCCTCCTCGGCACCCAAGTCGTTACCAAAGGCCTGCAGGGCCAGCAGGGCGCGCTCAAAACCGACAGCGAAGCCGACGCCCGCCGTGGGCTTGCCACCCTCGAGCTCGACCAGACCGTCATAGCGACCGCCGCCACCAATGGAGCCGACACCGGCGCCGGGAGCCTCGACCTCAAAGACGGTACGGGTGTAGTAGTCCAGACCACGCACCAGTGTGGGATCCTCGACATACTCGATACCGGCGGCATCCAGATAGCGCTTGACCTGCTCGTAGTGCTCGCGGCACTCGTCGCACAGGTTGTCGCCCATCAGCGGCGCGTCGGCCATGATCTCGCGGCAGTGGTCGTTCTTGCAGTCGAAGGCACGCAGCGGGTTGAGCTCGGCGCGCTCGCGGCACTCGTCACACATCTCGTCAGCGTGATCGAGGATAAACTGCTTGACCTGCTCGCGGTAAGCCGGACGGCACTGAGCGTCGCCCATCGAGTTAATGAGCAGACGGAGCTTGGAAAGATCGAAGCCCAGGCGCTTGTAAAACTCCATGAGCATGATGATGCACTCGGCGTCTGCCGCCGGATCGGGAGCGCCGAGCCACTCGATACCCACCTGGTGGAACTGACGCAGGCGGCCCTTCTGGGGACGCTCGCCGCGGAACATGGCCTCGGCGTAGTAAGCCTTAAACGGCGTGGAGCCCTGGGGCACCAGGTTGTTCTCCACGACTGCGCGCACCACACCGGCCGTGCCCTCGGGACGAAGCGCCAGGCGCTGCTTGGGCTTGAGTTTTGTGTCGGTGCCCTCGGTAAAGACGCGCTCCAGGTTGGCGCCGCTAAACACGCGGAACATCTCCTTGCGCACGACGTCGGTCGACTGGCCGATGCCGTGGACAAACACATCCACCTGCTCGATGGCGGGCGTCTCGATGGGCTTAAAGCCAAACGGCTCGAACACGCCGGCAGCGATCTGCTGCATCTTTTGCCAGGCGCGCATCTCAGCGCCGATAAGGTCGCGGGTTCCCTCCGCCTTCTGTGCCTGCATGGGCAAACACCTTTCTTTTGTATCGCGTCATAGGTAGTGGTCATTATACGGCACAAACACAAACCGCGGCGGTGCATCTGACCGAACGAGGGTATGGGGACTCGTTCGGCCAGATGCGCCGCCGCGGTGTGCAATCTGCAATCCTTCCGCCTCTTCGGATCACAAAATCCGTTGGACGGAAAGACTTCGGGTCATCTCTTGAGCCCGTGGCTGCATGGGAAACCGAATGACGGCACGAGCATCCATTCGGCTTCCAAGGCAGCCACGGACAAAACGGGGCAAAGAGCTACGAGCGACGTCTTCCCTACTCCCCCGCCACGCTTGCGCGCAGCTTGGCGGCGATGGGCTCCGAGGCCAGCAGGAATACGAGCATGACCACAGAACACACCAGGCACACGATCCAGGTGCTCGCAAAGGAACCCGTGGCATCGAACAGCACGCCCGAGACGATGGCACCCACGGTACCACCGATCATCTCGAGCGAGGTGATGGTGCCCGTGACCTTACCCAGGTCGGCCATGCCAAACTGCTTGGAAGCCGCGATCGTGGGCGTGATGGTGCCCATGCACGTTCCGATTCCAAAGCTAATGGCAGCCACAATGGGGCCAAGGTCGGTTGCGGGAAAGCACAGGGCGGCGCAGGCGATGATGCACGCGACAGAACCCAGCACATTGCCAAAGCGCAGGCCAAAGCGGTCATAGATTGCACCGAGCGAAATCTTGGCAATAACGACGGTGACCATGTAGACCGAAAGTACGGTACCCGCCCACATGGGATCGTGGCCTCCCGTGACAATCTTGGCGCTGTTGACGGTAACACTCGTCATGTTGGTAACCTGGTTGGGCAGGATGGCGCCATTGACCAAGCCCATAAAGAGGAAGGCAACGACGGGCAGCCAAAACGCCGGGCTCTTCTTGATACGCGACCAGCCGACGCTAACCTCGGGCGCCGTGTGCTCGTCCTTGTCGCCAGCCGTCGAGACGGACGGATCGCCCGGGTTCTCGCCGAGCGGCTTCAGGCCAATCTCGGAAGGCTTGGTGCGGAAGGAATAGTCATGCAGTTAACGAAAATGGTGTAGCACGTGGCCATGATGACAAAGCCGGAGGCCAACACGAGCCAGCCGGGGAATAACTTACGCTGCTGGGGCATTGGTTACTCCTTGTGGTCAGCGATATAGCCCAAAGCGACGGCGGTATAAGCCGCGGCGCCGAGAGGAAGCTCGGCATCGTTAAAACGTGCCTTGGGATGGTGCTGGGCAAAGCGTTCGTCCGTGTCGGTTACGGCCGCGCCCACGGTAAAGTACGCACTCGGAATCTTGCTCGAGATAAGCGCGAAGTCCTCACTCGCCATGGCATGGAAAAGCGGCAAGAAAGCCGCCTTGGGCAGCACTGCGCCCACGTAGCCAAGCGACGCCTGAGTCATATCGCTGTCGAGTACAAGCGGCGGAACATCCGAAAGCGTCTCGATGGTCGCCGGCGTACGATAGGTCGTGGCAACGCCGTTAACGACCTCCGCGATGCGGGTCTTGAGGTGTTCCATGAGCTCAACATCAAAGCCGCGCAGCGTTCCCTCGAGCACACAGGTGTCGGGGATGACGTTGGCCGCCAGGCCGCCAGCGAACTTACCAACGGTAAGTGCGACTTCCTTGGCCGCCGGCACCTCGCGGGAGATAAGCTCCTGGAGCGCCAGGTGCACATGCACGCCCGCCGTGATGGGGTCGATGCAAATCTCGGGGCTGGAACCGTGGCCACCCTTGCCCTGGAGCGTGATGCGGAAACCGTACACGCCCGAAAGCGCCGGGCTCCCATAGAGCACCAGGCCGAGCGGCGATTGACTGTTAACGTGCATGGCAAAAGCCGCCTGAGGACGCGGGTTCTCGAGCAGGCCGTCGGCGATGGCTGCGCGTGCCCCCTCAAAGGTCTCCTCGCCCGGCTGGAACAGCAGTTTGACGGTGGCACTGGCGTCGACGAGCTCGGCCTCGCGGGCTTTGAGCAGGCGCGCCGCACCAAGCAGCGCCGTCGCGTGCATATCGTGGCCACAAGCGTGCATGCAGCCGTTGGTGGAAGCGAAAGGCTCGCCCGATTCCTCGGCAACGGGCAGGGCATCCATATCGCCTCGGAGCATGACGACCGTTCCGGCCTGCTCGTCCTTGCACGTGCCATTGCCCTGAGCGGCCGCGGCCGCACCGGCACCGATCAGGCCAACGACGCAGGAACCGTCGACTAGCGTGGTATGGGGGATGTCCATCTCGTCCAGACGTGCCTGGATATAGGCAGACGTCTGCGGAAGATTGTTACCGAGCTCGGGCATCTGGTGGAGATCGTGACGCCATGCGGCAAGCTCACCGGCAAATGCCTGGGCTTCTTTGACCAGGCCATCGCCGATAGCGGTCTGCGCCGCTGTGGTAGCCTGAGGCGCTGGTTGCGGTTGAAAATCAGACAGAGCTGGTGCCATAGATGCCCTCCAGTAACGTTTTTGCAGCACGCACTTTGATAGCGTAAAGTGCAAGGCACAACTGTAAGGGCATGGCATAAAAAATGCCGCCCTGGGAGGGCGGCGCAACAAGTTGTTTACAATTGCGGGTGAGATTTTCGGCGCAAGAAATCGAAATGCGTCTCGCTCAAGATAATCGACAGGAAGATGAGCGCGAAGCCGGCAAGCAGGCGCGAGGTGAGCGCCTCCCCCATCAGCAGCACCGAGAACAGCACACCCGAAGGCGACTCCATCGAAAGGAGCAGCGAGCCCGTCGAGGCCGGGACGTGCGCCAGGCCGACGTTTTGAATGAGCAGGGCCACGCACGTGCAGCCCACCGAAAGAAAGGCCATCACGGCGATAAAGCTCGGCGTCCACACGGACAGAGGCGCCTGAGTCTCGAATAGTAGCGACGTGATTAAGCTCAAAACGCCATTGCCCACAAACATCCAAAACGTGATGACGTTGATATCCATCTTGCGGCCATACTTGGCGGTCACCGCCATCTGGATAGCAAAGAAGACCGCGCCGCCCAGCGTGATGACATCGCCGGCGTTGAACTCGACGCTATCGAGTGCCACCAGGCCAATGCCCGCTAGGCACAGCAATGCGGCGCCCAAGTTGTAACGGGTAAGCTTTTCTCCGCCCAGGACATAGCTCGCAAACGGCACGAGGATGCAATAGGTACCCGTCAAAAATGCACTCTTGCCTGCCGTAGTCTGCGCCAGACCAAGCGTCTGAAATCCGTAAGCGGCCCACATGAGCGCGCCCATGCCCAGTCCAACGATCAGGTTACGGGCATTGAAATGCGCAATGATGCGCTTATGGAAAATGGCAAACATAACCAGCGATGCCGGGAGAAAGCGAACGTAGAGCAGCTCAAACACCGGAATGGTATCGAGCGCGTCCTTCATGGTGGTAAAGGAATAGCCCCAGATGATCGCCACCGAAAGCAGCAAGACCTTCCAGAACAGCGGCGAGCGCGCGCCGGCGCCCCGGGGAATACCGCCCGCGCCCAAATCCTCACGGGCCACAGGGCCATCGGGCATGTTTTCGATTTCGTTGGCAGCGTATTGGGCCATGGAACATCCTCACACTCAATCTGGGCGTGGTGTCCGCACGCGTATGGCCGCGTGCCGCCTCATGGTCAAATAAAAACAGGGCGCACCGGACCCCCGGCACGCCCCGCTACTGTAGCAACAACCAAGTAACCCACGCAATTCACTACGCTAAAGCGTCGGTACAGAAAACCTCGATGTTCCGGCAACGTCAGCGAAAACGCCCCTAAGCGAGCAAGGTGACGTGAAATGGAAGGGCGCTGACCTTCTGGTCGCGCCCTTGAAATTGAACGTCAGATTGCCGCTTAGGGACGTTTGCAGCGTCGAGCCGTTACGCGGTTTGGTAAAACCGCGTAACTAAATAAGCTTTGTTGACTCCAGCTTTTCGATAATCCAGTCGTTGGCTTTGATGACCGGGCGGCGGAAGACGACGCCCAGTGCCAGCGACGGAATCAGATAGCTCGCCAGAATGCCAAGTTCAACCCAGTACTCCATATGGTAGGCGCCAGCCATGGCGGCATGCATGGCGTTGATGCCGTGAGTGAACGGCAGGAACGGATAGATCGCCTGGAACACAGGGCCGGTCATCTCGATGGGGAACGTACCGCCCGAACCGCCGACCTGCATAACCAACAGCACAACGGCGAGCGCCTTACCGATATCACCAAACGACACGGTGAGCGTGTAGACGATATTGGAGAACACGAGACTCGCGACCCAGCCGGCAAGTACAAACTGCAGCGGGTTGTCGCATTGGATGCCAAAGAACAGGATGTCACCCGCGCACACGAGTGTCGCCTGCAGCAGGGCCAGACCTCCAAAGAACAGGTAGCGGCCCAGGTAGATCTCGTGCAGGCGCACGGGGATCAGCTCGTTGATGAGCTCATCGTCAACCGAGACCTTCATCATGGCCGCCAGTACAATCGAGCCCACCCACAGCGACAGAATCGTGTAGAACGGTGCCATGGCCGAACCGTAGTTGCGGATCGGATAGACCGGCTTGCGGTCGAGCGCGACGGGGCCGGAAAGCGACACGGCGAGGCCCTCAGGGTCGTTGCCAATCATCGTCTTGATCGTGGCAAGGTCGTCCGACATCAGGGCGCCATCGAGCTCGTCCTTAAAGGCGCTGATCTTATCGGACGCTTCACCTAGCTGATCGGAAGCCTTGTTGACCAGCTTGGCGGCCTTGGAGAGGCCCTTAGCCAACGAGCCGGATGCATCGGTGAGGCCGCTCACGGCACTATCCAGATTGCTCGAAATACCGTTCAGCGAATCCAAAACGCCCGAGATGGTCTTCTTGAGCTCCTTTGCCTTGACCGAGAACGTGGAGTCGTAATCGATCTTGGCACCCGAGACACCCGCCTTGGCGTCGGCGATCGCCTGGTCGGTTTCGGCACGCGAGTTGTTGACCTCCGCCATGCCGTCCGAAAGGGACTTTGCGGTCGCCGTCAGGTCCTTCGCATTGTTGCGGTACTCCACGGCAATTCTGCCCAGCGACGTCGCAGCGGACTCGAGACCGTCTTTGAGCTTGTCATCACTCACCTGGTCGGCAAGGTTGCGGAGCTGATCGGCCATCGCATCGATATCGTCAGCACGCGTATTGAGCGCCGCTGCGGCTTCGTTGAGCTGAGACACCGTAAGGTCAACATGCTGATTCGCGGCATCGAATGCCTTCGCAAGCTCGGCGGACACGTTGTCGAACGAGCCCGCGCTTCCGTCAATCGCCGCGTCAACGGCATCGTTGGCGGCCTTGAGCGCTTCCTTGGAATCATTGATGCCGCTCTTGGCGTGCTCCATCAGCTGCTTCGTCGACTCATCAACGGTGCCCGTCTGCTTGAGCATGCCGCCCGCCGATGTCAGTGAATCGGACGTGGAGCTCAAAATGCCCGCGAGCGACGTCGCACTCGTCTGAACGTCCTGCAGGTCCTCGACCGAATCGCCCAGCGTCGAGGACAGATTGGCGATAAAGTTGCTCACCTGGTCGGTACTCATATAGTCGAGCAGGCTGGACACGGTCTTAAGGCCGATGGTCGTGATGGTCTTGGTAAAGGTCTCGTTGACCTGACTCTGGACGGCGCTCGAACCCTTTTCAGTCACGATCTGTGCGATGGCGTTGGCCTTCTGGTTCTCATAGAACTCGATATCGGCGTGCTTCACCTCGGTCGAGAAAAGCGTCATCATGTCGGCGCTAAACGTTTTAGGGATAACGACGGCAGCGTAGTACGCGCCCGACTTAACGCCCTCAATCGCCTTATCGCGGTCGTTGAGGACGACCCAGTCGAAGTTCTCGTTGCCGCGCAGGGTGGCGGTTACGTTTTCGCCCACGTTGACCTCGACGGGAATCAGATCGCTCTCGTAACCCTCATCGGTGTTGACCACTGCAATCTTAAGGTTGCCGGTATTGCCGTAGGGATCCCAGCTTCCGGCGATGTTAAACCATGCATAGAGACATGGCACGATGATCAGGCCCATCACGACGACCATGCCGATCACGGAGCGAGACACGTTTTGGACATCGCGCTTAAACAGGTGCAGGATGTTTTTCATTTATGCCTCACCTCCTTTAGAGTGCTTGCCAAGCGGGGTGGTGTCCCCGTCGTTTCCGTTTACGTTGTCAGCGCCGTCGGCATCTTGAGCCTTACGATGCGCACCGATATGCGGCAGACGGCTCGTAGGCTGTTCGCCTCCCTTGGCGCCACGCTCGCTGGCGTTGAGACCAAACATGCGACGGGCGGCAGGGATCGCCGCCGTGTGCTCGCGCATCTCGCGGCGAAGGTCCTCGTCCGAAAGCGCCGAGATACGCATCTGGGTATTGAGGCTCGCACGGATGTATTCGATGTTGATGAGCCAGCCGCAGATGGCGATAACCGAAATGATCCAGATAACGAGCAGGATGATCTTGCCGTTATTGTCGATATCGAGCACCGTCGAAAGCACAAAGAGCAGAACCTGCACGCCTACCACGGCGGCAAAACCGCCCTTGATGTAGTACGGGTAGCGATGCTCAAACGCCACGGCATGATCGAGCAGCTCGCGACGGTACGAATCCGAATCGAGCATGACGCGCATGGCCGTGCGCAGCGAATAGCGCTGGCGCGGTAGGTCGTTGGACTCGCAGATCATTAGGCCCGTCGTGGAAAGCTGCTTATCAAAGAGCAGATTGAGGTTGAGCAGCAACGGGCGCAGCTGCAGACCGATAAAGAGCGCGATGGCAAGGAACACGCCCAGGACGCACAGGTTGAACAGGTAGTTGAACGAATACATGCCACCGACGGTCTCGCGCAGCAGGTTGATGCCATAAGTGAAGGGCAGCAGCGGATGCAGCCATTGGAAGAAGCCGGGCATCATCTCGATGGGATACATGCCCGACGAGCCGGGGATCTGCACAATGACGAGGATGACGCCAATGGCTTTACCGATATGCTTAAACGTGGTGGACAGCGCATAGATGATGTTGACGTAGGT
This sequence comes from uncultured Collinsella sp., assembly GCA_900540855.1. Taxonomy (GTDB): domain Bacteria; phylum Actinomycetota; class Coriobacteriia; order Coriobacteriales; family Coriobacteriaceae; genus Collinsella. The sequence goes on from UQHK01000002.1 coordinate 106,883, forward strand.
GAACGAAATAGCGATGCCGCCCAGTACAAAGAGCAGCGGATTGACGCACTGAACGCCAATGACCAGGTCGCCCACCGTAACGATAATGGCCTGGAACGCGCCCAGGATCACCAGCAGCAGCCAGCGGCCAAAGTAGCCCTGACGCGCCGTAAAGCTACCGATGCCCTCGCGGTCGACCTCGAGTTTATAGATAGCGATGAGCACATAGCCGCCCACCCACAGCGCCAGATTGGTGTAGAAGGGCGCGATGCCCGAGCCAAAGCTCTTGACCGGATAGATTGACTTGGACGTCAGCTCAACCGGAGATGCCATGAAATCTGCCACGTCATTGACGTCGACGTCCATGAGGTCGGCTAACTCGCCCATAGACTCAGAGGTCTGCAGCGCCGCAATGTCATTGGCGGCGGTCGCGAGCTTGTCCTGAACCTTGGCAAGGGAGGCGTCGGTTTGGGATAGCGTGGTCTTTGCCTGCTTGAGCGTGGCGTCGAGCTGCGCTAGCGTGCCGCGCGCGCTCGCTATCGTGGGGGTCATACCCGACACAATGCCGGTCAAATCGCCCGAAACGGCGGCAAAGGAGTCAAGCGCGCTCGAAGCCTTCGGAAGTGCGTTCTGACCCAGATCGGTCTGAGCCTGACCGAGGTTAGCCGTACCGGTCTGAATTGCCGCGTTGAGTGCGTTGCTCGCGTTCGAGATTGCCGTAGCGTCGTTTGCCATGGCGCTCGACTGTGCAGAAAGGCCATCCTTGATGCTCTGCAGCTTCTGGTTTTGCTCGCGAAGCGAATCGATGGTCGATACAATGCGCGCGTCAATTTCCTCGGAACCTGTCGACGTGTCATTAACGAGAATCTCCAAGTGCCCGATAACGGCCTTATTGTGATCGATCGTCGCCTGGAGAGACTCGAGCGAGTTGTCGATGCGGGTGGTCGTAGATGTGACCGTACCCGTTAGCTTGCCAATCGCAGCGTTCGCGGAGGCTGACGTCTTGGTGAGTGCAAGGCTACCTTCCGAGAGTGCCTTGGAGAGCGAGGTGATAGAGTTGCCCGCCGTGGCGCGAGCCTCGCCCAGCAGGTCGTTGCCCTGGGAGATTGCCTGCGTCAGCGACGGTGCCTGACCTTGCAAGCCGGCAAGCGCCGCATCAGCCGAGGCGATAGCGCCACTCGTCTTATCGATGGCGGCATTCATATCGCCAATCGAATCGCGCACCTCACCCAAGGTGTCGGATGCCTCGGACACCGAACTTGTCAGCGAGTCCTGAGTCTGGGTTGCCTTGTCCTTTAAATCGACACCGGCATCCTTGGCGATGCCCGCTACGGTCTCGCCCACCGTGGAGACAAACTCCGAGTTGATCTGCTCCTCGATGGTGTTGGCACCGGTATCGGTGACCTTGGGCGCAATGGCGCTCTTTTTCTCGTTGACGTAATAGGTGAGCTTCGGCTGATGGTAATTGCCATCGAGCATCGAGACGAGATTGTCAGAGAAGTTCTTGGGGATTACGATCGCCGCGTAGTATTCCCCGCTCTCGACACCCTCTTTGGCATCGGCAGCCGAGTCGACGAAGGTCCAGCCAAGCTGGTCGTTCTCCTTGAGCTGGTCGACCACCTTATCGCCTGCGTTGAGCTCGCCCACCAAGTCATTCTGGGTGCCTTGATCGTTGTTGGCGATGGCAATCTTGATACCCTGGGTGTTTCCGTACGGATCCCAGTTGGCCACGATGTTGTACCAGGCATACAGCGAGGGAATAACGCACACGCCCAGGGTAACCACCAGGGCGACGGGGTTCACGATCAATCGCTTGATGTCGCGTTTAAAGATTGCAAAGAAAACCTTTGCATCGGATAGTTTGCTGCCGAGACTCACGCTTGGACCATCCATCCTGTCGTTGAATCAAATCGTACTATCAAAAACCATTGTACGTAGGCGCTTTAGCGTCTCAGCGCACAATGGTATCGAGTTTTGCGGGTAGCAATATACTACGAAGACGAATTAACGTACAGTTGTACAGTATCTTTAATTTTAGCAGGTCACAAAACCACAACCCGCACAAATCAGCAATCCGAATAGTCCTCGGGGACGTTCTTGAATGACCAGTCGTTTAAGAGCGTCCCCAATGACTACTTTGGACCACGAAGGCGCCGCAGGTTGAGCATAAGTCAGCGAAAACGCCCCTAAGCGAGCAAGGTGACGCGAAAGAGGAGGGAAGCGTACTTCGGTACGCGACCGACGATTGAACGTCAGATTGCCGCTTAGGGGCGTTTGCAGCGTCGAGTGGCTACATTAGTTCGCAAATAGCTGCTGCGAAGGCCACGGGGTCCTCGGGCAGAATGCCCTCGACCAGCAGGGCCTGATCGTAGAGCAAGCCGGAGTACTGCTTGATCTTGTCGGCGTCGCCCGCCTTCTGAGCAGCGACGAGCTTGGCAAAGACCGGGTGCTTGGCGTTGAGCTCGAGCACGCGCTGGCTCTTGGGCATACCGTCGGGCGCGCCCTCGGGACCCTTCTGGAGCACCTTCTCCATCTCGAGCGAAAGCGGACCCTCGGTGGTGATGCAAGCGGGGGCATCGGTCAGGCGCGCGGAGACGGCAACTTTCTCGACCTTGTCACCGAGCGCCTCCTTCATAGCGCTAAAGAGGTCCTCGTTTTCCTTGGTGGCGTCCTCGGCCTCCTTCTTCTCGTCCTCGGTCGCCAGATCAAGATCGCCAGTCGCGACGTTCTTGAGCTCCAGGTGACGATCCTCGACCTCGGGCTCGGCACCGTCGGCAACGGCCTTCTCGGCAGCCTCGCGGGCGGCGTCGTCTTCGTAGATCTTAGGCATATCGGCGGCAACGTACTCACGCATAGCCTGGAACGTAAACTCATCCACATCCTGCGTCAGCAACAGCACGTCATAGCCGCGCTCGAGCACGCCCTTTACCACGGGCATCTTGGCCAAGCGCTCACGCGAGTCGCCGGCGGCGTAGTAGATGGCCTTCTGATCCTCGGGCATGCCCTTGGCATACTCGGCCAGGGTGATCATCTTCTGCTCCTTGGCAGACCAGAACAGCAGCAGGTCGGCGAGCTCGTCGGCCTTCATGCCGTAGCTCGAGTAGATGCCGTACTTCAGACCGCGACCAAAGTTCTCAAAGAACTTCTCGTATGCCTCGCGGTCGTTATCGCGCATGTCCTCAAGATCGGCAGTGATCTTCTTCTCGACACGCTTGGCAATGGCCTTGAGCTGACGGTTCTGTTGCAGCGTCTCACGCGAAATATTGAGCGTCACGTCGGCAGAGTCCACGACACCGCGCACAAAGTTGTAGTAGTCGGGCAGCAGGTCGTCGCACTTCTCCATAATCAGCACGTTGGAACTGTAGAGCGCCAGGCCCTTCTCGTAGTCCTTGCTGTACAGATCGAACGGGGCGCGACCCGGCACAAACAGCAGCGCATCGTACTCAAGCGTACCCTCGGCATGGAAGCTGATAGTGCGCGCGGGATCGTCAAAGTCGTGGAACGTGGACTTGTAGAACTCGTTGTAATCCTTCTGCTCAACGTCGGAGCTGCGCTTTTTCCAAATCGGCGTCATGGAGTTGATGGTCTCGAGCTCCTGGTAGTCCTCGTACTCGGGCTTGTAGTCGTCGCCGGCGTCCTCGGGCTTGGGTTTCTGGCGGCTCTTGCTCACCATCATCTGAATCGGGTAGCGCACATAGTTGCTGTACTGCTGAATCAGGCTCTTGAGGCCCCACTCGGTCAGGAAGCGATCGTAGGTCTCGGCCTCGCCGTCGGCGTCGAGCTTCTCGTTCTCGCGCAGCGTCAGGATGACATCGGTGCCGTGCTCGGCGCGCTCGCCGTCTTCGATGGTGTAACCCTCAAGACCATCAGACTCCCACACGTGAGCGGTGTCCTCCCCATAGGCGCGGCTGACAACCTTTACGTGGCTGGCAACCATAAAGGCAGAGTAGAAGCCCACGCCAAACTGGCCGATGATGTCGACATCGGAGCCCTGTTGCTCGGCGTTCTCGGTCTTAAACTCCTCGGAGCCGGAATGGGCGATGGTGCCCAGATTGCGCTCGAGCTCCTCGGCGGTCATGCCAATGCCGTTATCCGAGATGGTAATGGTGCGGGCGTCTTTATCAAAAGAGACGCGAATAGCCAGGTCGCCCTGGTCGAGCTTGACACTCGGGTCCTGCAGGCTCTTAAAGTTGAGCTTGTCGACGGCGTCGCTCGCGTTGGAGATAAGCTCGCGCAGGAAGATTTCCTTATTGGTGTAGATGGAGTTGATCATGAGGTCGAGCAGTTTTTTGCTCTCGGTCTTAAATTGACGCATGTGCAGTCCTTTCGCGCTACCCCCGTCCGCAAAAACGGCCCGGTTGCCCGAGCCGCATCGCAGACCTGCTATGTTTAGACTTAGATTTTATAACCCATTAGCGCGCATATATACATACGGAATCGAAAAACTGTATGTCCAAACGCTCTGATGCGCCAATTGCCAAGGAGTGTCCCCGACTGCCGGCAGGAAAGGAACGTCCCTATCTGCCATCTACGCGCTTGGCCATCCAAACATGGGGCTGGCCCTCGTCTTCGTAGTCCACCGGGGCAATCTGCGTGTAACCCGCCTTGGCATAGAGCGGCAGCACGTATTCCTGCGCGTGCAGCTTAATGAGCTTGGCGCCGGCATCACGCGCGCACGTATCACTGGCCTCGACAATCTTGCTCGCCAAACCGCGACGGCGCATGCTCGGCAGCACGGCCACGCGCCCCATAATGTAGGTCTCCCCCGCCGCGACGCCTTCGTCCAAGTCGCACGCCGGCGACACCGGAGCCTCTGCGTCAGCTGCGCGCTCGAGTTCTTCGGGAAACACGCGCGAGCAACCGGCAAGCTCACCGTCTACATAGAGCGTCACATGAATGCAGTTCGGATCCTCGTCGATAGCGTCAAACTCATTCTCGTAGCCCTGCTCGTCCATAAAAACGACGCGGCGCACCAACGCCGCGTCATCAAAGCATCCCGTCTTAAGTTGGATATCCATGGCTGCCCTTTCATTCAATGCGAACGTTAGGGACAGATTTTAGCGAAAGTGAGCTCCGCGCACGCTAAACTTCGCGCGAGCCTTCGCCAGGCAGTCGTAATGACCCACGTTATGGGCATCGCTCGCGATGAAGCTGTACAGGTTCTGATCGAACAGGCGCTGTGCCGGCTTTTTCTCGCGACCAAAGCGACCGCCGGCAATAAAGTCCGCCGAAGCCTGCAGCTTGCAGCCCATATCGACCAGGCGCTCCGCCACGCTTACATCCTTTTGAACCGCACGATAGCGCTCAGGATGAGCGATGATCACCTGGTAGCCACGGCACTGCAAATCGTAAATCGTGTTCTCGTATTCTCTAAACGCATACGCATCGGCATGCGTCGAAAGCTCGAGCAGAAACTCGTTGGTCCCATCGAAATGCAAGTGCTCCGCGGCATCGATACCAAGTTCAACGAGCTTTCGATGGTTGACCTCGAAGCCCATCTGGAGCGGAAAACCGTCAGCGTTATCGCGCAGCAGCTCAAAGGCATCCCACATCTTGTCGTAATCAAAATAGGGATCACGGCAGTGAGGAGTGCAAACGATTCTGGTTACACCGGCCCGCTTGGCAGCCTCGAGCATCGCCAAGCTCTCATCGAGATCGGCGGCGCCGTCGTCTACACCCGGCAAGATATGGCAATGAATGTCACGCATAGGTCGGCCCTAATCAACTAAACGTTTGCTCGGTTGGTGAAGATGCCCTTTTTGGAAGTGCCCTGACCGTCGGAGCCCTTCTTAACCTTCTTACCGTCCTTGGTGTAGTAAGAATAGTAGTACTCGCTGGTCTCGGTCTCACAGTAATTCATGACGGTACCGATGAGCTTGACCTTCTCGGACTTCTTAAGCTGGGCGATAGCGTTGAGCGCCTCTTCGCGCTTGGTAAAGTCCTCACGCACCACGAACAGCGCGCCGTCGGTCAGGCTGGCAATCTCGGCAGCATCGATGAAGGTGCCGACCGGAGGAGCATCGAAGATGACGTACTGGAACTTAGCAGACAGTGCCTTGACCAGCTTGGCAAAGCGATGGGAGACGATGATGTCGGCAGGATTGGGAATATGCGGCTCGGCATCGAGGAAGTAGAAATTCTTCTGACCTGTCTCGACAATCGCCTGGTCGATAGAAACCTGCTCGGACAGGACTGCATAGAGTCCGCCGCGGGAGCGGACGCCGAGCATATCGGCAAGGGACCTGCGACGCATATCAGCCTCGACCAGCAGGACACTCTTGCCGCTCGTGGCGATTGCCTGAGCAAGATTAATGGAAACCGTAGACTTGCCCTCGTTGGGAATCGAGGAGGTAACGGTGATGGTGCGAATGGGGTCGTCCACGCTCGCAAAGCGGATGTTGGCCAGAAGGGTCTTGGCGGCATTCTGCACAACGAGCTTATCGGTGTTCTTTGCCTTAGCCATGCCTATTTACCACCTTTCATAGCCGGAATTCGGCCAACAACAGGAATACCCAGGAGCTCTTCTGCCTCTTCGGCACCGCGGATGCGGGTATTGAGCATGTCTGCCAAAACGACATAGGCAACTGCGATAAAGATACCGGCGAGGAACGCGACGGCAATATACAGCGTGCGCTTGGGGCCGCTGGGGGCTTCGGGGGTCTTAGCCTCGTCGATAACGTTGATGCTCTGGGCAGCGCCGACGTTCTGAGCGACCGTACTCACCGAGCTGGCAATGGCCTTTGCGACCTCAGCCGTCTCCTTGGCATCGGTGCCGGTAACCGAAAGCGTAATGACACGCGTGGTGGTCTCGGAGGAAACAGACACCTTGTAGTCATCCAGATCGGTGAGGCCCAGTTCTTTGGCGGCGCCGCTCTTAACGCTATCGCTATCCAGCAGCGTGGCGATATCGTTGGAAAGCATCTGGCTCGCCGAGAGATCGTTGTAGCTCATCTGACCGCTATCGTCGGTCTTGGCGAGAATGTACATGCTCGTCGTCGCGGTATAGGTGTTGTCCATCGCAACGAAGGACACGATGCCCATGGCGATCGCGCAGACCACCGGAAGGGTGATGACCAGCTTGAGGTGCTTCTTCAGCAGCTGGAACAGTTCGAGAAGGGTCATGCAGCTTGCCTTTCATTTCCCCAGTTCGGATTGACAAAACTGTCCGTATGTTATCGCATCTTTTTACCGAGACCAAACTCTATACATAAGAAACAGGCTCTCCTGTAAAAATGTCGGAAGCAATCGTAAAATTGCACAACAACGCCGCACCCGAAAGTCAAATGCGGCGTCTACATCAATATCTATGTTGTATCGCTATGCGAATGGCTCCTCCTGCTGTATGGGAAACGTCACCGTAATGGTGGTTCCCACGCCCAACTCGCTCGACAGATCGAGCGTGGCGTGATGATACAGGGCCGCATGCTTGACAATGGCAAGCCCCAGGCCGGTTCCGCCGCGTGCCTTGGACCTACTCTTGTCCACGCGATAGAACCGCTCAAATACCTTGCCCTGTTCTTCAGGCGCGATACCGATTCCCGTGTCGGCGACAGCGAGGAACGGATGGCCTTCGTCGTTGGTGCCGCACTGCAACGTAACCGTACCGCCGGGTCGATTGTAGCGGATGGCGTTGCTTGCCAGATTATAGATGAGCTCGTCGATCAAGCGCGACACGCCTTCGATGACCACAGGCTTGGTCTCATGACTTATCGTCACATTCGCTTGACGGGCGACCTGTTCAAGACGCTGCTCAACCGCGTAGATCGCACGCGAGAGCTCAATAGGCTCCGTGGAACCAATGGGCACTGCCTCGCCTTCAGTCGCACGTTCGGCCTCGTCCAAGTTAGACAGCGTAAGGATGTCGTTGACAAGCGCTGCCAAGCGGCCCGCCTCACGATAGATGCGACCGCCAAAGTTGCGCAGGTCGTCCTCGCCCTCGACCATGCCATTTGCGATGAGCTCGGCATAGCCCGAAATCGCCGTAAGCGGCGTCTTGAGCTCATGGGTGATATTCGCCGTGAACTCGCGGCGCATACGGTCGTTGTCCGCTAGCACCGCCATTTGGCGCTTGAGTTCCTGGCGCTGCGACTCGATGCGCTCAAGCATGGGAACCATCTCGGCATAGGCGTGCTCATAGCTACGGCGTGGGTGATCCAAATCCACCTCTTGTAACGGCGCGATGATGGCACGGGACTCACGGCGCGCCATAAAAAACGAGAGTACTGCACCCGCTGCTGCGATAAGCAGCATCGGCGCCAGCATCGACAGCAAAATCGCCGCAACGCCAGGCTGGGCCTGCGCCAAGCGAACGACCTGGCCGTTATCAAGGGTGACGGCGCGATACAGCATAATCTCGTCGAGTGTAGAGCTTGCGCGCTCCGCGGAACCCAAACCACTCTCAAAGGCCTCGATGACCTCGGGGCGATCGCCATGGTTGGGCAGTGTGGAAGGCGACGCCTCGTTGTCGTAGGCAACAGATCCGTCCTTATTGATCAGCGTGATACGAAGATCCTCGCGATCGAGGCTTCGCAAGAACGGAATGGGCTCCTGCTGCTCGTCGAGGGCGGCAGCAATGAGCTCAGTTTCCTGCGCCAGATTGGCACTCGTGGCATCCGCCAAAGTGTTTTGCACAAAGAACGCACCCAGCACCGTAAACGCCACGATAACCGCCATGGCGCAGACAAAGATCGTCACAAAAACGCGGTGCGACAGCGTATGTTTTCCCTGGGGGGCGAAGACCACGGGTTACTCCTCCGATGCGGTGGCCGCGGTGTCGTCGCCTTCGGCACCATCACCGGCAGAAGGCTCGGCCAGGCGATAACCCACGCCGCGCACGGTCTCGATGGCGCTGGCATGCTCGCCCAGTTTTTGGCGAAGCGTCTGCACGTGCACGTCAACGGTGCGCGAACCGCCGTCGAAGTCCCAGCCCCACACGCTCTGCAGCAACGACTCGCGGGTAAAGACCACGCCGGGCTTGCGCATGAGGTACTCGAGCAGGTCGAACTCGCGCAGGGTGAGCTTAAGCGGCTCGCCGGCAACGGTCACCTCGCGATGGCTGGGCGAGAGCACGATGTCGCCCACGCTGAGCACATCGCTCGCCTGCTTGACCATGCCGCCGCGACGCAGCAGTGCGCGGCAGCGGCTCGCAAGCTCCATGAGCGAAAACGGCTTAGTCAGGTAATCGTCGGCACCGCCATCGAGCGCCATCACCTTGTCGAGTTCGGTGTCCTTGGCGGTAAGCATCATGATGGGCACCGTCGCCGTCAGGCGATCGGCACGCAGGCGACGCATAATCGCCAAGCCATCGGTGTCGGGCAGCATGATATCGAGCAGCACAGCATCGGGCACCCGTCGTGCCACGGCAGCTTTAAACTCGCCATCACACGAAAAGCCCTCGGCCTCGATTCCCTGCTTGCGCAGCGCGTAGACTGTCAAATCCCTGATGTTGTCATCGTCCTCGACGTAATAGATCATGTTGAACCCCTTTGCGGCCGATATGACCGCATCTTAACCCTAAAGGCACCTGTAAAAGACAGCGTCAGCCAAAACGCCCCGTCAAATAATCCGCGGTGCGCGGATCGGACGGATTCTTGAAGAGTTGCGCGGTGGGCGCGTGCTCCACCAGCTCACCCAGCAAAAAGAACGCAACCGAATCGGAAATACGCGCGGCCTGCTGCATGTTGTGCGTCACGACCACCAGCGTGCAGGTCTCCTTGAGCTCGCAGGCCAGCTGCTCCACCACCAACGTCGACACAGGGTCGAGTGCCGAGGTCGGCTCGTCCATCAGCAGAATGTCGGGCTGCACGGCAAGTGCGCGGGCGATGCACAGGCGCTGCTGCTGTCCACCCGAAAGACCCAGGCCTGACTCTTTGAGCTTGTCCTTGACCTCGTCCCACAGGGCAGCGCGACGCAGGGAGTCCTCGACCAGCTCATCGAGCACGGCGCGGTCGCGCACACCCATACCGCGAGGACCGTAGGCGACGTTGTCGTAGATGCTCATGGGAAATGGGTTGGGGCGTTGGAACACCATGCCCACGCGCTGGCGCAAACGGCAGATGTCGCAATCGCCCAGGATATCTTGACCATCGAGCGCAATCTTGCCCTCGATGCGGCAATCCTTGATGCCGTCGTTCATGCGGTTAAAGCAGCGCAGCAACGTGGACTTTCCGCAGCCCGAAGGCCCGATGAACGAGGTGATCTGCTTGTCGCGGATCTTGATATTCACGTCCTTGAGCGCATGGTGGTCGCCATAGAACAGGTCGATGCCCTCGACGTCGATGCGCGTCGGCGAGGCGGCAAGACCCTCTGCCGTGGGGCGAGTCGCATCCCCAACCTCGCGCTCATGCGCGGCCTCGGCCTGCGCTTCCATGAGTTCTTCAAGCTCCGTGGGCTCCACAGCCGCAGCAGCCGTCATACCGCACACCTCCATATCGATATCAATTCAGCAGTATCGATAGTAGGAATCGCGGCTCATACGCACGTGAGCACATTGTCAAGTGTTTGTAAGGGCACGCTAGCTATGCGGCGGGCAGCTCGATGGTGAATATCGTGTGTTCGGGCGTCGATTCACATGCAACGGTACCGCCGTGTGCCGCGATGATCTCCTTGGCAATAGCAAGGCCCAAACCGGCACCACCGCGATTGGTCGCACGCGCCGCATCCAGGCGATAGAACTTCTCAAAGATTACCTTGAGCTTAGCCGCAGGGATAGGATCGCCCTGATTGATAAAGCGCACGCGCACGCCACCATCGTCTTGGCGCCTGGCCTCAATCGTGATGGTCGAGCCCTCGTAGCTATAGGCGACGGCGTTTTTCATGATGTTGTTGAACACGCGGGCCATCTTGTCGCCATCCACGAGCACCGTCAGGTCCTCGCGAATATCAACTTGGGCTTCCTTATGCTGCTCGTTGAGGATGGGATAGAACTCGTCAGCCACCTGAGCCAGCAGCAACCCCAGATCAACATAGCCGCGCGTGAGCACGATATCGTGGAAGTCAAAGCGCGTGATATCGAAGAACTCCTCGATGAGCGCATCGAGCCGGTGCGCCTTGTCGAGTGCCACGCCCGTAAAGCGCGCACGTTGCTCAACCGGCAGCTCAGGAGCCTCTTGCAGCAGCGAAAGATAGCCCACCACACTGGCAAGCGGGGTGCGTAGGTCATGTGCCAAGTACGTGACCAAATCGTCCTTGCGATGCGACTCGTCACGCAGAGCTTGCTGCACCTTGCGCTCACGGTCACGCACGCGGTTAAGGGCGCCCTCGACCTCCAAGAAGTCGCCGTCGATGTTATCCCAGGTGTCGGGGTGATCGATCAGGCGATCTTGAATACGAGCGGCCAGCACACAATCGGCATGCTGCTCGCCCTGCTCGTAGCCATGGTAGTACAGGGCGCGGCCGCAAAAGAACAGCACGCACACGGCAAGCGCCAGCACAAAGCCAAGCATGTTGAATACAAAGCCGGCATCGAACAGCACTGGCCCTTCGATGCCGCCGAGCGCCATGGCGCCAATCGCCAACGTCATGGCCCACGCGGCACCGCCAATCACCACGCAACGGCGTACGATTTCAAATCGATCGATCAGCAAAAAGCCGACAAGCAGCACCGCTAAGACTCCGGCGATGTTGTCGATGCCAATCAGCAGCAGGCTCAGCAAAAAGAGCAGCACCGTCGCAAGCGCGCGGTTGTCGACGACTGCCCGTACGTATTCAAAGAGTCGATCGGGCACCTCGAATGCCTGCCTATCGTCTTTTGTCATATCCACTTCCCCACCATCAAAGGCGCTATTCGATTATGTAGCCGACGCCCCAGACGTTTTTGATAAAGCGCGGCTTTTGAGCGTCGTCGCCAATCTTTTCGCGCAGGTGGCGAATGTGCACCATCACCGTATTGTTGGAGCCGGGCATAAAATCCTCGTTCCACACCGCGCGGAACAGATCCTCCACGGCTACCACGCTGCCGCGATGCTCAACCAGATACAGCAAGATGGAATACTCGATGGGCGTGAGGCGCACCGGTGCACCGTCCACCGTTACGGAACGAGCATCGCGGTTGATCTCCAGGCCGTCGAGCTGGATGGTCGGCGACTCGGCCGCCTGCGAGCGGCTACCGTAGCTGGTGTAGCGGCGAAGCTGAGCGTGCACGCGCGCGATGAGCTCCAGCGGACGGAACGGCTTAACCACGTAATCGTCCGCGCCAAGCGAAAGGCCCTCGATCTTGTCTTGCTGGGCATCGCGCGCCGTCAGCATGATCACAGGATAGGTATGGCCGGAACGGATCGTACGCAGTAGCTCAAAGCCATCGATATCGGGCAGCATGACATCCAACAGTGCCAGATCGAACTCCTGCTCCAGGATTGCCTTGGCAGCATCGGCCCCGCTATAGGCAATCTGGACATCAAAGCCCTCTTTTGTAAGGTAGATACCAACCAAGTCGGCGATGGCCTTCTCGTCATCAACTACCAAAATGCGCTCGTTCATGCGTGCTCCTCTCGCGCTCCATTATGCCCGAGGGGACGCATGCCACACACAACAAGCGTTGGTGATTAAGTCGGCCTTAAGCACCCTTGTGCCCGTTCGGGCGCGGATGTGGGCCACGCACGCACGCGATGATCGCCGACGCCGGCAAACGATATACTCTAGTTCCAGAAGAGACCATCCCGTCGAAAGCGAAATCCGTGAAGTCCCTCACCTCTTTTGCAAAGCGCTCAGCCCAGCTTGCCGCCGGCTTTGTCTGCGCTATCGCCCTTGCCGCTGGCGTGCCCACCGTCGCCGGCGCCCAAGTACTCACGACCGACAATGTTTGCGGCAAAACCGCCGATGCGCGCGGCATCACGGCCGAAAACCTGCCCGATATCGATGCGACCAATGCCCTCGTCATGGGCAAAGACGGCACCGTCTACTATGCCCGCGGCGCCGATGAGCAGGTCAAGATTGCCTCGATCACCAAGGTCATGACCGCAATCCTAACCGTCGAGAATTGCAAGATGGACGAGAAGGTCACGGTGAGCAACGCCGCAGCCACCGTGGGCAATTCAACAGCCGGCCTACTCGAAGGCGACGAGCTCACCGTGAAGCAGGCACTGCGCGGCCTGATGATTCCCTCGGGCAACGACGCCGCCATCGTGCTCGCCGAATATGTGGGCAAGAAGATCGACCCTAAGACCAAAGACGCCGAGGCAACATTTGTGAAAGCCATGAACGAGCGCGCTAAGAAGCTCGGTTGCACCGGCACGCTTTTTGAAAACCCGCATGGTCTGGACTTTGATGAGTGGGCTGGCGATATGCACTCAACCGCACACGACGTAGCGCTGATGATGCAGGAGGCCATGAAAAACGACACGATCCGCGAGGTCGTAGCGAGCGAAGATTCCTGGATCGAGGTCACGGGCGCCGACGGCACCGACCATTCGCATTCCATGGACACGCATAACTATTTGCTAGGCCAAGATGGCAACATCGGTGGCAAGACCGGCACCACCGATGATGCAGGCTATTGCTTTACGGGTGCCTACAACCGCGATGGCGACGAGATCTACACCGTCGTTTTGAACTCCACCACCACCGACCAGCGCTTTACCGATACCGCAACCCTTGCCAATTGGTACTACGGTCACAAGGTGACGGTCGCAATCGCCAACACGCAGGAAAAGACCGCCAACGGCAACCCGCTTATGGCGCGCATTGGCCAAACCGACTGGACGGATAAGACGATCGACGCCACGCTCGCCGATCCTACGGCGCAAGCGACCGTGTTTTCCCTTGCCGGCGAGGTGACCGAAAAGGTTAGCTACGACGATCTTTCGGGCACGGTGCATGTGGGCGACAAGGTGGGCAGCGTTACGCTCAAGCAGGATGGCACCAAGATCGCCGTCATGGACCTGGTTGCCGACGAGGAAGGCGCAGGGCCGAATCCCATTGAGTGGCTACTCGTGAAGCTCGATCGCTTGGGCCGCCGCATCGACAACCGCCCGCTCACGGCAGAAAGCGAGACCGTCGCCAAGGCGCCCGAGGTGTAGTGCGCAAGAATAATAAGCCCACTGAAGGGAGGCGTCCGAAAGGATGCCTCTTTTTTTGAGGTTCGAATCCCCAGCCGCCATTCTTGATAATAAAAAGGGCCCCAAATGGGACCCTTCTTCAAATTCGTACTGGCGGAGAGCTGGGGATGTCCGGGCATGCTGCGCATGCCCTCCGGCTTCAAAGCCTGGCGGCTTTTCGCCCACGGGCTACAAACGCTTTCGCGTTTGCTTAACGCCCGTGCCCTCTCGGGTTCGAATCCCCAGCCGCCACTCTTGATAATAAAAAGGGCCCCAAATGAGACCCTTCTTCAAATTTGTACTGGCGGAGAGCTGGGGATTCGAACCCCAGATGCCCTTTTGGGGCATACTCGCTTAGCAGGCGAGCACCTTCGGCCTCTCGGTCAGCTCTCCGTAACAGCCGTTCTATAGTAACCAAACAGTCGAAGTTGGGCAAGAGGTAATTTTCTAATTGCCCGGCGGCCTTTCCTCCTTGCAGTTTTCGCCCCTACCCCAGCGAGCGGTTGAGGGAGCCGAGCTCGTCGTTGCCCATGGTACGCCACATTTGGAAGATGCAACCGCGCGCCAGGAAAAAGAAGCCGTTATCGACCAGCTGCACGGCGGCATCCGCAAGCTGGTTGGCCACCGCGGGCACGGGCGGCAATTCGAGTCCAGCCCTGCGGATGGTCTCGACCGCTTCCTCGAACGTCGGAGGCTCGCTGACACCCATCTCGTTCATAAGGCCCTGCATTTCTTCCAGCGCGCTGCTGCCCGACTCCTCGCCGCGCGGCACCAGACGGTAACAAACCAGCGCCAGGTCGAGCTGATCGCAATTCCAATAGGCAAACGCCAAGCGATAGAACAGGTAGCCGATTGCAGAACGATCGCTGGCAATACGTAGGCCGTGGCGCGCCACCTCGATAATCTCGTCAAAGCGCTCCAGACGCGCAAGCACGTTGATGAGCGCAAAGTGCGACTGCATGGACGAGCGCGCCAGATCGTAAAGATGGCGCACCTCGGGCAGTGCTCGTTCAAAGTCCTCTTGCTCGGCGTAAAAGCTGCAGATCTCGTGCTGGGCAAAGTACAGCGCATCGGGCGCACGAAGGATTCGTACAGAGCGGTCTTCTTCCAACACCGGTAGCACCATGCGCACCAGCTGGTTATCGCAAAACTGCGTTTGAACCGGACCTGTCGCCAAAAGCTCGGCGACGGCGCACTTAGCCTCCAACTCCTCAACAAGACGGGAAAAGCCTTCAAAAGCACCTGTACGGTCGACTTTTGCCTGCTCGCGCAATTCAACAACACGGGCCACGTATGGGTCATCGTCCTCTTCCATGACCTCCAGCTCGTCAGCTGTATCGGCAAGCAGCAGATCGCGCAGCGCCGGCGGCAGCATGCGATGGTCATCACGCGGACGAGCATGAACCTCCGCAGGTTCAATCGTCTCCGGAGCGGTTGACTCATATGCCTCAAGCACACGCTTGCACGGCATATCGTCCATGTCCATGCTCTCAAGATCCTTGGCGACAGGCACGCAATCGGCCAGATAGGCCGCGCGCCCAAAGAAATACGTTGCGACAACGCACTCGCCCTGCTCACTGTCGGGAGCAGCAATCTGCACATAGCAGCGCGTGATACAGGTGCCCGCGGCAAAACACGCTGCCGCAAGCGTGAGCGCCACGCGCGCATCGTGCTCCGCGGCCCAGATCGCGCGCGTGTCCTCGTCCAACTCGCGCCAGGCGTCATCTTGAGCGTCGTATTCACGTTGTGGCATAGCATCAACGACAGACTGCCCAAACCGAACGAGCATGATCCCCTCGGCAACGTTTGCCCGATAGGTATAGTCGAGCCGCGTGACCACGTTAAGTGCCTCGACAATACGCGCGAAGCGGGTACGCACATCCCACTCACCGCCCGGCTGGCAAGCCACCGTACCCGGTTTGCCCCACGGGTTATCGCTCGAGGCCGTATCGAGCAGTCGGGGAACATCGTTGGTCGTCTTGGCGATATGCCACGCATCAAAGAGCGCGCAGCCCTCAAGGCTCGGCGAGGATGCCGCAGGGACCAATCCGGCCCCGATGTGCTCAAGGATGCCGGAGAGACGGTTAAGACGGCACTCGATGGCAAGCAGCATGTCAATCTCGTCCTGGTCCAGCAGGCTGCGATCAAAATTGAGATAGAAAAGCTTTGAGCGATCGATGCGAGCCAGGCTCATCTCGGACTTAGCGGCGATGGTGCGCAAGCGGGGCAAGTCAATTTCACTCATAAGGGCGGCGGCATAGCGCTCGATACCGCTCGGATTCTCGGCATGGTCAACGCGGTAAAGCAGCGTCTCGATAGCATCAGGGAGCGGTGCCGTGTTAAAGCCCAAAAACACCTCGACCGGCTCGGGCAACTTTACGAGCTTGATCTTGTCGATAACATTTTGCATACCCTCGTCGAGTCCGCCGGCGTCCGCCGTGCTCGCAATGGCATTTTCGGAGTCAGCGAATATCACGTAGCGCAGGAACATCGATGCCATGAACTCGCCGTAAGGAAGGGAGCGGGTCGAATTCCATGTCTCGTGGTCGGACTGCTCGCGCATGGGGCCTTCGGGAGAGCCGACGGTTCGCGCGCACGCGCGCATTGTGCCGTTGGCTCCCCGAACCACAATCTCACCAATACCGGAGTCCGACTCGTCAAGGACCAGTTCCATGTCGGGATCGTTGGGCAGCGGAGTCTCGCTAACGGGGCGGTCCACCTTGTACACCTCGCCCGAAACGCTTACGTAGCCCAAAAGCGACACATGGCTTTTGCCAACGAATTCGACGACATAGCAAGATTCATGCTGATCCTCGCCAAAGAGTTTCCAGACCACGCCATATGAACGTCCCGCAGGCTGCTCGGGCATCGCCGGAAAGCGCTTTTTGGGATCGAGAAACCTGAGCTTGTATGTCGGACGCTCTGCCACGAAGTATCACCCTGATCGGTCGCTTGAAGAAGGAGTGGTCGCGAATTAGTCGCGACATCTACTCGGAATCTTACACGAGTCGACAGGAAATCGTCCGCTTTACGCCCGCGCCTCGACCGAGGTTCGAATCCATGCGGTGTTTACGTAAAAGAAAAGCCCCCGTTGCCGGGAGCTTTAATCTCAAATGGTGCGGCGTATAGGATTCCGCGCATCCGCTGCGCGGATCCGCACCGGCTTCGCCCGCCTGCCGGCGCGCTCGCCCGCGGGCTAAAAACGCTCCGCGTTTTCTTTACGCCCGCGCCTCGACCGAGGTTCGAATCCATGCGGTGCTTACGTAAAAGAAAAGCCCCCGTTGCCGGGAGCTTTAATCTCAAATGGTGCGGCGTATAGGATTCGAACCTATGACGTTCTGATTCGTAGTCAGACCCTCTATCCAGCTGAGGTAACGCCGCAACTTGTTGATTATTATGCACAGGGACTGAATAATGGTCAAGCATTTTTTCAAAAAAAGTTATCGAATTTGATTTTTAATCATTTGGAGGGCTTGGCGCGATCTTCGACGCATCGCGATATAAGAAAAGCCTCCGTTACCGGAGGCTTTAAAGTTCAGTTGGTGCGGCGTATAGGATTCGAACCTATGACGTTCTGATTCGTAGTCAGACCCTCTATCCAGCTGAGGTAACGCCGCAACGCACGGATTATTATGCACGCGAGCCCCCGATGGGTCAAGCGACAATTAGAAAAAATTTTACGGAGTGATAATTAAGTTGTTCGTGCCTCGACCGAGGTTCGAATCCATGCGGTGTTGCCATAAAAGAAAAGCCCCCGTTGCCGGAGGCTTTCAATTTCAATTGGTGCGGCGTATAGGATTCCGCGCATCCGCTCCGCGGATCCGCGCCGGCTTCGCCCGCCTGCCGGCGTGCTCGCCCGCTCGCTACGGACGCTCCGCGTCCGCTTCACGCTCGCGCCTCGACCGAGGTTCGAATCCCTGTCTGGTCTCCAAAAAAGAAAAGCCCCCGTTGCCGGAGGCTTCAAGTTCAATTGGTGCGGCGTATAGGATTCCGCGCATCCGCTTCGCGGATCCGCACCGGCTTCGCCCGCCTGCCGGCGGACTCGCCCGCGGGCTAAAAACGCTCCGCGTTTTCTTGACGCCCGCGCCTCGACCGAGGTTCGAATCCATGCGGCGTCCGCCTAAAAGAAAAGCCCCCGTTGCCGGAGGCTTTCAATTTCAATTGGTGCGGCGTATAGGATTCCGCGCATCCGCTTCGCGGATCCGCACCGGCTTCGCCCGCCTGCCGGCGGACTCGCCCGCGGGCTAAAAACGCTCCGCGTTTTCTTGACGCCCGCGCCTCGACCGAGGTTCGAATCCATGCGGCGTCCGCCTAAAAGAAAAGCCCCCGTTGCCGGAGGCTTTCAATTTCAATTGGTGCGGCGTATAGGATTCGAACCTATGACGTTCTGATTCGTAGTCAGACCCTCTATCCAGCTGAGGTAACGCCGCAGCGCAAGACATATAAAACCACTTTAGTTCGTTAGAGTCAAGCAAAAACTCAAACTTTTTTTCGCGCGAGCCGCAATTTGTCACGCTGCACCACAAGCATCAGCGCTTCTCGTGCGATCGATTGGCTTTTCGATCACATCGAACCCGGCGCCAAACTCCCCCAGAAGCGACCGCACCCGTTGGGCACAGTCGTAGTCGGCAAACGAGATGCTCAGCATTTGGGCCACCTGATTAGAAGTTCCAACGCCATAGAAGTGCTCAAGGACAACAAGCGCCTCATGCGCCACAAACGTCTCAACCACATGCGGCGACTCCTCGTAGCACCATTGGGTCAACGGACCCTCGCTCGTCTGTCGAACCACCAGGCCACCCATGCCAGACGGCTCACACGTCACAAGCAGGTACTCCCCGCCCTCGTCGCTCTCAAACAAAACCACCCGCTCATCAAACAGCTCCATCGCGTCCCCTTTCTCTCGCTTCTATCTAAGAAAAGCATAGCAGGTGGATGGCTGAATACAGAACATTTGTTCGTGTGTATTCTATTGAGCTGTCCGCACGATATGGTAAGGCCCTGCGCACAAAAAAGGCGCCCCGGAAAGGAGCGCCCTTGCAAATCGCCTATGCAGCAAACCTACGCGACCGGCTCGATCTTCTCGAGGCCGCCCATGTAGGGACGCAGAACCTCGGGGATCGTGATGGTGCCGTCAGCGTTCTGGTAGTTCTCCAGAATGGCTGCCATGGTACGGCCAGCCGGCAGACCGGAACCGTTGAGGGTGTGCAGATAGCGCGAACCCTTGAAGTTCTCGGGGTCGCGATACTTGATGTTGGCGCGACGGGCCTGGAAGTCACCGCAGTTGGAGCAGGAGCTGATCTCCTTGTAGGCGTTGTAGCTCGGCAGCCAGACCTCGACGTCGTAGGTCTGACGGGCAGAGAAGCCCAGGTCGCCGGTGCACAGGCTAATCACGCGATACGGAAGACCCAGCTGCTGCAGCAGGAACTCGGCCTCGGCGGTCATGCTCTCGAGCTCCTTGTCGGACTCCTCCGGCTTGGCAAACTTGACCATCTCGACCTTGTCGAACTCGTGCTGGCGAATGATGCCGCGGGTATCGCGACCAGCGGAGCCGGCCTCCTCGCGGAAGCAGGGGGTGAAGGCGGTGTAGCGACGCGGCAGGGTATCGGCGTCGAGGACCTCACCGGCGTGCAGGTTGGTGAGCACGACCTCGGCGGTGGGGATCAGGAAGTTGTCGCCCGAGACGTGATAGGCGTCGTCCTCGAACTTGGGCAGCTGGCCCGTGCCGAACATGGTCTGACGCTTGACGACGATGGGCGGCCACCACTCCTTAAAACCACGGCTGGTGTGCGTATCGAGGAAGAAGTTGATGAGGGCGCGCTCAAGACGGGCGCCGGCGCCACCGAGAACGGTGAAGCGGCTGCCGGAGAGCTTGTTGCCGCGCTCGAAGTCAAGGATGTCGAGGTCGGTGCCCAGATCCCAGTGCGGCTTAAAGTCGAAGTCGAACTCGCGCGGGGTGCCCCAACGACGGCGTTCGATGTTCTCGTCCTCGTCCTTGCCGTACGGCGTGGCCTCGCAAGGAATGTTGGGCAGGTGAGCCATGAAGTCGTACTGCTCCTGCTCGAGGGCGGTGCGGCGCTCGGCCAGACCGTCAATTTTCTCGTTGACGGCGCGCACGGCCTCTTTGGCGGCCTCGGCCTCGTCCTTCTTGCCCTCCTTCATCAGGGCGCCGATCTTCTTGGACTCGGCATTGCGCGTGGCTTGAAGTTCCTCAACCTCGGTGATGACGGCACGACGCTCGTCGTCGAGCTCAAAGAACTTCTCGCGATCCCAAGACGTCTGGCGGTTAGCCATGGCGACATCGATGGCATCGGGGTTCTCGCGAACAAACTTGATATCAAGCATTAGATCCTCCGGCGATATACATTCCATTTAGGTTGCAACCTTGTACATGTATGGGCAAGTATATACTTATGAGCGTTTACGACCCAACTCAACTACGCAAGAAGGCACCCAATGGACGCAGTTTTTTCCTTTTTGTTTGGCACCCGCACCGGTTTTGCCATCCTTTTCGCCGGCGGCATCCTGCTGTTTGCGATTCTTGCCTTTGTAATGGAGAAGCGCACCCATAAGATGTATGTCGACCGCGGCCCCAAGTCCGAGGACGAAGAAGACAGCTTCTGGGACTAACCTGCCAAAAAGGGACCGGTTTATTTTGGTCGGTTTTATCTGGGCAAACGCAAGTGCCCCGCAACTGGAATTGAGCCAGTTGCGGGGCACTTTTCGCTAAAAGGACAAAACCGCAGGAAAAACCTGCCAAAATAAACTGTCCCTTTTTTGGTCGGTTTTACTGGAGGGTTGCGTCGATTGCCTTGACCAGGGCGCTGCGCATGCCGGCGTCCTCGAGTGCAACGACGCCCTTGATGGTGGCACCGCCGGGCGAGCATACGGCATCCTTCATCGCCGCAGGATGCTGGCCAGTTGCAAGCTGCAGCTTTGCCGTACCCAGCACCATCTGGCTCACAATGCGATAAGCATCCGCACGCGGGATACCGTGCTTGACCGCCGCATCGCCCAGGGCCTCGATTGCCATGGCGACAAACGCCGGAGCGCAACCACCCACCGTGCCGCCCACAAACAGCAGGCTTGTGTCGAGCTCGACGACAGCGCCAAGCTTACCGAGCAGGTCGAGCACCACAGCACGCTGCTCGTCGTTAAGCGTCGAAGCCTTCTCGCAGGCGATGACGCCCTCGCCCACCGAAACCGGCGTGTTGGGCACCGTCGAGATATGCGCGACGCCCGGCAGGACCTGCTCCCACTTGGCACTGTCCCAGGTCCAGGCAACCGACAGAACGACCTTTTTGGCAAGAGCATCCTTGAGCGGGGCGAATACCTTCTCGATCATGTACGGTTTGACCGCAGCGACCACGATATCGGATGCGGCGACAACCTCGGCGGCATCGTGGCAGGCGACCATGCCGCGCACCTCGCAACGCTCGACCAAAGCATCGTAGCGGCCTGCGCAGGCGCACATGTCGCCCGCGGCCACGCCGGCGGCAATCCAGCCATCGGCCATAGCACTCGCCATATTGCCAAAACCGACAAATCCGATCTTCATATCACACAGTCCTCTCAGATGCGTTCCTCAAAAACGAAAGTCATTGTCCCACGCCATTGTTTCGTATTGCCGACCTACTTGTGATACGGCTCGCCACGACTGATCTTGCAGGCGCGGTAGATCTGCTCCAGCAGTACCACGCGCGCCAGGTTGTGCGGCAAGGTAATGCGTCCAAAGCTGAGCATCTCGTCGGCGCGGGCGCGCACGGCATCGCTCACGCCGTCCGATCCGCCGATTACAAAAGCGATGTCGCTGTTACCTCGCAGCATGAGGTCATCGAGACGGGTCGAGAGCTCCTCGCTCGAGCGTTCTTTGCCCTCAATGGCCAGCAAAATCACATGCGCTCGAGGCGGCAGAGCGGCAAGAATCGCCGCCCCTTCCTTGTCGCGCGCGGCATCCACGCCGCCCGCCTTGGCCGAATCGATATCGGCAACCTCGCGCATATCTACCTTGGCATAGGCACCTAGGCGCTTGATGTATTCGGCGCACGCGTCCTTCCAAAAGCGCTCCTTGAGCTTACCGACGCAAACGACGGTATATTTCACGCGCGTCTACTCCTTCGACTCGTTCTGAACTTTGTCGGCGGTCAGCATCTGCTCGAACATCGAGGCCGACTGCGAGAAATCACTCGGCAGCACGACCGTCGAGGTTTTGCCCGTGCGAGCGAACTCCGTCATCATCTCGGACCACTGCGTAAACATGAACAGCTGGTTGGCCTCATCGTTGCCGACGCCCGTCTCCTGGATGATCTCGAGCGAATCTTTGATGCCCAGCGCAATGGCCTTGCGCTGGTTGGCGATGCCCTCGCCAGCCTTTTCCATTGCCTCGGCCTCGGCGGTCGCCTCGGTAACGCGCTTGATGCGATCGGCCTCGGCGAGCTCCTGCGCAGCGGCGCGCTTTCGCTGGGCGGCATTGATGTCGTTCATGGAGTTCTCGACCTCGGTCGGCAGCGCGATCTTGGTGATAAGTGTCGACACGAGGGTGAAGCCGTAGGCGGCCATTTGCTCGGACACGGTGGCGTTAACGTCCTTGGCGATATCGTCTTTTTTGGCAAAGACCTCATCGAGCGTGTAGACGGGGATGGAAGAGCGCAGGGCATCGGTGATGAAGTCACGCATTTGGTCGACGGGCTCCTGCAGCATGTAGTAGCTCTTGTAGATGCCCGAATCTGCCGGGCCGGCGCCCATGTCATAGCTCACGTGGTACTGAGCAGAGACCTCAAGACCGATAGTCACGTTGTCCTGGGTCTTAACGTCGATGCCAAAACCGTTTTTCATGGTGCGCAGACTCACCGTAGCGGCTTTGCGGTCGATCACGGGCACCTTCATGTGGAAGCCCGCGTTGACGATGCGGTTGAACTTGCCCAGGCGCTCGATGATCACAGCGTGCTGCTGTTCAACGACATAGCAGGCGTTGGGAAGCAGCAGCAACAGGATGATGATGGGAAACAGTAGGCTCGTAAGGGCAGCGATGATACCGGATAACAGCATGGTCTCTCCTCTGATAGGCGCACGTTGGCACTAGGATACCCGCACGAAGCAGCTGTGTGACACCAACAAGAGGACCCGTGGTCAAAAAAGGCCAAATATGAGTACTGTTACCAGTTTAGTAACAGCGTATTTGGGTCAAAATCGCCTCTTTGAACCCGAGGTCTATCGAAATTACTTCATTTTGTCTCAAGGTTGAGCCAAATTAGCGTACATCTGTTGCGTAAAAGGAGCAAAAATGGCTTCGTGAAATGTCTCTATTTTTGTGCCAGTACTCATATTTGCCACTTTTTGACCACAGGGGCATCTACCGTGCAAAATCGATAGGTCAAATCTGCCAAAAACGGCCCGTAAAAAAGCTCCCATTGCTGGGAGCTCTTTCATTCAATGGTGCGGGCGAAAGGACGTCCGCGTATCCGCTGCGCGGATACGCACCGGCTTCGCCCGCCTGCCGGCGGACTCGCCAGCTCGCTAAAAACGCTCCGCGTTTTCCTTACGCTCGCTCCTTCGCAGGTTCAAGTCCCCGCGATGGGCCCATAACAAAAAAGCTCCCATTGCTGGGAGCTCTTTCATTCAATGGTGCGGGCGAAAGGACTTGAACCTTCATGGGGTTGCCCCCATACGGACCTGAACCGTACGCGTCTGCCAATTCCGCCACGCCCGCGTGCAGGAATTAGAATAACGGAGCGCTGCTGCGAACGCAAGAACTATTTTTGAAAAAGTTTGCAGGCATTTTCCCAGGCGGCTCGAGCGATTGCTCCGGCGTCCTCGCCGGTACGATCGACGCGGTCGTTGACCAGCGCGTTTGCTGTGATGGAAATCATTGCAGGCTCGCACTCAAGACCGCGAATGGGCTCCGGCGCCATATAGGGACAATCCGTCTCGAACAAAATACGGTCGAGCGGGGTTGCCGCGAATGCCTCGCGCACGTCGTCGTTGCGCTTAAAGGTAGCCGCGCCGCCATAGGCGATGTAACAACCCAAATCCACAAAGCGCTCCATCGTGGCTCGGTCCTCGCCAAAGCAGTGCAGCACGCAACCGGCCTGGGGCACGCCGACCTCGCGCAACACGTTGTAGGCGTCCACATGCGAGGTGCGCTCCTCGTCCGTGTCCTCATGACGCAGATGCAGCTCTACCGGCACATTGCGGCGTACGGCAAGCTCAAGCTGGCGCGCCATGCAGTCGATCTGCACGTCGTGAGGCGCCGGCGCAATATCGTCGTCATAATCCATGTGGTAGTCCAAACCGATCTCGCCAATACCGACACACAAAGGGTCGTCGAGCGCAGCAACAACCTGCGCGTGGATGTCGTCGGTATAGTTCGGCGCGCCATACGGATGCACACCGGCGAGATACTTGACCTGCGGAATATCCCGCATCGGCAGGATCTCGCGAACCAGCCAGTCGCTATAGTCCGCCACGCTGCGCTTATCGGCAATGGGGTCGAAGACCGTCACCAACAAGTCAATGCCCGCTTCCTTGGCACGCTCGAGCGTCTCGGGAACTTCCTTACTCCAAAATGAGAGCAGGTGCGCATGCGTATCGGCAAGCGGCGCCAGCGGCACCGGGCAGGCCACCGTTTTCTTCTTTTTGGTAAACGTCACGCGTTCGGCATTAGGCATCATGGATGAGCTCCTGGGCCAGACGGACAAAGTCGGCAACATCGAGCGTCTCGGCTCGCGTGGTGGGCGCGATACCGCAAGCCTCAAAGGCCGCATCGAGCACGTCCTTGGCAAAGCCGTTGGCGCTCATGGAATTGCGGATGGTCTTGCGACGCAGGGCAAACGCGGCGTCGATCACACGGGCCACAAACTCGCGGTCGAGGCCCTCGAGTACCACGCCGTCAACGCGATCGATGCGCACTACGGCAGAATCCACATGCGGCGCCGGCATAAAGCAGCGCGGCGGCACCTCAAAGCGCCCCGTCACCTGCGCATACAGGCCGAGCTTTGCCGTGTAGCCGCCATAGGTCTTGTTGCCCGGCGTTGCGGCAATACGATCTGCAACTTCCTTTTGCACCATGACGACAGCGCGCTTAAGCGCTGGCATCGTCTGGAAGAACTGAAGGATGATCGTCGCCGCCACGTTGTAGGGCAGATTCGCGACGAACACCGTGGGTTCACCACCGGCGGCCTGCTCAATCTGCTCCGGCGTCACCTTGAGCGCATCACCCATGATAAAGCGGAAGTTGGCATAGTCGGCGGCGTGGGCGTCGAGCACCGGCTCAAGCTCGGGATCAGCCTCAATCGACGTAACGCACGCCGCCTCCTGCAGCAGGGCCAACGTCAGCGTGCCGCAACCCGGGCCGACCTCGAGCACGCGCTCATCGCCCGCAAGCTCAGCGAGCTCACAGATACGTTCGATCACATGGTTGTCGATCAGGAAGTTTTGGCCCAGGCGATGCTTGGTCGCAAGGCCAAACTCCTCTAGCAGCTCCCTCGTTGCCGTGGGGTTTGCCAAAGGCGAAGTTGTCATGGTTGCCTCCTTAACATGGTGGCTGCATCGTAAAGCAAAAGGGCATGGACCGTTGCGGCCATGCCCTTACATCTAAACAGCAAATTGCCGATATGGCGCGCGGCGTCTTAACCC
This sequence comes from uncultured Collinsella sp., assembly GCA_900540855.1. GTDB lineage: Bacteria > Actinomycetota > Coriobacteriia > Coriobacteriales > Coriobacteriaceae > Collinsella. The sequence continues at coordinate 132,529 of UQHK01000002.1, forward strand.
AGACGCGGGAACAGCGGCTCGCCCTTCTCGACAGGCTGACCGCCGGCAAGCAGGCCCCAAGCGCAAATGCCCTTGAGGTCGTCGCTCGCGGCCTCGTCCTCGCACGACAGGCGACGCAGAGCCTCGGCAGAAGTCTGGGGCATGAGCGGCATCAGCAGGTGAGCGGCGATGCGGATGGCCTCGAGCAGGTTGTAGATCACAAACGCCAGCTCGTCAGCCTTGGCCTCGTCCTTGGCAAGCGCCCAGGGCTCGGAGTCCTCGATGTAGTGGTTGGCGGCGTGGATGAGCTCCATGACCTCGTCCTTGGCTCCGCCGTAATCGAGCACGTCCATCTTGGCCATGTAGCGCTCGACCAGGCCGTCGGCGATCTTTGCCAGCGGGTTGTCGAACGCATCGAACGATGCGGGCTTCGCAGGCGCGCAGCCGTCAAAGTACTTGCCGCTCATGTTGAGCGAGCGCGAGATGAGGTTGCCCCAGCTGTTGGCCAGGTCGGCGTTGTAGACCTGCTCCATGCGATCGAAGCTGATGGCGCCGTCGGTGCCGGGAACCACGTCGGTCATAAAGTAATAGCGATAGCCCTCGACACCCAGCATGTCGATAACATCCTGCGGAGCGATGGCGTTGCCGCGGCTCTTGGACATCTTTTCGGCCTTGCCGGTCTCGGCATTGCGCACAGTCAGGAAGCCGTGGGCAAAGACGTGCTCGGGCAGGGCCTCGCCGATGGCCATGAGCATGGCAGGCCAAATGACGCAGTGGAAGCGGATGATGTCCTTACCCACGATGTGGAACTGCGCGGGCCAGCGATAGGCCAGCTCGGCACGGGCCTCGTCGGTGTCGACACCATAGCCGACGGCAGTCATATAGTTGAGCAGCGCGTCGAACCACACGTAGGTCACGTGGCCCTCGTCGAACGGGACCTGAATGCCCCAGTCAAAGCTCGTACGGCTCACGGAAAGGTCGTTAAGGCCGCCCTCGACAAAGCTGCGCACCTCATTCATGCGGAACGCGGGCTCAACAAAATCGGGGTGCTCGTCATAGAGCTTGAGCAACTTGTCCTGGAAGGCAGAAAGCTTAAAGAAGTAGGACTCCTCCTGCACGCGCTCAAGCGGACGGTGGCAGTCGGGGCACAGGTGCTGGCCGACGCTGCCGTACTCCTCGTCACCCTTCTGGACCTGCGTATCGGTAAAGTAGGTCTCGTCGGGCACGCAGTACCAGCCGTCATAGCTGCCCTTATACAGGTAGCCGGACTCCTTCATACGCTCCCACAGGTACTGCACGGCGTGATGTTGGCGCGGCTCGGTGGTGCGGATGAAGTCGTCGTTGGAGATCTCGAGCTTGCTCCAAAGCTCCTTGAAGTGCGGGGCCTGGCTGTCGGTCCACTCCTGCGGCGTCATGTTGTGCTTGGCAGCGGCCTCGGCGACCTTCTCGCCGTGCTCGTCCATGCCAGTCAGGAACTTGACGTTATAGCCGGCAGAGCGGCGATAGCGAGCCTGAACGTCGGCAATGATGGTGGAATAGGCCGTGCCCAGGTGCGGATCGGCGTTGACGTAGTAGATGGGCGTCGTGATAAAAAACGAAGGCTTGCTTTGATCCATGGGGTTTGTCCTCCAGAAAAACGTTGCATACAGGGGATGATTCTAGCGCAAGGGCTGGATATCCTCCATCTATTGCATATCGAGCACCACGGCATAGACATCGCGCTTGCGGCGCGAATACTTCTGAGACAGGCGCTTTGCCACCGCGGAGGCGGGCTCCCCCTCCTCGAGCGCGGCACGGATATCGTCGCGCAGGGCTTCGTCGGGGTCTACCGCTGCAGCTCCAACCGACGCGATACCGGCCTCCTCATCCCCACTCGGCGGCGCGATGACCAGCGCAATCTCGCCCTTTACCTCGCCACGGGCACGCAACTCCTCGGTTAGCTGGGCGGCGGATCCACGCAAGACTTCCTCGTGCAGTTTGGTGAGCTCGCGGCAGACGGCGACATCGCGCTGGGGAAAGACCTCGGCCACGGCCTCGAGCGTCGCCACGATGCGATGTGGAGACTCGTAGAAGATGAGCGCGCCGGGGACGACTGCAAGGCGCTGCAGTCGGCGCACGCGGTCGCCGTGCTTGCGACCCAAAAAGCCTTCGAAGAAGAAATGCTCGCAGGGAATACCGGACGATACGAGCGCCGTGACGCAAGCAGAGGGGCCGGGAACAACTTCGACAGGCACATCCGCCTCGCGCGCCGCCTCGACCAGCGCCTGGCCGGGATCGGACACGCTCGGCATACCGGCGTCCGAGGCAAAGGCGAGGGTCTCCCCCGCCAGCAGACGGTCAACCAGACCGGCGGCGCGGCTGGCGATCACATTCTCGTCGCAACGGACAAGCGGCTTGGAAATGCCCAGGTGCATCAGCAGCTTTGACGTCACGCGCGTGTCTTCGCAGCAGATGGCATCGGCGACGGCAAATGCCTCGCCAACGCGCGGGGACAGGTCGCCCAGGTTGCCGATGGGCGTTCCGACCACATAGAGTTTGCCCGTATGGGCGCTGTTTTGCGTCATATCAACCTATTCAATCATGCCGCGCTCGAGCGTACCGAGCGCCGCGCGGGCGTCCCATGCTGCAATGCGCTTCTCGGTCTTCCACGTTTGGAAGAACCAACCGGCGGCCGGCGCAAACGAAGCCAGCTGGTTGGCGATAAACACGCGCTCGTAGGCATTGCGGCCCTCGGGCGTAACCGACGAGTTGGCAAAGATCGCCGCGCCCGACCATTCGCCCACCAGCACGGGGAACCCTGTCGAAATCGCTTCTTTAAGCTCGCGCTTGTTGCGCGAAATCGCCGTCGTCAGCCCGCGGGGGCTCGTGATGTCGAGCGCGTGCTCGTCGCGGTAGTGGTACAGGTGAAGGTCCATGTAGACGTTCTTGTACTTGGCGCCGCGCATAAAATGCTTCCACTCGCTGGGATGCCCCGAAGACGAGAAGACGACGATCTTATCCTCGGGCATATACGAACGGACGAGCTCATAGGCATCGCGATAGAAGTTGCGCAGGTAGTGGGCCGGAATACCGTCCGTCATGGTAAAGAGGCCCTTGCGCACGCTCATCTGCGGCGTGTCTAGCAGCTCAATACCCAGCAGGCTCTCGGCCTCGCCGTAGCGATCGGCCAAGCGCTCGAGCACGTCGAGCGCAACGTGACGGCCATTGGTGGACGAATGCCACTCAGCGACGACTTCCGGCGTCGTGGGTGAATCGTTGGAATCGCCCTGACCGCCGGGTACAGTCGCCAGATCGAGCAGTACGCGGATGTTGTACTTGGCGGCCCACTCAATAGCACGGTCGATATAATCGACGACCGAAATGTAGGAAGCGTCGGACTCCTGCGAGCCAAAGGCATACCACGGCACCGGCAGGCGCACGGCGTTGAGACCGATCTGCGCCATACGACGAAAATCATCCTCGCTCACAAACGTCTCGTAATGGCGACGCATGCGCTCGTTATAGGCAGCGGTGCCCATGGCCTCCTGCAGTTCTGCTGCATTGGATGCTCCGGTCGCTGCATAGAGCGACGGGGTCACCCAGGGCTCGGGAATAAACCAGCCAGAGAGATTAACGCCGAGAATCCTCTCCATCACGGCCCCCTTCGAATCGCGCAGGTCGAACCTGCATCGTATTGCATAGGAAAAGTATCGTTTTGAGTATACCCGCGCGTGCGGACAGGCGACCGAACGGTCTACAAAGTGGCGCAAAAGTGGGAGGAATGTCTGGGAACAGGCGGGCTCGGGATGGTGCGATGAGGTGTGTACGCGCGCCAGAGGCAGGCACCGGAAAGCATGTCCCGTTCTATCGCTCAATAATGGGGCGCATTTTCCGTTAGCAGGCCCAACCGGAAAATGCATCCCGTTCTGAGCGCGGGATCTGGGACGCAGTTTCCGCCAAAGGCCGCAAAAGGAAAGCACGTCCCATTCTGACGCCGGATTCCGGGTCGCGCTTTCCCAAGCGGCCTCAAAGCGGAAAACGCATCCCACTCTGAAGCCAAATTCCGGGACGCAGTTTCCGCAGAACCCTACATAAAAGAAAAAGACCCCTTTGCAGAGGTCCTAGTCAATTCAAGGTGGCGGGGAAGGGAATCGAACCCCTGACACGAGGATTTTCAGTCCTCTGCTCTACCAACTGAGCTACCCAGCCATTTGAGGTGTACCTTGTTTCAAGGCTTGATTAGTATAACCAAGGACGCGTTCCGGTCAACCGAGAATTTCAAAAAAGTTTTTGAGCACAGCCTCGGTTCTTTAAATCGGCACGTCAGAGGCATCAGCCGGCAGCAAGAAGTTTTTCGCTCAGAGCCGCACGGGCAAACTCACTTGGCGTCATCCCCTCGGCAGCCGCCCGTCGACGAATGGCCTCCTTCATTCCCAGAGGAATCTTGACCGACAGCGTTGCCGTCCCCTCACCTGAGAGTGGGGGCCGTCCATGCACGATCCCACCAACGGTGTGTTCGCCATCCGGAAACTCTCCGCGCTCGTACGACTCGCACCACGCGTCAATCATTTCATCCGTTACAACCTGACCATTAGCGGCCGTATACGTCTTGCCCATCATCGACCCCTTTGCCGAGCCCGTTCAATCTCCTGCCAAAATTTCTTCTGGACTGGAGACAAGGCATGAATGATAAGCCCCCACGGACAAGCTCGACCGCGACAAGCTCCACGCTTCGTCCGTCTGGGAGCCATCCAATCGCAAGCCATCTCGGCGGCTCGTCCTTCGACTCGCGACGAATGCACTCAGTAACCGCAAGCCAAGCGCTTAGCACCTGCTTTTCTGTCAGGTGCTTTTTAGCGTTGGGATGGATCTCAACATCCATGCATCTTCTCCTCCATCTTACCCAATTTCGTATGACGAAAGTCCGCTGTCGCCAATTCTTAAGCCGGCACGCGTTGGAGAGCAGGGGTCGAAACAATGATTGAAGAGCGCTCTAGTGCGGCCCAGGCGCCGGGGCAGGAGCACATACGCCAGGGACATACGTTTTCGTAGCGCGCGAGGATATTGCCGTCGCGATCGATGAAGGCGATGTCGATGGGATAGGCCATAAAACACGTATGGACCGAAGAGCAGCGTGGAAACGCCATGACGAGCGGCAAGCCGTTGGCGGCAACCGGACGCCGTCCCAGCATGCCGCGCAGGCGCACGACAAACGACTCCGCCACCGCAAACTCGGCCGGCGTCCAACCCAGCCTGTTGAGTGCCCGCGCGTAGGCGATGTAGGACGAGACCGCGGTCACATGACCACCCCCGGACGCCATGGATCGACCGTCACCGCGCGCTCGTGCGACAACGTTGTCGGCGCCCCCAGCGGAACGCCAGCGATGCTGAGAGAAGTCGGCCACGGCTCATAGTGCATGGTGCAGGTGTAGGTCCTAAACGTACCGGATAGGGAGAGCAGACCACCATCCGATGCCTCCGCGCCTTGCTCGCTCGACACTTCGATCTGCAAGTCATAGCCTTCCATGGCATTCAGAATTTGAGTCTGGACCGTCGCCGAGGCATCGACAGAGCTTTCGTCGCCCTCCCCCTCCGACGCCACGGCGTGCGCCAACACGATGTCGGGCACCACGCGGTCGAAGCGCGCGACAGCACTGGCAAAGATCATGACGTTGTACACGATGAGTGCCAGCACCAGCAAAACGGGCGTAACCACTGCCATCTCCACCGTCGCTTGGGCGTGCTCCTCGCGCAGACGCATGCGGATACTCATTACGACCCACCGCCCAGAGCGCCAACCAGCGTGGCGACATCGACGGTGAGCGGGATGGAGCCGCCGCCGGGCAGAGGAATCTCCGCAAGCGTGAACACCGTACCGCTGATGGTGCGTTCGACTTGATATTCCAACGCCTCGCAAAGCGCCTTGGGATCGGTCACGCCCAACGGAATACTTCGCAGTTTGTCTTGCGCTTGAGAGAGACCAGCAATGTCAGACCCCGGGCTCTTAATGACGTTGGCGGAATCAGTCAGCACCGGCTTTCGCAGGCGCAAGTCGCACGGTTCCAAACCCAGCGCCGCCACGGACGCCGAAACGGTATCGCCGAGCCACGATGCGATGGAGCCCAACGCGCCGCTGCCCCCTCCTAGGCCTTTAATCATCTCGTCCATAAGTTCGTCGGCCGAACCTTGGATGTCTCCGTATCCCACAAGCAGCCGTCCCCAGACATCCATGACGCCATCGAGTACGCCGGCAACGCCACCCGAACGTTCCTTCAATGTCGAGAAAAATCGCGAAAGCACGTTGTTTTGCGCCGTCGCCTCATCGGGCGCCAGTACCGCGGCAGAGATGGCACCGCGACTGCCAAGCTCAACCGCCGCGTTAAACGAAGAGTTAAGTTGATCGGGGCTGGTAATATCACCCGAAACTGCAAAGGCGACTACGCCGTTGCGGCCAGGTGGGGCGATACGCGGACGCTCACCGGAAAGTTCTTTGATGGCGGTATCGAACGCATTGCCCGCACGGTCGGCTTCGTCCTCGGTCTGACGCTCGAGCTCGAGCTCCTTGTTGCGACAGTCGACGTAGTCCTCCAGGGCGTCTTTAAACTTGTCAAAGTGATACTCGAAGCCGTTTTCGATAGAGGTTGAAGGCGCCGCAACAGCACCAAGCGACAAAACGCCAAAATGGCATTTGCTGCATTTATCCTGTCCATCGTAATCGGCAACCGAAGCAAATCCGCTCGGCGTCCCTTTCTTATAGTTAGGGCAGGTCGTCCCGTAATGCAGATACGCCTTGTCATCGTTCACGCTAGTCGGCCACACCGCATCGGTATAGAGTTCCGTCGCCCGAACCTCATCAGAGTTGCGCGGCAGCAGCGGAATATAGGAGGAAACCCTGTCTCCGTTCTCGGTTATATGTGCCCGATCGACCTCCGCGCTCGCATAGGTATAAAACGCCTTACGCGCCGCAGACTCTGCCTTCATCTCGACACTCGAGCCGTGGGGCTTCTCATTTGTCAGACGCCAATGGTAGTAGTCCTTTGCGCGATCAAGGGCAACTTGGGGCTCCCACGTAACGCTCGATGAGTAATGCGGATTTTGAACACCGGAGAGATCCGTTAGGCTTTTCGCACGCTCCCACATGCAAGAACAGCTGCCGACCGAGCCCTTGTCAGACCCACCACAATCCGCCAGCCAAGCACGCTCTTTAGCCTTCGCCGTGTCCTCAGAAGCCTTCCGCAGCTCCTCGGCCGCACACTCTAAATCATCTGATGTGTCTTTAATGGCATCGGTCGAGATCTCGGACCCCTCGAGCGCAGCGAAGTCAGACTCGGATGTCCTGGGCACGGCAAGCGCCGTACCGGTATAGGTCACACTATCGGTATCCTGCGCCGACACCGCCTGCGTGGCACGCGCGGCGATCAGATACGGCAGAGCCGTCTCGATTTTCTGTAAGCCTTCCGATGCGCTTTTGGCAAACTTGTTGCGCGTTTTAATGATCTCAATCCCGGTGTCGACCATATTGCCGGCAACCGGCTCGGCACCCGGGATGAGGATGGCGACCAGGCCCGTCCCGATCGTGGCAAACCCCGCCAGCCCCAGACTCAAGATGCTCGCATCAACCACCGTGGCAGCCGTGTGATAGGACGACACTACGTTGGCACCCGCCAGCGCGCCACTATCAGCCGCCACCTGAGTATCCCCGGCACGCGACATGCTCCATATCGCCGCGGTCGACGAAAACAACAATGTGAGCACCACTAGGATGACCACGGCAGAAGAAAGCGTGGTATAGGCGCCGTCTTCGATAAACAGATCGACACCGGCTCGACCCATAAAGCCGCCTCGTTTGCGGAGAGCGCCTGGTCGACGGCGGGCCGCAAACCCTTGCGTCACCCGCAACAGGCAGCGCCTAATCCCATGCAGCAATCCACGAATCATAATCTCCCTCCAGCCATTCGGGACGCGATTGATACGAGACATCGACCTTGAGCTCAACGTAGCCGCCCTCGGCGGTACCACCCATAGCCTGCGCAAACGCACCGATCACAGGCAACGGCTTGACCTCGCCGGAAACGGACACGGACGAGACGCCACCCGCACCGGCCCGGCCAAGCTCGATATCCCACGACAACGGCCCGCCGGCATGAAAGATCGAAACGTTGGGCACTGCGGCAAGTCGGCGGCGGGTGAACTCCTTAAGATCGTCGTCCTCCGCCGTCGTCGTGGTCATGAGCCGCGCGGTCTCGGCGGCGGCAGACTCCATGACCGCGCGCGTATAGAGCAGGCACACCGGTTGCAGCGCGAGAAGGATGAGTGTCAGAAACGTCGGCAGCAAAAAAGCGGCCTCGACCGTAGACTGCGCCCGGTCCTCGCGCGCGGCATCAATACAACGCGATGTCCTTAGCGGCCGCAGCGGCGTCGATAACCGACGTCGAGGCAACGCCATGGGATGCCGCCCGCTCAACCAGCGCCGCCAAGCGCCCATCGGTGCCGGCACGCCAAAGTCCCGCGATCGCCAGCACGATCGATAACAGCGCCACCGTGACGATGGCGTATTCGACCGTCGCCTGGGCAGATTCCTCACGCAGGACATCATGCATTTCACGATCCCTCCTTTGAGTCCGTTGCCTGCGGGCTCAGGCGCACGGCGCGCAGACGACACGAAGCATCGCCAGCATCCGCGGCAATTGTCACCATATCGACCCAGCCGCGTTCGTCGCGCACGATGGCGCCCCACACGTTTCCCTTGATGTCGAGATAGCCGCTCAGAGCAAGTTGCGCCGTGGGTACCTCGCGATAGGCACGCAGCATATCCGCCGCCGCTTCGGTCATCGGTCGGTCCTCGGACCATGCAAGCCGGACCGCAATCGCGTTGCCCTCAGGCGAATCCGTCGCAGTGCCAGACCGCTTGTCGAGCGTCCGCAGAAAGGTTTGCGCCGTGACAGCGACATCCGAATCGTCCGCATCTCGCATCTCATCTTTTTGAGACGCCACCGCCGAATCTGAGCCCAAATCGGAGGCGGTCCCAGGACGCTGCTGCCGCGCGGCGTTAAGCCCCCAAAGCACCGCCGCTATCGCCACGGTCAGGCAAGCAAACACCAGCAGCACCCCGATGGGGCGCTCGCCCTCTACAGGCTGTTGATGCCCTCGCTGATAGCGTTCCATAGATCTTGGACCTTGCCCTTAAATGCGACGATGGCGATAATCGCGATCACCACGAGCACGCCGACCAAGATGGCATACTCGGTGGTACCCTGTGCACTCTCCTCCTGCAATAGTTCCTTGGCGCGCTGACGAACATGTGCCGCCCGGCAAAACGCCCAGCCCTGGACCTTGCCAGCAGCGTCAGTCATCGTGTTCATGTATTCCTCCCTACATCATCCCGCCTGCTCCCAGCAGCGGGCCCAATATGGACAGAAGCAACGCCGGCAAGATGAGCGTGCCGGTGGGAATCAGCAGCTTGACGGGTGCACGCTCGATCTCGCGCTCGACCGCGGCGCGATGAGCCGCACGGATCTCGCGACTTTGAGCGGCCAGCGTCTCGGCAAGTGGGGCACCCAGGGCGAGCGCCTGCCCCACCGTGATGGCAAAGGTCTCGAGCGCTCGCACGTCCAGGTCGCGCGCGGCGGCCAACAACTCGTCCTCACGCGTGCCCACGCCCACCTGCCACGCCATACAGGCGCGTTCAAGGCGAAGAGCCAGCACTGACCGGCGGTTGGCGCAGAAAATCTCAAGCGCCGCATCAAACGAAAGACCGGCCGAAAGACCCAAGCGCACAACATCGATCATCTCGGACACTTCGCCGAGCGACACTCGCGCCGGGCCGCCCGCTCCAACCGCGCCCTTCACTCGCGCGGTCAGAGCATCGACCACCGAGCGACCCGCGGCAGCGACCAGCACCGCCTCGCGCATGCAGGCCCCTGCGATCTTGCGTGCATCCGCCCGATCCAAACCCGTCGCGACAAATACACTCAGGGCGCACAGGCAAGCCGCAACTGCAACCGGGGCGCTCATAGCTCCACCCGCATAATGCGCCGGATAACCACCAGGGCAACGGCGTTGAGGGCAAGACCCAGCACCACAGCGCCCGCGCCGGCAGGCGTCGCAAGACCGCGACGAAAATCTGCCGAAAGCAGCGCCAACACCGCGCACATGCCCGCCGGCATCGCCGCGACCATATGCGCAGACATGCGAGCCTGCGACGTCTTAACATCCAGGCGGCGCTTGAGCTCAATGCGCTCCCCCACCATGCTCGACGCCTCGGACAGTAAGTCGGCAAGCGGAGCGCCGGTGCGCTGAGACACCTTAAGCGCCAAGGTCACAAGCGAAAGACCGGGGGCGTCGATACGCACGAGCAAGTCATCGAGCGCGTCGGTCGCCGAGATGCCGCAATCGATCGCCGCCGCCACCCGCAAAAACTCGGTATGCACTGGCTCTTGCGCATGAGCGCCCACAAAGCGCATGCCCTGGGCCAGCGAATGTCCCGAGGCAAGCGACATGGAAAGTGCGGTAAACGCCTCGGGCATTGCCTCTTCTGCATCGTGTTGCTCGCGCCGGCTCTCAAAGCCATCCCGAGCGGCACCAACGGCAAACGGAGCAACAAGTCCCAAGGCAAATCCGAGGGGCGATAACGACACCATCGTTAGTAAAACGCAGCAGACACCGCTCGATAGCAGCAGAAACGCCAAACGTCCCGAAGCATCTTCGATCACGAGGCCAAGGCGATGCGCCGGAGCCAGCGATGCCCACGAACGGGCGATCTTTTTCAGCAGATCGTTTTCCACCAGCTCACGCGGCAGCTTCTCTGCCACCATCTCGAGCGCCTGACGTGCCAGCTCCGCCAGCGGTACCTGCGGCACACGAGGTTCCGCCCCGCACGCCGTCGCGACAGAAAGCCCTGCCAAGCCCCCTACGACGAGGGGCACAGTGATCTCCATTCGTCCACCTCCTCTTGTGTGAGCGTCCCCGACCGCAGGCCTTCTGCGATAAACGGCGGCTCGCGGTCAAGCGTCCAGGTGCGCTCGGCGGCATCGAACGTCACATAGCGCTCGAGCTCTACGCCGCCCGATGCGGCGCGTCGCACCCCCGAATACGAGGAGACGAAGCGCCTGCCATCGGCGTGGCGCTCGGACATCACGATACCGTCGAGTGCCATGGCAATCTGCTCCTCGATGAGCTCGCTCGGCAGATCGATGCCATAACGTGCAAGCAACGTCAGACGCACCACGGTCTCCTGTTCTGAACCCGCATGAAGCGTGGTGAGCGACCCGTCGTGGCCCGTGTTCATGGCCTGCAACATGTCGCAGCACTCGGCACCGCGCACCTCGCCCACCACGATGCGGTCGGGGCGCATGCGCAGGGCATTAGTCACCAGGTCGCGGATCGTCACCGCGCCCTCGCCTTCAATTGAAGCCTCGCGCGCCTCTAGGCGCACCACGTGCGGATGATGCGCAAACTTGAGCTCGGCAGAGTCCTCGATCGTCACGATGCGCTCGCCGGTGGAAATCTCACATGACAACGCGTTGAGCAGGGTGGTCTTACCAGATCCCGTGCCTCCCGCAACCGCCAGGTCCTGTCGCAGCGACACCGCGCACGACAGCAGCTGCGCATACCAAAGCGGCAGCGATCCCAACCCCACGAGCTCGTCCAGCGAGCAGATACGGTCCGAGAACTTTCGGATGGTGAGAATCGGTCCGTCAATCGCCACAGGCGGAATCACCGCGTTGACGCGATAGCCCGTTTTGAGGCGGGCGTTGACGATGGGGCTGCGCTCGTCGATACGGCGGCCAAGTGGCGAGATGATGCGGTCGATAAGCACACGGATCTGCTCATCATCCTCAAACGCATGCTCGATGGGGTACAAGACGCCGCCGCGTTCAAAGAAAGCCGAGCGGCAGCCGTTGATCATGATCTCGGTAACGGTGTCGTCCTCGATGAGCGGCTGCAACGGCCCCAAGCCCACCACGTCATCCAAAATCTCGTCGATGATGGTCTCGCGCTCGGGCGTCGCGAGATCGGTCGGCTCCTCAACATTGAGCGCCGCCTCCACCGCAGGACGCAATTCCGAGCGGGCAAGTGCCGGGTCGATATAGGCGCTGATACGCGCCACTTCGTCGTAACCCATGCGGTCCATCACGGCGCGCTTGGTGCGTCGTTTCACGGCGCGGCGACGCCCCACATCTACAGGCGCTGCCGCCGCCGCAGCGCCGGCAGCCTTAATCCTCGTTTGCAGGCTCATCGCTGATCACCCTCGCGCGACCAGGGAAGGCGGATACGCGGGCGTTCGGTGCGCGTTGCACGGTCGGCGACCATATCGCTCCAAGGGCCGACGGCGCACCCCAGTTCCACGAGCATCTCGCGCGTGGCCTCGCGCACGCTAGTCGCAAAAGCGCTGGTCTGCCCCACTGCCTCGTCAGCGCGCCCAAACGCCATGAGCGCGGCGAGATCCTGCCCGCCATCGGCGATACGAATCTTGGAGCTTAACGCACAGGCAATCTCAAAGCGCATGGCGACGTCCTCGTCTGCCCCGCGCGCACCGAACCGGTTGAACACGGCGCTCATGCGCGTGCGCGGCACACCTACTCGACCTGCCAGTTCAATGACGCGCGATGCCGATGCCGCGGACGACACCGCCGCATCGCCAACGACCAGGCAACGGTCGCTCGCCGCCACCGCAGCCGCCACGGCGTCGCCCCAAAAGACCGAGGTATCGATAAAGACCACGTCGGATTCGCGACGCAGAACATCAAGCAGTAGCTCCACCGGACGTGCCATGAGCTCGGCTTGCTCGGGCGCCGCGACGGGACCCCAGAGCGTAACGCCCGGCGCCACGCGCATCGAAGCGGCTACGATATCCGGCTCGGTGAGCATGCCCGCCGCCGACGGCTCGATAAGTGCCGCCATATCGCGCGGAGCATCGACGCCTAACAAGTCGTAAAGGTTTCCAAACATCAGGTCCAGGTCGAGCACGGCGGCACGCAAGCCCAACAGCGACGATGTGTGTGCCATGGTGGCAACGATCGTCGACTTGCCGCAACCGCCCGAACCCGAAATAGCGCAGATGACTGGAGCTCGATGCGGCGGAGCGGTAGCGTCTGCCGGCGGCATCGGAGGCGGCGGGGCGGGCGTCGGTGACAGCGTCCCCGTCTCCCCCGCCGCAACCACGTGCTGCGTCCAAGCCGGCATGGCTGCTTGTTCGGTCTGCGAGGCAGGCTCGTTCTGCGCAATCTGCTCATGCTGCATCAGCGACAACTCGCCGCACCCGGCAAGGCCCTCAACTTCGTCGAGTTCATCCGCCAGATTCACGCCGTGCACGTATCCCATATCTACTGCCGGGGAGTCGCCAGCATGCTGCGCCGGCCCTCCAGCGTCATCGTATACAAGGGGGTTCCGGGGGCGCCGACCATGCTCGGCTTCCGCTTTTCCATAATCATCAACACGCGGGCCTCTTGTAGCGCGAGGCGCCCCGGGTTCCCTATCAACAAAAGCATCGGGCTCAATCGTCATGCGCCGATCGGAATCAACCGCTCCCTCGCCCGCGCGCCCGTTGCCGCATATACTGTGTGCAGCGATGACCTCGGTCGCCCCCGCGCGAAACAGCCCCTCGATATCCGACGGATCGAGCGCTTCTATCAACACGACCACGCGACTCACGCGGCCTTCGGCCGTCAGGCGCGCAACAGTCTTGCGCACATCTTCGGTATCAAACAGAGACGCCGCGATGATGGCAGCCCCGCGGCGCGACGGAAACGCCCGCGCCATGGAAACCAGCCCGTCCAGGTCACCCACGCGAAGCACCTGTGCACCCGCATCACGGCCCTCGACTTCCCGCTGCAACAGCCCGTAATCGCCGCACGCGCAGCACGCAAGCCAGATCGCCTTCATCACTCGTCGCCTCCGCTCTTTTTGCCGCGCGCCGTGGCGGGAATCGTCAAGCTGACCGTTCCCTTGCCCGAGGCTCCCAGCAGTTCCTTGACGTCTTCGGGGTCAGCCGCCAGCGTCACCCATTCGATCTTGCCCTCGCGCGTGGCACCGGAATCCTCACTGGTATCGATCACGTACGCGCCGCACAGCCGATCGGTCACGCCGTCTTTTTGCACATACACATCCACGTAGCTGCCCACGCCCGTAGCACCGCCGACCGAGTGCTCGGCATCGACCGCCACCGAAACGGCGACCTTGCCCTTAGGCACCTCGAGCTTGCGGCTCTCGACCTTGGTGTAGACATTGCAGATCACGGCGTTTTTGGGAATACGCGAAGTCGTCACGTCGCCGCGCACCTGGCGCAGCTCGGTCGCCGCGTCACGCGGCAGCAGACTCGTCAGCCACTCCTGGGTTATGACATTGGTCTCATCGAGGGTCTCGCCCACATCGATATCGCGCGCCGCGACGCATACCTCGACGCGATCGCCACCGTACTTGGCCAAGGTCTCAGCCTGGACCTGTTCGGCTTGTGAGCGGATCGATGAGCCGTAAACCATGCAGAGCAGAGCAGCGAGCACGCCCGCGACCAGACTGATGGCGATGCGCTTGCTCTTGTTCACGGCCGCTCCTCTCATGGCAGTGCCGGGCGAATGCCCGTACCACCATTGTCTGGGCGGTCAGAGTGCAAAGCGGCGCAATCGCAATCTTGGTTTTCGATGTCAAACCAATCGCTGACCAAAAGCTGACCAGCCCGTCAAGCTCGTGGCAAGGTTTTGGTCAGCACGTCAGCAAACTGCATGTTTCGAGGCTTTTCCGCAGCAAAAAGCCGTCTCCCGAACAGTTGGGAAACGGCTGTCATAGGAAAAATCAATTACAGATGGACATCGGGATCGAGCATTTGAGCACTCACGCGCATGGATAACGCCAGGTTTTGGAACGTTTCCAGACGCAGGCTATCGATCTGCCCGGCGTCCTCGGCCTCGCGAACGGCGCAACCCGGCTCATGGGTATGCGTGCAATCGCCAAACCGGCACGCGCGCGATGCCTCGACAATCTCGGGGAAGGCGCGGGCCAGTCCCCGCTCGTGACCCACGAGCGGTAGGCTGCGCAGGCCCGGGGCATCGGCGATCACGCCGGCGTCGCCCGGCAGCGTCACCATCACGCGCGCGACGGTAGTGTGACGGCCCTGGTCGTCGCGTTCGCGCACACCGCCGGTCGCCAACGTATCGTGGCCCAGCAGCGCATTGAGCAGCGTCGACTTGCCGGCACCCGACTCGCCCAGAATCATGGCGCAGCTCCCGGCAGGCACGCAGGCACGGACCTCGTCCAGGCCGCGGCCCTCGGCAGAGGACGTCACGATCACGCGCACGTCCGGACCCACCAGGCGGCGCACGCGGTCCAGATCGCGCTCGAGTTCCTCGGCATCGCAGCGGTCAGCTTTGGTGAGTACCACCACCGGCTCGGCATCGCAGTCGAGCGCCAATACCAGCGAACGCGCCACACGGTCGAGCAGCACCTCGCCGGCACCGAGCGCCTGCACGATTAGCACGCTATCCACGTTGGAGCAGAGCACCTGGCGCTCTCCGCGGGCACGGCCGCGCCAACGCTCAAAGCTCGTACGGCGCGGCAGCACGCATTCAATCACGCCCATATCGTGCCCGGGAGCGCGGCGCACCGCCACACGATCGCCCACGGCAGGCAGCAGGACCTCGTCCCCACCGCGCGACTTGGCAAATCCCACGGCATGCTCGGCGCGGAAGGTATCGTCGGCAGTCGCCACCAGCGGAAACCCACGATCCAAGCGCACCACGGCGCCAAGCTGCATCTGCTCGGGCTCCTCGGCATGTGCGCAGAAATCATCAAAGGCAGCCTGCTGAGCTTCATCGACCGGCAGGTCATCAAACGCCGGAACATCCTGCAGCGCGTCAAGCCCCGGTACACTCGCCAGCAACTCCTCAGCAGATGCAGGGGGTTCGGTCGCGAGCTTCCGACGACGATCACGCTTAGCCCGCGCCCCCGTCGTCTTTTTCTTCGCCTTAGCCTTAGCCTTAGCCACAAACGCCTCCCAGCACCAAAAATCACAACTGAGCAGGTATTTTCCCACAAAAAAGAGTCGGTCGAGCAAATGCTCGACCGACTCACACACTTTCCCTCAGCCTTTATCATCCACACGGGAGAAAAGTCAGCAACGTCACCGCAGGGCCCGCAGCGCGAAGCGCGAGGACCAGCGAAGAAGAAACCCCGCAGGCGGTCGGGCCGGTGGGAAGGATGGCCTTTCGACCTACTCCTTCTCGACCGCGCGCATGATCGCCTTGTAGATCTCCATCAGCGGAATGATCAGGAAGGCAAGACCCAGGGCAGCGACAACGCCCTTGAGCTCGAGCGTCACGGGGCCAAAGAACATCTCGGCAAGCGTCGGCTGCACGGTTACGATCACCGTCAGCACCAGCGCCAGCGCGGCGGAAGCCCACAGCCACTTGTTCTGCTTCTTCATGGTGAACAGCGACGCACGACGGCTGCGCATATTGAAGCAGTGGAAAATCTCAACCATGTTGAGCGTGATGAACGCCATCATCACGCCTTCCTCGTCGGCATTGCCGGCGATCATATCGGCGATGTGGATGTAGCCCATGTCAAAGTACACGCCCACAAAGAAGCTCGCCAGCACCAGCACGGTGATGATTAGGCCCTGGACCACGCAGTCCAGACCCATATGTCCGGCAAAGACACCGTCCTTGGCGTTGCGCGGCTTGCGCTTCATGATGTTGCCCTCGGCATCCTCCATGCCCAACGCGAGCGCGGGGAAGCAGTCGGTAACCAGGTTCACCCACAGCAGCTGCACCGGCTGGAAGATGGTAAAGCCGATGAGCGTGGCGATAAACACCGAGAACACCTCGGCAAGGTTGGCCGAAAGCAGGAACTGGATGACCTTGCGGATGTTGTCGTAGATGCGGCGACCCTCTTCGCAGGCGCCGATGATAGTGGCGAAGTTGTCGTCGGCGAGCACCATGTCGGCGACGTTCTTGGTGACGTCGGTGCCGGTGATGCCCATGCCCACGCCAATGTCGGCGCGCTTGATGGACGGGGCGTCGTTGACGCCGTCGCCCGTCATGGCGACAATCTGGTCGCGCGACTTCCACGCCTCGACGATGCGGGTCTTGTGCTCGGGCTGGACGCGGGCGTACACGCCGTAATCCTCGATGTGCGCGTCGAGCTCCTCGTCGCTCATGCGATCGAGGTCGGCACCGGTGATGGCCTGGCTGCGATCGGCGACGATGCCCAGCTGCTTGGCGATGGCCACGGCGGTGTCGATGTGGTCGCCCGTGATCATGACGGTGCGGATACCGGCGTCGTGCGCCTCGCGGATGGCGTCGGCGACCTCGGGGCGGACCGGGTCAATCATGCCGGACAGGCCGCAGAAGACCAGGTCATGCTCGAGCGCGGCGGGGCTGCAGTCGGCCGGGACCTCGGTGTAGGTGCGGCTCGCCAGCGCCAGCACGCGCAGGGCCTCGTCGGCCATGGCCTTGTTGGCCGCCACGAGCTCGGCACGACGCTCCTCGGTCAGGGGGACGACCTTATCGCCCTCGTAGATATGGGTGCACAGGCCAATCACCACGTCGGGCGCGCCCTTGGTGTACTGCTCGTACTCGCCGTCCAGGGTCTCGACGACCACGGACATCATCTTGCGGCCGGAGTCAAACGGGGCCTCGCCCACGCGCGGGTGCTCGGCAGTCAGGCCAGTGAGGCCCGCCTTGCCGGCGTCGTTGACAAGCGCGCACTCGGTCGGCTCGCCCACGGCCTCGCCCAGCTCCTCATCCCACTGGGCATCGGAGCACAGCGCCATGCCGGCCAGGAACTTCTCCTTGGGCGCGGCGAGTTCGTGCTTGACGACGGTCATCTTGTTTTGGGTAAGGGTACCGGTCTTGTCGGAGCAGATGGTCTGCGTGCAGCCGAGAGTCTCGACGGCAGAGAGCTTGCGGATGATTGCCTGGCGCTTAGCCATCTTGGTCACGCCAAGCGATAGCACGATGGTCACGACGGCGACCAGGCCCTCGGGGATGGCAGCGACGGCGAGCGAGACGGCGACCATAAAGGTATCGAGCAGGGAGGTCGGGTCGGTAAGAACGTTGCCCACGCCGTGGCGGATGATATCAACGCCAAAGATGACGACGCAGATGACGACAACCATAATGGTAAGGATGCGGCTGAGCTCGGCGAGCTTCACTTGCAACGGCGTGAGCTCTTCCTTGGCCTCGGCCAGGGCGCCGGCGATCTTGCCCATCTCGGTGTTCATGCCGGTGCCGACCACGACGGCGCGACCACGGCCGTACACGACGGTGGAGCCCATATAGCACATGTTCTTACGGTCGCCGAGCGGCACGTCATCGGTGCCCGCAGCGAGCTCGATCACGTTGGCGTGCTTCTCTACGGGCACGGACTCGCCGGTGAGCGCGGCCTCTTCGATCTTCATCGTGGCGCTCTCGAGCACGCGGCAGTCGGCCGGGACGGAGTCGCCCGCCTCGAGCATGATCACGTCGCCGGGCACGAGCTCGGCGCTCGGCAGGTGCACGAGCTTGCCGTCGCGCAGCACCTTGGACTGCGCCGCACTCATCTCCTGCAGGGCCTCGAGGGCCTCCTCGCTCTTGGCTTCCTGGACCACGCCCAGCACCGAGTTGACGATAACGACGAACATGATGATGGCAACATCGGCAAAGTCGGGCTCGCCCTTGACCATGCCCGTGAGCGCACTGATGACGGCGGCAACGATCAGCATGATGACCATGGGGTCGGCCATCTGCTCAAAGAAACGCTTCCACAGCGGCGTCTTCTCGGCTTCCTCGAGCTTGTTAGGGCCTGTCTTGGCGAGGCGCGAAGACGCCTCGTCGTTGCTCAGGCCGAGGTTCTCATCGACACCTTGGTCGCTGAGCACCTCCGCCGCGGCGGACAGGTATTCCTTTTGCATATAGAGTCCCCTCCTGGGATTCGGGCCACTCAGCAGATTGATGCCCGATCATAATTCCCAGGAGAAGGGCAAGGGCTCATCAAGGCTGCCGTGCTGAGCGGCAGTTGATAGTGGAGCTATGGTACCCCAAAGCGACGCGTCTAGCCAAAACAATCGGTTTGGAAATATGGTCCGCACGCAACGGTGCAGACCGTGTGATGCTCAACATTGGTAAAACGTTTTTTCTTCGGCACATCGCCAAACTGACATATCTCCCAGATAGCAGCGGTTGGAGTGGTTGGTAAAGATTTTTCATATACCGTTTTTCCCGCAAAAAATGAACTTCCATTTCGGCATACGGTCGATTTTTTGGGGTATTCGGTCGGCATTTCGTTATAATCATCTCGGTTTTATTTCTTATGGTTTATCTATCAGCGCAAGACGATGTCAGATGGAGGTCTGAATGTACAAGCGCACTAAGATTGTATGCACCATGGGTCCCGCCTGCGATAGCGACGAGACCATCCGCGAGATGATCAAGGCGGGCATGAACGTCGCCCGTTTTAACTTCTCGCACGGCTCCTACGACGAGCACCACGGTCGCATCGAGCGCGTCCGCCGTATTTCCAAGGAGCTCGGTCTGCCTGTCGGCATCCTGCTCGACACCAAGGGCCCCGAGGTCCGCACCGGCCTTCTGGTCGACGGCAAGAAGGTTGCCGTCAAGACCGGCGATAAGATCGTCGTCACCGCTCAGCCCACGTCCGAGGATTTCCACGGCACCGCTGAGCACATCTCCCTCGACTACCTGGCTCTGCCCTCCGAGGTCGAGAAGGGCTCCCTCATCCTGATCGATGACGGCCTGGTTGCCCTCGAGGTCGAGTCCGTCAGTGGCCAGGACATGACCTGCGTCGTTAAGAACGACGGCCTGATCGGCGAGCGCAAGGGCGTCAACATGCCCAACGTCAACATCTCGCTGCCCGCTATCACCGAGCGCGATCGTCAGGACATCCTCTTTGGCCTGACCGAGAACATCGACTACATCGCCGCTTCCTTCATCCGTGACGGCGAGTCCGTCCGCGGCATCCGCAAGCTTTGCCGCGAGAACGGTGGCGAGCACGTGACGATCTTCCCGAAGATCGAGTGTGCCCTGGGCGTCGAGAACTTCGACGAGATCCTCGAGGCTTCCGACGGCATCATGGTCGCCCGTGGCGACCTGGGCATCGAGATCAAGCCCGAGCTTGTTCCGCACATCCAGAAGGAGATCATCGCCAAGTGCAACGCGGCCTACAAGCCCGTTATCACCGCTACGCAGATGCTCGACTCCATGCAGCAGAACCCGCGCCCGACGCGCGCCGAGGTTGCCGACGTTGCTAACGCCATCTACGACGGCACCGACGCCGTTATGCTCTCTGGCGAGTCCGCCGCCGGTAAGTACCCGGTCGAGGCCGTTAAGATGCAGGCCAGCATTGCTCTCGAGACCGAGAAGTACCTCCCGGCTCACGCTCCGCTCGAGGTTCCGGCCGATGCTCACGGCACCCGCGTTGTCAACAACGTTGTGGGTATGTCCGCTGTGAACATGGCCACCACCGTTGGCGCCAAGTGCATCACCGTGCCGACGACCACCGGTCGTACCGCTCGCCTGATCTCGCACTTCCGCCCCAACATGCCGATCTGCGCGTTCTCCCGCCACGAGTGGGCCGTCCAGCAGATGATCATGTACTGGGGCGTTATCCCGCACCAGGCCGAGATTACCCAGGGCACCGTCAACGGCACGATCGTCAAGGCGATCGAGACCGCTAAGGAGCTCGGCTACGTCGAGGCCGGCGACCTGACCGTCGCCACCGCCGGCGATCCCCGCATGAGCGTCCAGCTCGAGGACAAGGTCTCCTCGACCAACGTCGCTTACGTCGCTCAGGTGCGCTAAATCGCACTTGCAAGCACACTTGCATTGCAAAGGGCCCGGAAGGCTTCGCCTTCCGGGCCCTTTTTCTGTGTCAATGCCGGCACACGGCAAAACACGCACCCATTTCTTTACCAAAAGCGCGAAATCCACCTTTCGAGGCCCAAAAATAAAGTCCCAAGCGCTAAAAGTGTTCGCCCGATGGCGAAACCACACCTTACCCGACGCTGCTAAATCGTTTTAGCAAGAGCCAGATCGACCGCGTTTTCGGAAGTATGCGGCAAATTCTGAGACCTCCGAGCACACCCCGTTTTTTCGCACCAAAATGCCTGATAAACTGGCCTCAAAAGCCAGGTCTGCTCACAGGGTTCAGATTTTGCCGCATACTTCCGAATTGACGCTGGCATCGCACGGTCCAAAAGCACATTTCGACCAGGAGGATATCATGGACCTGACGCTATGCGGTCAATCCGCTTTTTACTATCACCGTATCCCGCCGCAGGTATTAGGGCTTTACCCCGCCATTAGCCTTGGCAATATGGATCGCAGATGTTGCGGCCTCGGAAGTCATGCAGTTGTAAAAGACCTGCTTCACGCACCGCTTCACAGGCTTGTATTCACTCGAGTACAATCCGGGTCGCGAAGCCTGTTTAAATCGCACCTCCTGACCCAAGAGCCGCCTCCCGGGTCGTTTAGGCAAACTGAACATGGATTTGATGTCACGTCGCCCGAGTTTACGCTGCTCAGCCTTGCTACGCAGGTCTCACGCAACCAGTTACTCATGGCTTGCCACGAGATGTGCGGCTCCTTTGCAGTGTTTAAGCCCTGCGAGCGAACGCAACAACAACTCGATGAAGCCATTTCGCTTAAGCTCATTCCACCCAACTGCGGTTGGGAGCGTGTTGTCGACACCAAGGGCAATGACACCAATTTGTGGAAGCGCCCGCCGCTCCTCAGCGCGGCGGATATCGCCGCGTTCGCCAAGCAGGCTGCAGGCCTGCGCGGCGTTAAACAACTGCGCTGGGCGGCCGAGCACATGACGGGGCAGACCGCCTCGCCCTTCGAAGTACAGACCTCCATACTTGTCTCGCTCCCCCGCAACGAGGGCGGCATGGGTATCAACATCGCAAACAACGTGCGCATCCCACTCAGCGACGCCGCGCGCTCACTGTATGACAAAACCTGCTGCTACGCCGATATCCTCATCGAGAGCAACACCGACAGCATGGGCGTCATCTTGGAATGCCAAGGCCGCTCCGCCCACGATGGCGAAGCCGCAAGTCTCTCCGATGCCGAGCGCACCACCGCCCTCACAAGCATGGGCTATGACGTTATCCAGATAACCTATGAGCAAATCAAAGACACGAAGAGCTTTAACAACATCGCCGAACTCATCCATAAAAAGGCAGGGCTCCCCTACATCCCAAAGACCGATCAGGAACGCACCACCGAAGATGCCCTGCGGCGGGAGCTATTGGTCGATTGGGATGAGCTGTTCGCCGTCAAGCCGGCCAGCTAGCAGCTAGCGATCAGGGGGACTGCGGGAACGTCAGAAGCAGCAACGCGAACCGCAAATCCCGCCTCGGTTAGCTCGATGACCTCGGTAAACGTTGCATCGAAAAACTCCTCGGTTAGCAGGCGATACGGCGGATGATCGGGCTCGCCGGGGTTTTCGCGTACAATCTCGTGCATGACGCCGATAGTCTTGAGCACATATTCTTTATGGATGGGATACTGCCCAAAACGCGTCGCAGCGGTATAGAGGCGATCGGTCGCACGCGGAATGGAAACGATGCCCAGCGTCTTGCCAAACCAGTCAAAGTCGCCTTGCTTTTTAATGCGGAATTCCTCGCACGGCTTGCCGCCGTGCGCTTCCAGATACTGGTTCACACGCGTGTTCCATACCGTGTCGGCCACCAGATGCGACCAGACGCCCAGCGTTAAATCGAGCAGCGACTGCGCCACATCTTCGGACGCAAGCGAGAACTCACAGGCGCCGGGACCGACAACCGGCTCGGCATCCCTGTAGCGCTGAGGATAGTGCACGCGGTTCAGTCGCTCGCGCTCCTCGACAATCGAGGTAGCCTCAGCAGGTTCGCCCGCGGGTGCGCCTTTAAGCAGCGGCGCCACATAGGTATCCCAGAACTCGTGCTCGCGCGGCTTAGGGATAGGCTCGGGGTTTGCAAAGTGTGTAATGCGATACGGAATGGGATCAGCGATACCAGGGACCATATAGCCCACGAAGATATCCGGAACCACGCAGCCAAACAAAAAGGCATTGCGGTCGTGCACGCTATTGGCAAGCGCGCCGGTGCGCTCCAGCAAACGCTCCGTTTGAGCGATATGAATGTTCCAACTTGGCATAGCCACCCCCATAAAACCTGGATAACTATACCATCACGGCAAAGCCGCGCGGGCCGCTACGCACGCTCTACGCAGCAACTATTCCGCAGCGCCGCTCTCGGTTCCATACGACGACACCGGCACCTCGACCACATGGTGATATCGATCGATATAGATGGCGCGGGCACCCAGGCGTCGCACCAAATCTTGATGGTGCGTACTCATCAAAACCGTCTTACCGGCAGCAACGTAGGTCAGCAAAAAGTTGACTACGATGTCGCACGAGTCCTCATCGAGCCCGTTGGTGGGCTCATCGAGCACTAGGATATCGGGGTTCATCGACACGACCGCAGCCAGCGCAACGCGCTTCTTTTGCCCGCCCGAAAGCTGATAGGGCGAGGCATCGACCAGATCGGCAACCTGGAACAGCTCCATGGCATCGCGCACGCGGCGCTCGAGCTCGTCTGCCGGCAGCCCCATCTGCGCGGGACCAAAAGCAACTTCCTCGCCCACCGTAGCGCAGAACAGCTGGGCGTCGGCATTTTGAAACACAAAACCTACGCGCTGATGAAAACGCTGAGCGGCCGCGGAATCCTTGAGATATGCCGCATCGATCACGTGCCCGTCAAACAGGTACGCACCCGCGTCCGCTAGTTCAAGACCGTTGATAAGGCGCATAATCGTCGTCTTACCGCAGCCGTTGGGACCGAGTAGGGCAACGAGTTCACCACGATCGACCTGCAGCGACACACCATCGACAACCGTATGCCCCGCATAGGAGAACACCACGTCGCGAAACTCGATGAGCGGCACGCTCTTGGCGCCAGTAGCACCGCTCGCGCCCATCACGCCATTCGTATCGTTTGCCAAAACGTCGCCCTTCCCTATCCACATCGACGGCTCGGCCGCCCGCGCTACAGCACCGCGCACAACACGGCGAGCAGAACCACGCCGGCCGCATAGACCGCATCGCGCCAGCCAAACCCGGCGCGTGCAGGCGCCGGGTACACGCCGGCAAAGCCGCGGCAAAGCATAGCCTCGTCCATCGCGCGGCTGCACTCCATCGCCTTGATAAACGTCATGCCCATGATACCCGCCAGCGAGTCGGTGCGCGAAAAACCCGCAGGCGCGGAACCGACGCTGCGCAGCATGACCGATTCGCACAGATCGTGTGCTGTGCGTCCCAGCACCTCGATATGCTTGAGCGCCATATCGAAAGTAAAGATGACCTCGTCGGGCAGGTGCAGCATCTTAAGCGCCGCCGACATGCGGCTCCAGGTGAGCGTCCACGAAACACCCAGCACCAGCGACACGTTAATGAACGTCTTGAGTGCAATCTTGAGCATGGCGCCCGAGGCAGAAGCACCCAGCAGCAGGGCAGGCAGCGCCAGAACCACGGCAAACCCCGCGGCAGCCAACGCCGGCACAAAGGTAGCGCGCAGCCCGCGTACGGGGCGCACCGCGACCAGCACCAACGCGATCGCCGCCATCAACATCATGTACAGCGGGCTTTGCGTCAGACACACGCACAGGACGCAAACGAACATCCCTAACAGGCGCACCGGAGCCGAAACGCAAGAAAGGGCGCGGTCGACCATCGACCCGCCCTTGTTCGCGCCTCCACCCAGGCGAACCCGCTCAAGCAGGCTCGCCAGGTGCAGGACGTTCTTTTGCATCACACGATGCCGAGCCCCCGCGGGCTCGTATCGCTCCTCGGCCGCAAGCCAACTAGGCAGCTCGGCTATTGCCATGAGCACCGCTTTCCTTGACCGTCAGCGAGACCAGGCGGAATGCGATGGTGAGCACCGCCACGCCAATCACGCCCGAAAGAATATACATCGCGGCCTGGCCGGCAAAGCCAAGGCCCTGCTCCTCGGAATAGGCCTGCAGATAATCGCCCGTGGGCAGGGCATCGGCAAAGGTCGGAGTGTCGAGACCGACCGAAGCCTGCAGACTGTCGTCACCAGCCTCCTGAACGGCGATCGCGGCGCCCTCGGCGTCCCACTCACCCCAGGCGTCACCGGTGGCAAGCAAGCCGAGCGGCGTAGCCACGACAAGCACGGCGACCAGGATGAGCGTGGGGACCAGCGAGGTCTTCTTGGCGGCAGCGCCCTCGGCAGCAAACTGGCCATCGACGGCCTCGGGCCCGACGATAACGCTCGGCGCCGTCTTCTTAATGAAACCGTAGATGGCGGCCGTCGCCACGCCCTCGACCACGCCAGCAACCAACATATGCGGAATCATCATGGCCGGAATGGCAACGGACAGCGGGAAGGGGCAGTACAGTGGAGCGCCCGAAGCGTTGGTGAAGAGCATCGGCTGAATACCGAACTCGATCGCCGCGCACATGGCCGCCAGGCACAGGCCGACCCAACCGCTCACGATGGCAGAAACCGAGGTGCCCCAGCTCTTGTCGTGCAGACGGCTGTTGAGCGCACGGAACACGATAGCAGCGGTAAACGGCAGCACAAAGGCCATGTTAAAGCAGTTTGCGCCAAAGGACAGAACGCCGCCGTCGCCAAACAGCAGCGCCTGCAGCGCCAGCGCGACCGAAACCGCGATGGCACCGGCCTCGGGACCCAGCAGCAGCGCGATGAGCGCGCCACCAACGGCGTGACCAGTGGTGCCACCGGGGAGCGGCACGTTGAACATCATGAGCAAGAAGGAAAATGCGGCGCAGATGCCCAGGAACGCCATATGCTCGCGATCGAGCGTGGCGCGTACCTTTTTGATGCAATGGACCCAAACGGGCACCATCGCCACCGCCATGACGGCATCGGTCTGCGGGGACAGGTAGTTATCTGGAATGTGCATATACGCCTCCCGGTTGCCGGCACATGGGATTGCAGCGCCGCTTGAACCATTTCATCAGTGTTACGAGCTAGATGATTCGTAACACGCCGCAGGCTATGATAGCAAAACGGCGCGCCGCCACAAAAGCAGCACGCCGTTTTGTAATGCGCGTGTCATATATGCAGGGTCAGCGATGCCTTATTCCGAACACCGCGGTCGCGCAGAGCTCCGCAGCAACCGCCATCAGGCCCTACGCCCCCCATCGCAAGCCCTAGCCGCGGACCTCGCCGTTTACGCCCTTGCACACCTTGGTGACGATCTTCTGGTGCGCCTTCTCGACCTCTTCGCTGGTAAGCGTGTGGTCGTCGGAGCGATACGTAAGCGCAAAGGCCATGGACTTTTTGCCCGCTCCGATGCGGATGGGATCGCGGTAGACGTCGAACAGGCGCACGCCCTCGAGCAGCTTGCCGCCGGCACTCGTAATGCGACGCTCAAGATCCTCGCAGGTCACAGTGTTGTCGACCACGATAGCAAGGTCGTGCTCAACGGCCGGGTACTGCGAGAACTCACGGTAGTTCTCCTGATTGCGGGCGCCCTTGATCAGCTTGTCCAGATCGAGCTCAAAGGCAACGACAACCTCGTCAATGCCCATAGCCTCGCGCGCCTCGGGGTGAATCTCGCCGACCCAGCCCAGCACGGTGCCGCCGGACAGAACCTCAGCCGCACGGCCCGGCTGCAAAAAGGCATAGCCCTCGCCCTCGACGGGACGGAAGCGGACCTTCTCGATGCGCAGCTGGGCGAGCAGCTCCTCGACAATGCCCTTGCCAAAGAAGAAACGCAGCTTGCGGTACTTCATGTTCCAAGACTGCTCGCTCCACTGGCCCGAGAGCACACCCGCCACGGACTTGGTCTCCTTGGGCAGGCTGGCATTCTCGCGACCGTGGAATAGGCTGCCGACCTCGTACAGATGCACGTTAGGCGTGCCGTGGGCCTCGTTGTAGGCCACAGACTGCAGCAGACCCGGCAGCAACGAGCGGCGCATCTCGGTCTGCTCGGCCACCAGCGGGTTCATGAGAACCACGGGGCAGCCGCGGCCCTCGGTGGACATACCGATCTTCTCCAGGTCGCCCGGGGCGGCAAAGCCAAAGGTCGTAGTCTCGTTGAGGCCACAGGCGCGCAGGATCTCGCCGACCTTGCGGGTGAGCTTCTGCTCGCGGGTCAGGCCGCCGATGTGGTTCTTGGCAGCCGGGATGGTCGCCGTCACGCGGCCCATGCCCCACAGGCGCAGGACCTCCTCGATCAGGTCGATCTCACGCGGCAGGTCGGGACGGAAGCTCGGCGGCGTGACCATGAAGTCCTCGCCGTCGCGCTCGACGGTGCAGCCCAGACGGGTGAGCGAACGCTCGATAAAGTCGGGCTCGATGTCGGCACCGCAGATGGCATGCACGCGGGCCAGGCGCAGCCTAATGCTGTCGATGGTCTTGGGCGCGGAGAACACGTCCACATAGCCGGGGGCGACCTCGCCGCCGGCGATCTCCTCGATAAGCGCGCACGTCACATTGGCGACGTCCACGCAGCCGGTCTCGTCGACCTGGCGCTCAAAGCGGATGGAGGCGTCGGAGATCAGCGACAGGTCACGGCTGGTGTGCGAGGTGCGGCCGGCGTTGAAGCAGGCGCTCTCGACCATCACGTCAACGGTATCGTCCTCGATCTCGGAATCCATGCCGCCCATAACGCCGGCCAACGCCACGGGGCGCTCGCCGTCGGTGATAAGGCCCATGCCGGCGTCGAGCACGCGCTCCTCGCCATCGAGCGTCGTGAATTTCTCATCCTGCTGGGCGGCGCGAACCACCACGCGACGGTGGCCATCGCGCTCGGCAAAGGTGTCCAGGTCAAAGGCGTGCAGCGGCTGACCGGTGAGCATCATCACGTAGTTGGTGATGTCGACGATGTTGTTGTGCGGACGCACGCCCAGGGCGTTAAGGCGCTTGACCATCCAGTCGGGCGACGGGCCGACCTTCACGTTGCGCACGATGCGGGCGACATAGCGGTCGCACAGGCCCTCGTCGGCAATCTCGACGGAAAGCTCGTCGTCGGTCGCGCGGCCAGTCTCCGCCTTGATGGCGGGCAGCTCAACGTGGAAATCGCGATCGAAAATGGCGCCGGTCTCGCGGGCCATGCCGATCATGGACAGGCAGTCGGGGCGGTTGGGCGTGATCTCGCAGTCGAGCACAGTATCACTCGAGCCCACATACTCGGCAAACGGCATGCCGCAGGGCGTATCCTCGGGCAGGATCATAATGCCAGAGTGGTCGCCGCCCAGGCCGAGCTCGCGTGCGGAGCAGTTCATGCCCATGGACACGACGCCGCGAAGCTTGCTCTTCTTGATCTTGACGTCGCCGGGCAGAACTGCGCCGATCATGGCCGTGACGATGTGGTCGCCGGCCTCGAAGTTCTGCGCGCCGCAGACGATCTGCAGCGGAGCGGGGTTGCCAACGGCGTCGAGGTTCTTGTCACCCACGTCGACCGAGCACACATACATGTGGTCGCTATCGGGGTGCGGGGTCTTGGTGAGTACCTTGGCGGTCACCACGTGGTCGAAGGACTCGCCCACGGTGTCGATCGCCTCGACCTCGGTGCCGGTACGGATATATTCGTCCGAAAGGGTCTTGGGATCCTCCGGAATATCGATCATGGTCTTGAGCCAGTCGTAAGAAACGCGCATCTAACTGGTCTCCTTTCATCTGTAACGCCTGCAATAAACAGACGGAAAACTCCAGCTACGGAGACGGGTTTCCGAGGTGCCGCAGATTGCCTTGAAAGAGGAGGGCAGCGTACTTAGGTACGCAACCGACGATTGAAAGGCAAGGTGCGGTGGCTCGGGAAGCCGCCGGGACAGGTCAACTTAAAATTGGTTCAAGAAGCGCATATCGCCCGTCATGAGCGTTCTGAGGTCCGGCAGGTCGTAGCGCAGGGCCGCGACGCGCTCGGCGCCAATGCCAAAGGCGAAGCCGGTGTACTTCTCGGGATCGATGCCGCAGTTGATCAGGACGTTGGGGTCGACCATGCCGCAGCCCAAGATCTCGATCCAGCCGCTGTGCTTGCAGAAGTTGCAGCCCTTGCCGCCGCACACGTGGCAGCTCACGTCCACCTCGCAGCTGGGCTCGGTGAAGGGGAAGAAGTGCGGGCGGTAACGCGTCTTGCGATCCTCGCCAAACATGCACTTAACAAAGTAGTCGAGCGTGCCCTTCAGGTCGCCAAAGGTGATGCCCTCGTCGACGACCAGGCCCTCGATCTGGTTGAACTGCGGCAGGTGGCAGGCATCGGCCGTGTCGGGACGGTAGACGGTGCCCGGGCAGATCATGTAGATGGGCGGCTTCTGCGACTCCATAGTGTGGATCTGCACGCCCGAAGTCTGGGTGCGCAGCAGCACGTCGGACTCGCCGTGGGCGTGAGCCTCGGGGTGCGCGACGCTGCCGGGGTTGTTGTCGACCACGTAGAAGGTATCGCGGGCCGAGCGGCTCGGGTGATCCATGGGAGCGTTGAGCGCGGTGAAGTTGTAGTAAGAGGTGTCGACCATGGGGCCGGACTCGACGGTGTAGCCGATGCCGCAGAAGATGTCCTCGGCCTCCTCGATGATTTGCTTGATCAGGTGCTGGTGGCCGATCTGCGGACGGATGCCCGGCAGCGTGATGTCGACGGCGTCGTGCTCGAGTGCGCGCTTGAGGGCGGCGGCCTTCATCTCGGTGTTTCGCTCGTCGAGCATGCCCTCGATCAGCTGGCGCATCTCGTTGGCGCGCTTGCCCATGACGGGACGATCCTCGGGGGCGAGCTTGCCCATCATGCGCATCAAGCCGGTGATACGACCCTTGCGACCGAGCAGCTCAACACGCGCAGCCTCGAGCTTGGCGGCGTCATCGGCGCCTGCGACGAGCTCCTTGGCCTCTTCCTCGAGTTTGACCAGATCATCAATCAGACTCATGTCTTCCCTTTCGTCTCTCGCGCATCCACTTGCCGCGGCGGCTGGAGCCACCCGGAGCTGCGGATGTGCGGCCCGGTTCGGTAACAAAAAAACCGCCCTCGGGCATGTGCATTGCCCAAGGACGGTTGAATTCCGCGGTACCACCTTGTTTGACCCGGCGGATGTCTGGCCCGCCGCGCCCACTCTGTGCCCCTTGTCGCGAGGCTCACGGCTTCCCTACTGGGGCTTCGCCGCCGCTGGCCGCGTGCCCGTTGAGGTCGCTGCTCGGGAGTGAACGCTTGGCCCTTGTCACCGCAGGAAGGCTCGCAGCCCATGACCTTCCCTCTCTTGCCGGCGACGCGGCGGGCAAAACCCTCTCCGTCAACGCATTGGGCTATAGGATAACACATTCTGCGTGTGCATCGCCGCGTTCCGTTTTGTTCGCACTGGGTACAAGGCAGGTAGCTGTGCAAACTGGCCGCGCGCCCACCCGAAGCGCTCGGCTCACGAGATCAAGGATATGGTATGGGAAAGAAACTCGATAAGAAGGCCGAGCCTGCAGCGGGCAAGACATCCAAAGGCATGAAGGTCGATAAGGCCGTCAAAAAATTCCGCAAGCTCGAAGGCAAGCTGTGGACTCGTGAGTACCTGCTCAAGATTGCCGAGTTTGACGGCGCGACCATTGCCCCCGCCAACGGCGCAGCAGCGCGTGCCGACGCCATGGGCACGCTTGCCGGCGAGCATCACAAGCTGCTGACCAGCGAAAAGTCTGTCGAACTTGTGCGCTCGCTGGCACGCGAGACCGTCTCCGGAGGCAAGATCGACGACCCGCAGCTGCTCGACGAGATCCGTGTGCTCGGCCGCGACCAGCGCGAGGCAAGCGCCATTCCCACCGAGGAGGCCGAGGCCTGGACCAGGCTCACCTGCGAGGCCGACGCCGTGTGGCACAAGGCCAAGACGGCCAATGACTGGGCGAGCTTTGAGCCCTATGTGGATAGAATCGTCGGCCAGCTTAAGCATCAGGCCGAGCTCATGGACCCCAAGCGCGACCCATACGATGTTTGGCTCGACCAGTACGAGCGTGGCCTTTCCGCCAAGAGCTTCGACGCGTTTTGCGATGAGGTCAAGGCCACGGTCGTTCCGCTCGTGCACGCCATCGGCGAGCGCGGCCAGCAGCCAGCTGCCGACTTTTTGCACGCCCGCGTGCCCGAGGCTGCCCAGCGCGCCATGAGCTTCGACCTTATGAAGCTCGTCGGCCTGGACCTGAACGACACCACGCTTGCCTTTACCGAGCATCCGTTTAGCGAGGGCTTTGCCGTGGGTGATGCGCGCATCGCGACGCACATCTACGAAGACGACTGCATCTCCAACGTCTACAGCATCATCCACGAGGCGGGACATGCCATGTACGAGCTGGGCGTCAATCCGGCTTATGCGCGCACGTGCCTGGAGGGCGGCACTTCCATGGGCATCCACGAGAGCCAGAGCCGCTTCTTTGAGAACACCGTGGGCCGCAGCCGCGCCTTTATGGGACCGCTGCTGCAGGTACTGCGCCGTCACGCGCCCGAGGTCTACGGCGACGTGGACGAGGACACGCTCTACTGCGCCGTGAACATTGCGCAGCCGTCGCTGATCCGCACCGAAGCCGACGAGCTCACCTACCCGCTGCATATTATGGTGCGCTACCAGATTGAGCGCATGCTGTTTGCCGGCGAGGCCACGGCCAAGGACATCCCCGCGCTTTGGAACCGCTTTATGGACGAGTACCTGGGCCTTCCCGTTCCCGACGACACGCGCGGTTGTCTGCAGGACACGCACTGGAGCGGCGGCTCGTTTGGCTACTTCCCCACCTATGCGCTGGGCAGCGCCTACGACGCCATGTTTGTGCCGGCCATGTGCCGCGACGGCGTCGACCTTACCGGTGCCTGCGCGAGTGGCGATCTGTCACCCGTTCGCGCGTGGCTGGGCGAGCACATTTGGCAGTGGGGTCGCGCCAAAGACGCGCCGGAGCTCATCAAGGGCGCCTGCGGCATGGCCTTTGACGCCCGCTACTACTGCAGCTACCTGCAGGACAAGTTCACCACGCTGTACGAGTTGTAAGGATTGACCAGCACGCCATCGCCAACGCCAACTATGTTGACGCCAATGTCTTGGCAACGTCAGCGAAAACGACCCTAAGCGAGCAAGGCGACGTGAAATGAAAGGGCACTGACCTTCTGGTCGCGCCCTTGAAATTGAACGTCAGATTGCCGCTTAGGGGCGTTTGCAGCGTCGAGCAGTTACGCGGTTTGGTAAAACCGCGTAACTACAGAGCCTCGAGTGCGTTGGCGATGCGCTTCATGGCGGCATCGGCGGATGCTTGGTCGGGCGCCTCGGCCAGCACGCGGATAACCGACTCGGTTCCGCTCTTGCGTACGAGCACGCGGCCCTCGCCTGCCAGCGCAGCCTCGGCCTCGGCGATGGCGTTCTGCACGCCCATGTTCTCGAGCGCGGCGTCCTTGTCCGCCACGCGCACGGCCACCTGCGCCTGCGGCAGCAGCTTGCACGGAGCCGTGAGCTGCGAGAGCGTCTCGCGCTCGGCGCGGATCACTTCCATCACGCGCAGCGAGGTCATAATGCCGTCGCCCGTGCGCTCGATATCGCCAAAGATCGTATGGCCCGTCTGCTCGCCGCCCAGGCTGTAACCGCCCTCGCGCATCTTGGCATACACGTGACGGTCGCCCACACCGCTGGTCACGACACTTAGGCCGGCAAGCTCCAACGACTTGATCAGGCCAAAGTTGCTGGCAATCGTCGGAACCACGGTACCGCCCGAAAGGCGACCGTGCTTGTTCAGGTACACGCCGCACACGTACAGGATCTGGTCGCCATCGACCACGCGGCCGCGCTCGTCCACGGCCAGGCAGCGGTCGGCATCGCCGTCGTAGGCAAAGCCCACGTCCAGGCCCTGCTCCACCACATGGCGCTGCAGACGCTCCATATGCGTGGAGCCGCAGTCGACGTTGATGTTAAAACCATCAGGCGCGGCATTGATCACGCGCACGTCGGCGCCCAGCGCGTCGAACACCGGCTTGGCCACCGAGGACGCCGAGCCGTTGGCGCAGTCGATGCCGATCTTGACGCCCTGAAGCGAAAAGTTCGCGCTGGCGATGAGCGAGGCAATGTAGCGGTTGCGGCCCTGCATGTAGTCCACCGTGGCGCCGATGTAGTTGCCCGTGGCCAGCGGCACCTCGCTCTTGCTATCGACGTAGTCCTCGATGAGCTCCAGTACGTCCTCGTCCATCTTAAAACCGTCGCTATTGACGAGCTTAATGCCGTTATCGCAAAACGGGTTGTGGCTCGCGCTGATCATGATGCCGCAATCGAAGCAGCCTTCCACGGTCTGATGCGCTACGCCCGGCGTGGGGATCACGTGCAGCATATAGGCGTCCGCGCCGCTCGCGACCAAGCCGCTCACCAGCGCCGCCTCAAACATATAACTCGAGCGACGCGTGTCCTTACCCACGATGACGCGCGCCTTGCGCTCGCGGTTGGCGCCGTAATACCAGCCCACAAAACGGCCAATCTTATAAGCGTGCTCTACCGTCAGCCCAACGTTAGCCTCACCGCGAAAGCCGTCGGTGCCAAAGTACTTCATGCGCTCTCCTTACAAAATAGGGGCGAACAGATTGCCTGTCCGCCCCAAAATGGTACTCGATTATCTGCGCTACCAGAAAAACCCTACGCCGACGCGCTGTCGCGAGCCGCCTGGCATGTAGGAGTCTGACGCAGCGTAAGCGGCTTGTCCCCCGCCTCGGCTGACGTGGTCAGCGTATATGTGATCGTCGTCGTCTCGCCAGCATGCAGGTCAACGGTGCCCGAATAGAAGGGGATTCCATGCCACGTAGCGGCGCCAAGACCAAACTGGGTGCCCTCGACGGTCAGATCAGTAATGTTGCCGCCCGTCGGGGCAAACAACGAGACATTCAGACGCTCGTCGTCGCGCGCGGCATCGGGCGCGCTCGCCGCGACGTAGTCGGGCAGCTTGCCGGCCTCCTCCTGCGTCATGATGTTCGTCAGGGTAACGGCGATGCGATACGAGCATGTGCCGTCACCGTTCTTGATGCCCTGGCCAATCTGCGTATCGGCATTCAGGTACCAGTCGAGCTTGGAGAAGCTCAGGTTGTTAAAGTAGACACCAGCAACGGGATCTTCACTCGGGTCATCCGGATCGGGCAGCGAGGCGTCGATGTTCATCTCCTTGATAGCGTTCTGCTCGTCATCGTTTTTCATCCACGCGATCAGGCGGCCCTCTTCGGCGCCGCGCTCAACGGCGCTGACAAGCTTCGTAACATCGACATCGCCGATACCGCCAAGGATCTTGTCGAAGGCAGCGCTGGCGACGGATGCAAAGATGCCGTCCGACTCCTCGACCGGATAGTTCCAGTACACATCGTGCATGAGGACCTTTGCGGCGTTGGTGCCGTCGACAACCGTTCCGTCGGGCAGCGACACGTTACCGACCAGGCCCAGCAGATACTGCAGGAACACCGGGTCGATGCCGACGACGCCATCAACGTCCTGCCCATATTGGGACTTCCACAGCGCGGCGACACGCTGCGAGTTGCGGGGCCAATCAGGCGAATAGGTATTGCCCGAGTTGTACAGGTTACTGTGGTTGCCGAACAGCGCCTCATCCTCTTCGTCGACACTCTCGACTGCCTCATCCTCACTGAGCCCAATGCGGGGAACAAACTCGCCAATCGACATCCGGCCGTCGGTGACCGAAATCAGGCCCTGCGAACCGCCAAAGCCGCCGCAGGCACGAATCTCGACGTTGTTCATGGCATACACAAGGTAGTTGCGCGTCTGGCCGTTGGCGCCGAGCATCTGGGGAAGGACGGGGGCGACCTTCTCCGCCGCGTCAACCGCGCCGTTGAGGGTGGCAAAGCCGTCCTTGGCCTTATCGACCAGCTCGGTCACCTGGGAAATATGAGTATCGCCAATGCCCTGGATCTTCTCGTTGGCGCTCTTGAACACCTTCGAGCTGCTGGAAAGCGAATCGGCGACCGCCTGCAGCGCGGACACGTTAATCATGCCGTCCTGAAACAGCTTGCCGGGCGTGGCCTGCGAAAGGTTATCGGCCATGGGAACCAGCGCATTGCTCGAGACATCGGACAGGGCGTCGATCATGGTGCGGGCCGCATTGATGTCGCTACCATACACCGGGACAAACGAAGCCGCCGTCCACAGCGGGCTCGAGGTCTCCGCCTTCATGCTGTCGCAAAGCTCATCAATCTTCTTCGCGTCGTCAGGCAGCGTCGAAAAATCGCCCGACGTGACCTTGTCCTTAAGGCCACCGACAATCTCGACGGCCTCCTTCGCTTCACTCTTTACGGTCTTTGCCGAGTTAAGCAGCATAAAGCCGCTTGCGCCAAGCGCAACGAGAAGCACCGCGACTACAGCGGCAATAATGGCGCCGGTGTGACGCTTTTTGCGTTCGCCCTTGCGATGGCGATGACGGACCAGACCGTCAGAGGTCGAACTCGACGAAGCGTCGCTACCGTAGTTCAAGCCAAAATCGTAATAATCCTCCTTGGAACCCGAGCCCGCAAACTCGGCACCGCTATCATCCAGGCGGGCAAACGTGCCAGTCTCGGAGGCGCCGGTATAGATCGTGCCAAGGTTACCCGTAAGCCCCGCGCCACCGGCAGAGGGAGTATTGTTGGCGGCCTTGCCGGCATTAACGTTGCCGGCGGCATTCGCGGCGTTGGTAGCACCTGCGTTGTTCGCGGGTACCGAAGGAGCCCCACTCGGCTGCGACGTGGAGGTTGCACCGCCCGCAAAGACATTCCCTCTTGCACGGCCGGTCTTTTTTGCCTTTTGTGACTGCTCGTACAGAGCGGTAAACATCGCCGTCTCGCCCGGGGACACGCGCTTACCGGAACCGCCCTGTCCAGTGCCGCCCGGCGTGCCGGCCTTACCAGCCCCGTTCGGACGCGGCGGAACTGCAGGACGGCCGCTATCGCTGCCCTTAAAGTGATTACCAGCCATAAAGAAATCCTCGCAATTGAGTCGCAATGAAAAAGTCCATAACGTTACTAGTTTATGGCATTTTGGGCATCGACAGCTAAACTCCAGACACGGACATCAATTGGCGAAAATGCGGCACAACACCTTTTCCGTCTTGGCGGCGGCGCCAGCTACACCGTGAGGAACATCATCACGATGATCATGGCAAAGCCGATAAGGTCGGTCGGCAAAAACACCGTGCCCAGCATAAGGGCGCTGGTGATGGTGGCCGAAACCGGCTCCATGGTTCCAAGGAGGCTCGCGCGCACCGAGCCAATCTCCTTAACGCCCTGCATGTAGAACATATAGGCGAAGAACGACCCCACCACAATAAATATCGCGAGCGCGCCGACACCCGAGGGGCCGAGCGCCGGCATATGCGCCCACGGCTGGGTAAAGATACTCATCACGATTCCCGCCGAAAGCATGGCCGAGCCCGTGACGACCGGGCTACCGTATTTGTTGAGGATTCCGGCAGGGATGATTGCTATGCAGGCACCGCCCACTGCGCACAAAAGGCCCGAGAGCAGGCCCATCGGCGAGATGTTGAGCGTACTGGGGTCGCCGCCCGTGGCGATCAAAAACGTTCCGCCCAATGCGAGCAAAATGCCAAGAGCCTCGCGCGTGCGCGGCAGTCGATGCGCGGTGACGCAGGCATACCCCATGACGACCACCAGCTGCAGGCACTGGAAGACAGTCGCGGTGCCCGCGTTGGTCAGGCGCACGGCTGACAGATAGCAAAGCTGGTTGAACAGCAGGCCAAAGATCGTAAACAGAATAAGCTGCTTGCGATCGGCGGGGGTAGTCCACAGCTCGATCAAGCGGTCGCGGTCTTTTCTGAGCACAACGAACATAAAGAGCAGGCCAGCGATAACTTGGCGCACGCTCATCAGCCAAAACGTCTCGATATGGCACACGTCAAAGAGGTAGCTGGCGCTGGTGCCAGAAAAACCCCAAAACGTACCGCCGGCAAACGCGGCGAGCGTACCCAGGGCCATCTTGCGCGCCTGGGCGTCGTTGAGGCGGTCGCGCCATGCGCGGCGGGTGCTGCGGCTCAGCTCGTCAGTCCCCTCGGGCACGATAAAATCAGACGCCGCCGTCATCGGTACCGAAGCCCTTTCACGTGCACACTGCGCCGAGCGCTTCTGTTCCATCCCACTCCCCAGAAATCAATTGGCAACAAAGCGCTCAAACTGTAGCACGAATATTGATACGGAAATGCGGGCGATTCGGAACATCTACGAGCATCCAAATTGCAGGGACGAAAGGCACCGAAGAGCTATGCCGAGCGGTTGGAATCGCCTGGGGCGCCGGGATCGGCTTCCGCACTTTCATCGGTATGGCCACCGTCGGCATCGCCCTCGTCACCGGCGTCGCCCTGCTCCTCCTGCTCGCGACGGCGCTTTTCGCGAATCTGCTCAACGGCGGCTCGCAAGGCGGCCTCGTCCTCGGCGCGTGCCACCTCTTGCGTTGTCTTGACCATATGGCGAATCTCGAGCACCAGCAGCACGATCAGCGGCACCACGATAAGCGGAAAGAACAGCAGCGGATTGGTGAGCAACGAGACCACCACGCCCAGCCCCGCCGAGACAAAGACCACGCGCCCCACCACGTCGGCGGCGGACACGGGCGCAGCATCCTCGACCGGATTGGCATCGCCCTTGGTGTGGTAGACCGGCGTGCCGTCGGCCGCATCCTCCACGGCAACGATGCGATGCGTGTTGAGCGAACCCTCCAGCGCGTCATCGGACGAATGGAAGGTAATGATGTCGCCGACCTGGTAGGCCTGGCTGTTGTCGGTATCGACGACGATAAACGAATGCACGGGAATCGCCGGCTCCATCGAGCCGGTCAGCGTACGCATAAAGCCATAGCCCATGATGGTGGGGATCTCACCAGCGGGCGTGAACACCGTGCGCAGCAGCACCACAAAGGCGACCAGGATCACCACGGTCGCCAACACGTTGATCACGCGGAGCACGTGCTTCATCACTTGTCGGCGTCCTTTGCGGAAGGCTCGACGTCAGTGGCGTCAGATGCCGAAACGTCGGTCTCATCTCCCTCAACGGCCGTGGCGGCATCGCCCTCGGCGGCCTCTCCGCGCAAGCGAGCCAGCAGATAGCGCGACAGGCTGTTGCCCTCGGCACGGCGCTCGGCGCGGGCGCGATCGCGCTCGGCCTGTTCCAGCTCGTGCGCCAACGAGGCCAAGCGCTGCTGCATCTCCGCGCGGGCGGCTTCGAGCTCGCGCTCGTGCGCAGCCTTGGCGGCGGCGACTTCCTGCTCGATGCGCTCCTCTGCCGCGAGCTCAGCTGCGGCGATGCGCGCATCGGCGTCGGCACGGGCGTCCTCGGCAGCACGCGTCGCGGCATCGCGCTCGGCAGTGGCAGCGGCGACCTTCTCGCTGGCATCCACCGCGGCCCGCTCCACCGCAGAATCGGCGGCCGCGCGGGCGGCATCGATTGCGGCATCGGCCGCCTGCTGAGCGGCGGAAACCTTCTCCTCGGCAGCGGCAACGGTGTCGGCAAGCGCCTGCTCCGCCTCGGCCGCGGCGGCGTCTGCCGCCTGCTGGGCGGCGCGGGCATCGCGCTCGGCCGTCAGCTGCACTTCCTCAATCTGCAGCTGAGCGGCGTCCAGCTTGGCATGCAGCTCGGCGGCCTCCTTGGCAGATACCTCGCGCACGGCGGCAAGCTCGGCCGCGGCTGCGTCCTTGGCGGCCTGCAGCTCAGCGGCATCGGCGGCTGTCTTGGCGGCCAAGGCTGCAGTAGCGTCGCTCTTGACCTGCGCGACCTGCTCGGAGGCCGCCTGCTCGGCGGCGGCAACCTTCGCATCGGCATCAGCGTGAGCAGCCGCGACCTCGGCATCGGTCTCGGCGCGCATCTGCTCAAGCTGGGCTGCGGCGGTCGAGCGCGCCTCGGCGGCGGCATCCTCGGCGGCCTTCTTGCCGGCCTCGACATCCTCCAGAGAGCCGCGCAGCTCCTCGGCATCCGCCTCGGCAATCTGCGCGCGCTGCGTCAACGCCAGCTCGCGCGTCTTGGCCTCGTCCAGCTCGTCGGCCAGGTCATCGCGCTCGTCGGTCAGCGCATGGGCCTGCACCTTCCAGGACGTAAGCTGCCCCTGGAGCTCCTCAATCTGCTCGCGTGCCTCGGCCAGCGCTTGCTCGGCATCGAGCTGGGCCTGCGTGACCTCCTCCACAAACACGCGGCGGACCTCGACGTCGGGCAGGTCGGGGCTATCGACCTGCACCTCCTTAATCTCCTTAATAAACTTGGGCGCCACCGGCGCGTGTTGCACGCTCTCGAGCTCCTGCAGGTTGCGCTCGTCATCGGTCAGGCTCTTAAAGACGGTGTAGTTGTTAATGAGGTTGGTGTACATCTGCACCATGTACTCGTCATCGAACGCCAGCGACTGCTGCTGCACGTCGATGTTGTAGCCCACCTTGTCGTAACGCTCCATAAACTGCCACAGCTGGTAGCACTTGCGGTAGTTGGGATCCTTCATGATGAGGTTGGTGCGCTGAATGGGGCTGCGGACCGCGCTGCAGCCGTTCATGATCTGGCAGAATGACGCGCCGCGCAGCGCCATGACCAGACGGCGCACGCGGTCGATGCGCATAAAGACGTCCATGTTGTCGGCGTCGTTCTCGGCAAAGCTCTGGCGGTTTTTGACCGTCATCTCGACGTTGTACTCGATCTCCTCGTACGCGTCGTCGATCTTACTGTGCATCTTAAAGCGGTTGCGGATCTCGTTGCCCGTAGACCAAAAGATCACGTCGGTGCGCTTATCCACAAACGTCAGCAGACGCTGAATCAGATGGTAGATAAAGCGGTTCTCGTACAGGTCGTACGTCTCAACGGTGTTGACGTTGAGGATGCGCGTGGGATGGACGCCGCCATCGTCGCTCGGCGCCAGGAACTGCGTGTTCTGGCTCAGATGACGGACGCTGTCGGCGCTGATCTTTTTGGCAAGCGAGACCGGCACCACCTCTTCCTCGGTGGTGATGAAGCGGCGCGGCTTTTCGATAATGGTGTTGATGGCGTCGAGCGAGTCCTCGATCATGCTAATCCATTCCTCGTCCACCACCTTGACGAGCTCCTCGCGCTGCTGTTCGATCGTGGTGCCCGAGGCCTGCGCCATCTCAAACAGATAGCGGAAGTAGCGGCTGTCCTCCTGGATGGGCTCCATCTGCTCGGAGAAGCTGGTATAGAGGTCCTGAATGGTCTCGGACATGGGTTACTCCATAGATTGGATCGATCGGAAAGGGGCGGGGCGACATCACGTCGCCCCGCGCTTACGACATTAGTAGAAATTCTGGATCCGCTGCAGGTACATGACGGAATCGGGCAGACCGCCCTCGCCAAAGGTCTTCTCAATGTACTCGATCAGGCCCTTCATCTCGTCGCGCACAAAGCTCACGTTCATGGACTCAAACTTCTTGAGCACCTTGCGGGCGATGATGTAGTCCATGCCGCCCAGCTCAGTGCCGCCGCACGCCACGTACACGGGGATAAAGTCGTACATCTGCTTGATGATACGGTTACCAAAGGCCAGCTTAAAGCGGGTCTGCAGGTACTGGTCCAGCTTGTGCATCTTCTGGAGCAGCTCCTCGTCGATCACATACTCGACCTTGGCCTTTTGGAACAGATACTGCAGGTGGTCGGCCGTCACGTGCACGCGCTCGTGCGGCTCGCACTCAAACGCGTCGGCGCGCTCGTTGAGCTCGATGGGGATCGCACGGTCGTACACCTTGTCCGTGATGGTAAAGGTGGAGTCGTCGTTGTTGGCCGTGCCGATAAACCACAGGCTGTCGGGAATGGTGAGCTTGCCGTCGTGCAGACCCCTGGGATCGGCGGCCCACTGGGTGGGCACCAGGTCGAGCACCCACTCGTCGTGGCTGGGCATCTCGAGCACCGACAGGATCTCGGCAAAGTAGTACTCCACGCGGGCGAGGTTCATCTCGTCGAGCACGATCATGGACGGGTCCTGGCGAAGGCCCGCCTCATACACGGCGCGGAGGAACTCGGTCTCGTTAAAGCGCTTGGAAAACTCGTTGAAGTAGCCCAGCACCTCGGTGCGGTCGCGGAAGCTCGGCTGCACCGAAACGATGGTCGCGGGGTTGTCCAAGTAGCGGCTAAAGCTGTAGGGCAGCGACGTCTTACCGGTACCCGAGATGCCCTCCAGGATCAGCAGCTTGGAGGCGGCCATGCCGGCCACAAAGCGGCGGATGACCTCAGGCGTGTAGTAGAGCTTCATCTGGCTGCAGGCGAACGCGCGGAAGCTGTCGACAAAGTCCTCCAGCGAGATGGCATCGTCGTAGGCCGGCGATTCCCAGTCGCGGTACTTAAGGTCCACAAGGGACAGCTTGGGGAAGCGGTTGGCCTGGGCGATCTCTTTTTCCTCGGCAAGGGTCTTGGCCTCAACGGTGGCCTTGGCCATGGCGGCCGCGGCATCCTTGACGCCCTCGCCATCGAGCGCGAGCGACGCGTTGCCCGACATGACGGCCGTCGCCGCAGCGCCCTCGCCAGCAGCCGCACCGGCGCCCGCGGCGGCGCCCACCACGTTGCCCACCGTGGGCAGATGGTCGTCGGCCAGGGCCGAGGCGCCCACGTACGGAATCTGCTTGGTGCCGCCCATGGCATTGACCTTGAGCGCCAGCAGCTTGTTCTTCTCGTCCATGAGGTCGAGCACCTGCTTGTTCAGGCGGCCGATCTCGCGATAGAGCGCCTTGTTGGACGTGTCGTCGCGATGCAGGCGACGGTTGATGCGGTAGTGGTGGATCAGAATGGCCACGATCAGCACGGGGACTGCGATGAGCATGGCAAACAGAATGACCGCGCCGATCTTGCCCACCAGGTCAAACGTGGTGAAGTAGGTCATAAAGATGTTGAAGTACTCAACCCAGCCAAACACCAGCAGGTTAAGGATGGAGCTCACGACGGCAACGACGTTGTAGACGACCTTTGCCAGTAGCTCCCAGGCAAATCCCAGAAACTCACTCACCGTCGGTACCCTCCTGCTTGGTCGCGCTCATCGCCGCCTCGGCCTCGGCCTTCAGACGACGGGCTTCCTCGAGCTTGGCCTCGGCCTGGGCAAGCTGCTCGGCGGCGTTATCGGCCGTGACGGTAGTGTCACCCTTGCCCTCGGCGTCCACGATGGCAGCCGCGGCGGCCAGGCGGTCCTCCTCGGCCATAGCGCGCTTAAGGTTCATGCCCACCACGATGAGGTGATACACCTGGTAGATAAAGAACAGCAGCATGGGCAGCACGATCACAATGAGGAAGCCCATGGAGCTGGACAGGAAGTCCATGACCTTGCCCATCTGCGGCAGCGCGAACACGTACTTGCCCACGATATCGCCGTCGCTGATGATGTGCGTATCGGCCACGTCGTTGTTATCGCCCTTGGTGGTAAAGCTGCGCATGCCGTTGACCTCGTCGATGGCGGCGATGCGGTGCGTGTTGAGCGCGTACTCGTTGTCGATGATGGTATGGAACGTCACGATGTCGCCCACCTCGAGCTTGGAGGTGTCGCACTTTTTGATGAAGATGAGGTCGCCCTTGTTAAACGTGGGAGCCATGGAGTCGGACTGCACGGCGAGCGGGGTGAAGCCGGCGATGTCCGAGACGCTGCCGTCCTCGCGCGTGGCGAGCGTGGTAAACGCATACAGGGCCGCCACCAGGATGATGATCCACATGACAACGCTCAGCGCGATGGATGCGACTTTTTTAACAGATTGCATGATGTCCCTTACTACCGTGTCTGTCTAGGTCGTGCGCGGCCCGATGGCCGCCGTGCGTATCTACTGTTCCTCGATGCCCTCGAAGCGCATCGAAACCGAATAGTTAGCTCCCTTTAGCATATTAGTGCAATTTGGGTCCGTTCCCTCGAGCCATATGCGAACGGTTACCGGCTTGTCCGTTTCTGTTATCAGGTCGAACATGTCGCTGGCCGCGGTCGCCTCGCCCGAGTCGAGCCCAAAGACGGTGGCCGAGCCAGATGAACCGCCGCCCCCGTTAGGGTTGTAGACCCAAGTATGACCGTCGGCGGTAAAGCTCATGCGCATGGCGCTTGCCATGCCCTGCGTGTCGGAGCTGAACCGCGTGCCGGACACGCCACCGTCGCCATCCTGCCCGGTCAGGCGAACGCGCAGGTCCGTACTGCTCATAAAGTGCAGCGTGAACTCCAGGTAGGCACCGGTGGCGGGATCGGCAGTGGAACCGTCTTCGAAGGTAAAGGTCTGATAGTCGCTCGTGGTGACGGGCTTGAGCTTGGACGCATCGATGTCCACGCCCTTTTCGCTGGCGATGCGCTCCGAGATCTGATCGAAGCCCAGGCTGTGCACGTATTCGTCGAACGTGGCACGCTCGTCCAGGTCAAAGCGCAGCGAGCCGTCGGCATTGGCGTCGATCATGAGCATGCGGGTTTTGGCGCTATCGGCGATGGAGAACCAGGCAAAGGTTGCCATAGCTATCGCCACCAGGGCAAACAGTACCAGTACCACGGTGGTGGTGAGCTTGCGGCGCAGGTCGGTGTCGGCGGGCGCGGCGGCGTTGGGCTTGCCGGTGGCGGGCGTGCAGTTGGCGGCGGGTTGCTTACGCGTCATGGCTACTCACCGTCCAGGGTCGCAAAGAGGGCCAGGTGCAGGGTGCCCGGGTCTTGATGCAGGTAGTCGGCGCTATCGGGGTCGGTGCCCTCGATGTAGTAATAGATGTCGAGGCGATAGGTCTGGCCCAGCGCCAGCGTGGCAAGCGTGTTTTGCGGGCGCGTGGCCGTCTCACTCGCGTCCAGCGTATAAGCGGCCGGGTCCTGCGTCACGTTGGCACCGCAAGCGAGCTGGCCGTTTTGCCAGCCCAGCAGCATGCCCTCGGTGTAGCCCGCCAGACCCGCAGGCGCGGTCGTGGGATGCTCGCCGCGATGGCCGCCATCGGAGCTGTCGAGCTCAAAGATGTTGGTGGCGAGCACCTGGTTGCCGCTCGAGACCTTAATGCCCACGCGGGCCGCGCGCAGCAACTCGGCGTCGACACCCTGCGGGACCAATGATTCGGCCAGATACAGGTTGACCTTACCCTTTACTTTGCTGGCTCCCGTTCCGGTAATGGTGGGGCGCAGGTCGATCCAGCCGTGGTAGAACGCGGATCCGTTGTCTTTTGCCTGCTCAAACACCGTGGCATCGCCGGCCGAGTTGTTTTGCGCGCAGGCAGCAAAACCGTTGAGGTCAAAAGTCGAGACCGGGTAGAGCGTCACGGCGCCGTTCGCGCTGGAAGTCAGGGAAACGTCGCCCTGCTGCGTCCAGCTGCC
Source organism: uncultured Collinsella sp. (assembly GCA_900540855.1). Taxonomy (GTDB): domain Bacteria; phylum Actinomycetota; class Coriobacteriia; order Coriobacteriales; family Coriobacteriaceae; genus Collinsella. The sequence goes on from UQHK01000002.1 coordinate 176,695, forward strand.
GCGATCGGCATCGCCCAGCTCCAGCACCAGCTTGGACGTGTCGCTGCGCACGCTCACCGAGTTGGTGTTGACCTTCATGTTGTTGGTAAACCAAGCGTAGGTCGCGACGCCCAAAGTGGCGGCGAGCGCCACCATAACGAGCGCGATGTAGGCACGCGCGCGACGGGCGTGACGGCGGGCGGCGGCGCCCTCGAGGACCTGGCGATCGACGGACGCGCTGGAGGGGGCCGCGGAGCTAGCGCTCTGGGTTTTGGCCTTGCGGTTATCTGCTGGCATGCGCTTCTTGTCTTCCATGTCGCTTCGCCCCCTTACGCCTTGGCCGCGGCAAAGGCAAGCTGCAGCACCACATCGCGAGCCTGAGCCTCGTCGATGCAATTGGCGTCGCAGCCTTCCATGTACACAACGTAGCGAACGCTTGCCACTTCGTTGGCGGCCAGCGTGCAGATGGGCGTGGCGCCTGCGCGCGCCGCGGGCGTGTCGCCGGTGCCATCCATGCTGTAAGCGCTTATGGCACGCGCGGGGTCGGCGGTGTAGGTCCAGCCCGAGGCACCGGGCGCCACGACCACGCCGTCTTGCGCGGTGGTACGCCTACTGGTGGCGCCCGAGGTGTTGCCCAAATCGTCGCAGGTAAAGATATGCGTTTGCGTGCCCGACTGAGTTGTAATGACCAGGCCCAGACGCAGCGCGGCCAGCAGCTGCGGATCGCTCGTCACGCTCATCTGGCCCTGATACAGGTACACGTTGAGAGCGCTATCGCTGCCCTTAAGGTACAGCGTGCCCGAAAGGGCGTAGTCGTCCAGCTGCGCGGTGCAGTCGGCGTAGTCGGTCGTGATGCCCGCGGCGTTTTGGAACGTGCCACGCCAAAAGCGGGAAAGGCCTGCCGTCGAGATGGGATAGAGCGTTTTGTCGGCGGCGGCTAGCGTTGCCGTTGTGTCCCATGGTCCGTTGGCCGAAAGTCCAATCTGCAGGTCGGAGCCCTCGTCGCTTACCGTGTGTGCCACAGGCGTCACGTTGGTGTAACGCGAGTTGCTAAACCACGCGTAGGTGGCGGCGCTCAGGGCAGCCACCAGCACGAGCATCCATGCGGCCGCAGCAACCATGCGACGGCGCGAGCTCAGGATGTCTTTGATGTTCGATGTACTCATACCCCGGCCCCCTACGAACGCTTGCCGGCAAAGCGCAGCGCCAGCGATTGCAAGCTGGTGGTGGCCAGATTGTTGGTGCAATCGGGGTCGCAGCCTTCGAGCCACACGTATACATCCACACGCACGGGCGTGCTACGGTTGGCTCCCTTGGCAGCGGCGGGCAAGCTGCAGATCTTGGTCGTAGCCTCCTTGAGGCCCACGATACCGGTTTCTTCGTTGTAGTCGCAGAAGTTTTCGCTGGTCAGCTGGTCAAAATGGACCGTGGCGCCGTCGGAGCGGCTGCTGTCAAGCACCAGATGGTTCTGCTCGTTCTCGCCAGCATCCTTGCCGTCGAGCGTGTTGTAGCGCGCCTGGGGATTGTGCTCACCCGAGACCTCAAAGATGTACTGGCCCGTCACGGTATCGCCCTGCCCTGGAGCATAGGTAACCAGTCCCACACGCAGAGCGGTAGAGATGGGGTTTGCCGGGTCCTGCTCGGTAAAGTCGATGCCCGACAGGTACACATCGGTCGCGGCCGAGTTGGTGGCCAGGTACAGGGAGGTCTTGTAGTAGTCGGAATGCTCGGCGGCGCCAAACATGCTGGCAAAGAGCGAGTCCTGGGTGGTTCCGCCGGTAAAGCCCGTTACCTTTTGGAAGCCGTTGAGCACATTGTCGGTCGAGACGGGATCGAGCAGGCCCGAAAAGCTCAGACCGGCGTTGGTTTTGTATTCGCCGTCGTACTCGTTGGAGATGAGGAAGGTCACGCCCGTGCCGGCGGCCATCTTGACATCGGTGATGTGGCGGTTGGCGTTGTAGATGTACCAAGCATACGTTACGGCTCCGGCAGCGGCAAGGGCCACCAGCAGCGTGGCGAGCATGCGATTGAACTGTTTTCGCAGCGAACGCGCGTCCGACATGCCCCTCCCCCAGATGCCGTGTTGCAAACTACCTGGACACCATTTGCCCATAATGGGCATTATTTTACGCGAACGTGCAGTTCATCGGGGGTACAAACGCGACTTTTCGTGTGCTGTTCGCGCTGCGACAGGCTCCGATGGGGCCACAATTCACCAGTTTTTTAAAATAGTTCTTGCCACCGGGTGGGAGCTCCGTTATATTATTCCCTGCGCACTCGCGCACCCTTGATCGGGCGTTTAGCTCAGGGGGAGAGCGCTTCCCTGACACGGAAGAGGTCAGAAGTTCAAATCTTCTAACGCCCACCAAATGTTCGCAGCTCAGAGGCTTCGCCTCTGAGCTGTTTTGTTTTACGCTGCCAAGCCAAAAGGACGCCGCGGCACCCAAAGCGCCCAAACAGCCCCGGTGATTGCCACGATCAGACCCGAATGGGTCTCGCAGTCACATATAAGTAACCCTCTTTAAATTGAGGTCTAATACTTTTCCCGAGAAGTGAACGAGCTTATTTGGACCCCTGGAGCATCCACACTTTTTGACGTCAAAACCGCAGGATTCCAGCAGCAAAACCGCAGGAAACGGGCCCCTAAAAGTGTCGATGTTTCGGGGGTCCATTCTGGCTCGTTCACTTCTCGGGAAAAGTATTAAACCTGAATATATGGCCGCTAATTCTAACCCCTCGCTACCGCCCCTACCAATACTGATGCGCATCGATAACGGCTTGCCAGAGCCAAAATCGCTTCGTTTCGGCACGCGCGTTGGCAAAATATCGCTGCTCTGCACTCATCGCCTTGTTAAAGATGGGGCGCTTATTCCGATGCAGCTTGCGTCGGATGCGCTCGCACAGCCGAACGAGCTTTTCGTAGTCATTTGCTTGGTCGGTTGTCACGGTAAAATACGCTACCCCCTCAAGCAGTTCCAACTCGTTGCGGCGCTCGGCATCCTTGTGGATCTTCTCGCGGCCGTCATGAATGGCATCGCTGTCGTAGTCGACCATCGCGGTCAGTACCTCTGGCAGCAGCCCGGCCTTTACTTTATCCCTGCCCACCTCGACTTTAGCCGTAAGCGTTATGTCGGGCGTGCGCTCCAGCACGCGCAGCTTGCGCTCGCGCCCATCGTTGAATCCATCGCGAATGAAGACCTTCTTGTTGAGCTCGGCCTTGCCCAATGCATGCCCGCCGTAGCGCGCAGGCAGCGACATAAACATGCAAAGCCCCGACTCCCTGGGAGAGCGCGACCCCTCAATCACATATGCAAGCAGCGCTTTTGCTTTCGCAAGATCCCTCACCTTGGGGGACTTCTCGATATACGCCGCAATGAGCTCCTTGGTCGTGAGCTTGCTATCGCGCATGCCCGCATCCCTACTGGTCACCCCGCCGGGGGCAAGGTTATCCAACCGGTAGTTCGATGTCATGGCATAGCCGGCATAGATGGCCTCGGCCGCAGAGCTGTCGTGTGCAGCCTGCACAAACGCCAGCTCGGGAGCGCACACGTACGCATCCAGGCCGCCCATCCAGTGGCCCAGCGAGATAAACGAACCCGCCGGGAGCTCGTTGGTGCAGAGATGCGTCTTAACATGTTTGCTCCGCCGACGGTCGGCGCGCGACGGCACCAGCAAATCCAGCGTTTTGATCCCCAGATCATAGCGATCGATAAACTCCTGCGCCTCCTGGTCACAGAGCGCGCAGGCGCCCGCGATCGACACGACCTCTGGTTCCGAATCCCCAAAGCGAGGGTTCGGGATGTGCGCCAAGAGCGCCAGCGCGGCGTTATGTGAAACGATAAAGTACCCCATGGCGCGAAGATAGCACGCGCGCCGGCGGCGGCTGGCGATCCTGGCGAGTTTTCGGCAAACGACCAGCAGTTTTTTGCCGCGGCGCAACCAAAGTGTTCATTCGTCGACGTCTAAATGCAAATCCGTCAAGCTTTTGGCAAGGTTGCCGCTCAACTGACCAAAAGCTGACCATTTGCTTGCCCATTTGCTTGACGGCACGCACTCGCCAAAATGCTCCGCGACTTCTCGGACGGTCGAAATGCTCGTTTAGCGACCACGCACCCGCCGCTGGGGTATCCTTGGAACACATGCACCACAAGCCGCACAAAGGAGCCGCCATGCGCACCGAGCTCGATGTTCCCTTTTTGCACAAAGACGAGGCCAAAGCCCTGGGCGCCAAGTGGAACCGGATCAAAAAGATCTGGTACGTGCCCGATGGCGTCAACCCCGAGCCCTTTGCCGCGTGGCTGCCCGGCGTGGATCGCTCCGACCCCAGCGCACCCTACATCTACCTGGTGCTGGGCAAGCGCGAATGCTGGAAGTGCCACGAGCAGACGACGGTCGCGGCCTTTGGCGTTCCGTATCGGGTAGCCGAGGACTCGAGCAGCATGGCTGCGCCCAGCGCTGCGCTCGCCATGGACGACGTGGGCCACATCGCGATCGACACCGCCCGCGCCAACGCCGTGGCCATCGTCCCCGCGCTGGGCTGCGTGCCGGCCGAGATCCGCGACTACCTGCGCGAGCGCTGCGGTTACAAGCCTGTAACGTCGCGCACCACCAAGACCGCATCGCTCGCCAGCACCTGCACCGGCTGCGGCGCGCTGCAAGGCAGCCATTACCTGTTCGAGGAGCCCACGTCGCCGTTTGCACTCACGGCCATCAACAAGCTGCCCGCGCTGGAGTTCGTGCGCGTGGAAGTCGCCGGCGTCTTTGGCATCCCCGCCAGCCAGGACAACTTTGACCAGGCGCTCTTCACCTGGGCACGCGACCACCACACCCAGTTCTACAAGACCCTGTGCGAGGGGATTTACCTGTAGGGCAAAACTCGAAAATCGAGTATACGCAGGTAGCTGAGTTGTTGGTATAACGCAGAAAATGTCGAATCACCGGGTTTGCCCGACTAGATATTCAGTCTTCGAAGCTATGACTCCGCATCGTCATAGGTAATGGCGCATCCGCAGGTTGGGCATTGTTGAGAATAAATTGGGAGGCGCAGGCCTGTTCGAATCCGCGGGTCGGTAGCGTGTTTGTCGCGGATGTCGATGAAGCTGATATCTAGGCATGGAAGGTCTCCGCCGCAGCGAGGACAGGGCAGGCAGATTTGGCTACAGCTGGCCTCAACGAGCGGGAACAGGCTCCGGTCCATTAACGCTCGCGGCAAGTTTCCATATGCGCCGCGCGCGATATCGCTTCGCCATCCCATGGGCTTCCCTTTCCCGTTTTAACCGTTGAGGAGAGGATGGCAGGATCGTGCAGCTCTCGATGCGGCGCAGCGCGATCCGATCAATCGACATGATTAGACAGCGATGGGCTGCACTTAACTAATACGGAGCAACGACTTCCGCATGACGACGCGATTCCGAGAAATCGAACTCAGCGCGATGAGCTTCGAGAAAACGGGCGTTGGGGCGCAAACGATGCTCGTCCGGCTCGTGCAACACCGAGCCCGCAAATGTCGCATAATCCGTATGCTGCAGAAGATACGACCCGCAAAGTTGATAGTCGCCGCGCACCAGCTCAAACGAAATCAAATGAGCATCGAACAGCGAGTGCAAGTCACGGCGCAGCAGAATGCCGTTGCTGACAACCTGTGACTTAGGACCCGAGTAGTTCTCGATATGCGCGGCTTCGAGCGCCTCGTCGACATTGCAACCCGAGACGGCGCATCGACCAGTGTAGGCCTCAAAGAGCTCGGTGCGAAAACGCTGCTGGCCGATTCGCTCGCGACGAAGTGCGTAGCGAACCTTTTCATCCTCGCTCGCCGAGGCGCCGGAAAACTCCGCCGCGAGCGGAGCGTCCTTCATGTAGCTCATATCGGGGAAGAAACGCGCGTCGGGTCCACCCTTGTGAACGGGACCGTGCAACACAAACCAGCTGTTCTCCGGCTCGTAGCGCTCGACGAATGCGAGGCCCAGCACCTTGTAGCCAGCGCTCGTCGCAAAGAACACACCAACGGGAACGCCGCACTCCATGCAGTTGATCATCTTTTGGTTGTAGTCCTGGTCGCGCCAGTTTTCGACCGAAGCACTCTGCGACGAGTACTTGAGTACCCACGTGCCGTCCTCAAGATAGAGCGGCGGAACATCGGGGTAGGCGCCGCGCTTGGAATTGTGCACCGAGAGGGCAAAGGTCTTCTCACGCGGATGCTTAACGCGCCCGCGACCAGGCCAGAAGATGCCCGAATCGCGCGACACCGGAAAGAGTTCGGAATCAATCGTCAGACGGAAGGGATATTGAGGGCTGTCGGCATTGGTGCGATGCGGGAGCTTGTCCCACAGGCCGCCACGCTGCTCCTCGCGCAAGAACCACTCCCAGGCCTGAACATATTCGGACGGCACAAAGCTGCAAGCGCGGTCGAAACTCGGCCGAGCAATCAGCGGAACACTAGAAGCGATGCCGTCCATAAGGAACCTCCAGGAAGAACAGTTCCTCACATTATCGCCGATTTGCGTAGGCACATGTGCAGCCGTTTTGCGCAAAGCCACCGCACAAGAAAGGGGCCGCTTCAGTTGAAGCGGCCCCTATCAGACAAATTAAGTTATGACTTGGCTTTACTTAGAGTCAGGCACGATACCGACCAAGCTAACGGTAACATCGAAGGTCGGACTTCCTTCGCCAACATCGAGACCAGACATGTTCTGGCAATCGTTGTCGGTGCCTTCCATCCAAATGACGACCTTGAAGTTCGTCCCGCTGTAACCAACGTGAGCGAGCATCTGAGCATCGCCCGTCGGTTTTACGTAGGAGTCGCCGCTTCCAGTTGCTCCCCAGTTTTTGCCGTTCTGGTCAACCGTGTTGTCGCCATACACATGGGCATAAGACGGTGCCATGGTTACCGAGAGGCTGTCGGGATTCACGCAACTCCAGCCCTCGGTAGCAGAAACATCGTTTCCCTTACCAGTCGGAAGGACCGGAGCATAGACGACCTTGAGCTTATCGTCAATCAGCAGACCTACGCGAAGGCTACCTTTGATTTTGTCAAACCATGCTTGAGAAGCGCCTTCTGACGCGGTCACAACAACGGGCCCGTTCGAGCTACTGTTGTCGAGATAGACGTCAGCCTCACCAGTCTGGTTAATCGTATAGAGTGTATATTCCGCCATGGTATAGGCGTAATAGGTCTCGGAATCTCCCTCGAGCTTGTATCCACCCTCAAGCTGTTTGGAAATCGTCGCCTTCTGATAACCACTTACATCTGTACCGCTCCACGACTTTGGGACAAACCAAGAAATAGCATCGTTCGTAGAGGACGGGCTGATTTCATGACCACGACTTGCGGCGGTCGTCTGATGATCGCTACCGTCATGAATGGCATTTTTATCGGGCGCAATCTGGAGGACCATTCCGTTTGCTTGGGCACTAACGGTGCTCGTGGTGCCATCGACTCTTGTGTTGGAGACGAACCATGCGTACGTCGCAGAACCGAGTGCAACAGCCGCCATGACAACAGACAAGGCTGCGATCGCAAGCTGCTTCTTCATTTGCTTAACGCTCAACGGAAATCCTCCTCTCTCTAAAGAAAAAGGCGGGGGACACTTCTCCCCCGCCCATGAATCTCAGCGCTATTTGTTATCAGCGGTAGCAGTAAGGGTAACCTTAATCTTCTTGGAAGCGTCCTTGAGGCTGCCCAGATTATTGGTGTAGATGGCGGAGTTGTCGCCGTCATAGAACACGTAGATGTCAACTTCGACTTCGTTTGCGTCTCCGGGTTGAATCTCGGTTGCCAGGAGATTGCTGTTGTCCTTCTTCGAGCTGTCAAGAACGCTGCTCTTATCGCACAGGACCCAATTCTCGCCGCACTTCACAAGAATACGGAGCGCATCGTCAAACTGAGTGTTGCTATTATCCCCACTTACGAGCGAAATGCCGTTTTCCTTGGGATCGACAACAAGATTAGTCAGCTTCGTGCCCTTTGAACCGACCTTAAAAGTATTCTTGACTGCATACTTATTGAGGACTTCATCCGAGTCGGGAGCGCCGACAGCCCTACGCGTCGTTTCCTCGATGGTCGAGGCAGTGGGAGACTGAGCAGTAGCAGTCTCGAACTGATAAACAAGCGCACCATCTTTCTTTTTGTTTTCATCAAAGTGATTGGCCCAAGTCGCGGGATAGAGCTCCCTGTTCTCCGTGATATCAGCAGTATCAGAAGTCTTGTTAGTGTCGGTGTTATCCTTATTGCGGATATACATAAACGCCGCGTTCGACTGAGCGGAGATTGTGCTCGTGGTGGCGTCAACCTTGCTGTTCGTCACAAACCATGCGAAGGTGGCGGAGCCGAGGGCTACGGCTGCCACGAGGACCATGGCGATGGCGGCGCCCATCTGCTTTTTTAATGCCTTGGTATCCATGCGGACCCCTTTCTTTCCCCATTCATCCCAGATGACCCTCGAGAAGCCCGGAAGGGGAGCCCGCGCTTTCGTGTTGGATGTTGCTTGCCCATCCTTTAGACATGGAATTGAGAATACCATAATTCTTACGATTTCCTTATGAGTTTTCGGCAGCCTACATTCCGGCAGATTCATAGGTCTACCTCGGGCTATATGTGGTGCTATGTGAACATCGTTTATCTTATTTGATCTCTCTCCCGCAAAGCCGTAAGTCCCTCTTAAGCCTTGCGACCGCAGTGCCATGCCATCGCATCATTCACCCTCCGCCGTGCTTCGCCCTAGCCCTTCCCCACTCGCTATACTGGTGTGGCACGTGTCATTTTTGCCTGCTAAACGGGCTATTTGTTGGGAGGGCCCCATGGCTTTGGCCAATCAACCCAAGGGAAGCGTTTCTGCCGGATCGATTAAGCCGGTGACGCGTAAGGCCGTTCGTTGTCAGCGCGAAGTCGCTTGGCTGGTCACGCAAGCGGCCGGCAAGCTCGTCGCCACCACCGACGACGTCAATGCGCCCACGCCCAGCTTTGTGCTGGCGACGGCATTGTCGTACACCCGCGAGCAGGAGCAGGCCGTCCAGGACGGCGGACACGCGATTGACTACGAGGCCGTCATGGACCCCGACCTCGCGAGCTTTTGTGCGGCTGCGGGTCTGCCCACGGCACCTAACGCGCTTTCGGACGCGGGCTACATGTTCACGCTCTCGGGGGCGGATCTGATCCGCGACCTTTATACCTACTGCGGCGACCTGGGCGAACGCATGGGAGATTCGGCGCAGGTCAAACCGGGTTACGCGATCAAGCTCGCGCTGCGGTTGTTCTTGCTGGACGATACCTCAACCGCCACCGCTTCCGACGGCAAAACCTCGGAATAAGCCGTCACCAAAAGCGCCGGGCCGGGAAACAATCCCGGCCCGGCGCTTGTTCGTTCTACTTGTCCCCGTCCCCTGCGGGCGAGTTCTTTTGGTTGCGACGGTTGCTCCACGTCACGTTGTGCTCCTTGTAGTAATCGGGCGCCTCGTTGCCGCTCGCGCTAATGGGGTCGTTGCCGGTCAGGGTGTCGGCAATATCCTGCACGAATTTAATGAACAGGCTCGAGTCGTCGGTCTCGGACGAATCAAAATCGAAGCCAAACTCCACCGCGCCGCCGATGATTTTGTCCACGCACTCCGGGTCGTCGCCGTCCAGCCAAATGACCACGGTGTACTTGTCCACATCGCCCACGCGGAAGTTCGCGTGGCTGATGGTCGTCACCACGTCTTTGGACGCAAACGGCTCGGTGTTGGGCTCAGGATTGCCGTCGGCCGCGGCAGCCGCGTAGGTGGTGGGCTTGCCGTTGCGATACACCCGCACGCGCGCCGCCTTCTCCACGCCCTTGCTGGCGCTGACCACCTTGAGCTTGGCGCTGTAGCCCAGATCGGTCTTGCCGGCGTTGCGGATATAGAAGGTGTACGCCACGTAGTTCTTGCCGTTGTGGCTGCCGTCGACGTCGTCCAAGTTGTCGGGTAGGTCCTCGGCGGCGATATTGGTGCCGTTGTCCACGGCGTCGGCCGCCAAGCGTGCGGTGGCGTTGTTAAAGTCGCCGTTGTCGGCAATGGCCACGCCGCGGCGGAACAGCTCCAGGCGGTTGAGGTTGATGGTGAAGTTGCCCATGTTTTCCTGCATAAACGACAGGGCGAACAACACGCCAAAGGCAAGCGCCAGCACTACGAGGGCCTTTTGCAGCTTGTCCATGCGCAGCAGCGCCGCGCCGATGCGCTCCATGCGGCGCTTGGGCATGTACATGGACACGACCGCGTCGGGGTCGATGTCGTCGAGGTCCTGGTCGGCCAGTGCCTGCTCCAGCTCCTCGATGCGTACGACGCCGCGGAGGTCGCGCTTGGGCTTGGGCTTGCGTTTGGGTTTGGGCTCGGACTGGCGCTCAGCCACGTCCTCGGCAGCTTGATCTTTGTTGTCGTTACGCTTGAACAGAGCCATGGCGATCAGATCTTATATTTGGTGCGAATGTAGCCGACATATTCTTTGACGAGCTCGCGCTCCATGTCGTCGGCGTAGCGGAACTGCAGGCCGCAGACGTTGCGGTACAGGCTGCCCTTGGGCGCGCGGCGCACCCAGCACACGATGCCCAGCTGCTCGGGCAGCTCGTGGCGCTCGCCCTGCAGGCGGATCGTGGGCATTTGCACGGCCAGGGCCTCGCCCACATCGGGATAATCGTTGAGGTAGACGGCCAGACCGCCGGCCGAGACGTCGATGGTCATGGCGTCCTCGGGCTCGGGGGTCGGCTCGTTGTCGCGCTGGTAGGTCAGGCGCATGGCGACCTTAAAACGCTCGTCGCGGCGCTTGACAAAGGTGCGCTGCTCGGCGACTTTGCGCATTTTCCAGTAGGTGCGGATGCCCTTTTTCTCGACCGACTCGGGGTAGCCGGCGAGCACGAACGTTTCCTCGCCCACTTTGTATTGCAGCAGCAGCTTTTGGTTTTCGTCCATGAGCAGCGGCTTGCCGGCGAGCATGGGCGCGCTCATAAGAAAGTACGCCTCGTCCAGGTCCTCTTTGTACGTGGCGAGCATGTTGAAGTCGGTTTTTTGGCCCATGGGCACGTCGAATGCCACCTGAAGCTTAGTCCCCGGCGTTATCTGTTGCTCTGCCATGTTGTCTCCCCCAGTCGCGGGCGCCGATATCATCGTCGTGCGCGATGCACATTGGGCTATTGTACCTGCTTTGCTGGAGGTTTCGGTGGGCGGCGCGTGAAATGCTGAGATGAGGGGTGTGTGCGGGCGTGGACGGCGCGGCAGACGTGGCAGTCACCGCACGAGCGAGGATTATCGGACGGCCGGAAAACGAGAGTGGATTATCGGACGGTTTTGGGGCTTTTGACGGCCGATTCCGTCCGAAAATCCACTCTCGATCTTCAAGCGTCCAGATTTCCACGCTCGTGCGTCCGAAAATCCACTCTCGTGCGTCCTAAAATCCACTCTCGAGCGGCGGGCGTCCGCTAATGCAGCTACCTTGCGTGCCCCGTTAGCCGATACTTGCGATTGCGGCTCGTTGCCGCTGCCGTAGGCTCAAGCTCGCCCTGAGCAATAAGCGCATTAACACGCGTCCTAACCTGGGTGACGGTAAGTCCCGTGCGTTCTGCCAGCTCACGAGTTCCCAACTCGTCATAACGCTTGAGAGCCGCCATGATTAAGTCCCCGCCATGATCGACCTGCTCAATTTCTGAACGGTAGAGGACAACCTTAAACCGGTCAAAACCCGGGCAAAACAGGGGCTCAGCCAAACCGTGAGCGCGCATGGCATCGACCATCATCGGGATACCCGATCCGTTACCCTCGGCAGGAGAGCCCGCACCGTCAGGCAACGGGACAAGCGACATGAGCTTAACGAGCGTCGCGTTGCGGCAGCGAGAACTGCCGTCAAATAGGTTCTCGCGAGTTTTTCCGCCATAAAGGCCACCGGGGTTCACCACCTCGACGCGATCGTCAAAAACGTCAATAGCGATCGACTGCCCGCAGAACCGATCCCCGTATTCCCTGTGAATAACTGCATTGGCAATCGCCTCGCGCAAGACTTCCTCGGGAATCTCCAGCGAGTCGATACGTGAGACGCCTTGAACGGTCGAGGTGCGACGCAGGTTTTTGACGACCGCCGCGACGGCGTCCGAGATCATCTCGCCCAACGTTCCCTCGCAGATTGTGCGGTCCATGAACCTCAGCGACCCCGCCGCGCCCTTCTGCGTTCCCGCATGAACGGCCACATCAATAAAGAGCTTGGGGTAAAACTGCTGAGGGTAAACGCCTATCGCTAGGAGTCCGGCCTTGGTCACACTTCCTTGGGAGTCGAGGATATTAAGGCGCTCCATCTTTGTTTTCTTGTCCGTCGCGCCGCGCATCGACCGGGGCGTCAGCGAGAAAGCACGCTCTATTGTGCGGTTGACCAGTGCCTCGTCAAGATTGTCCACGCCCGCACCGGGCACGGCATCGCGATCGCTAAGGCTCGTCCGCTCGTATGACGCCAATGACAAAACCTCGGTCGATGAAAGCGGCACGTCTTTGTCGTCGATGCGCTTGTAACTGCCGCCTTGGGCGCCCCGCTCTATGACATAGCAAGGCTTGCTCGACGGGTCGAGCTCCTCAATCGTGATGACCAGAACCACGGTGCCCTGGAGCCCCACGCGCTCGATGGTGTATTTGGGCGGATTGGCCAGTTTTCCGCGACCGCCGGCATCACCCATGCCTGCCACGAATTGGTTGAGCACCTTCTCGGTCTCAAAGTTCTCAACCGGGACAAAGCCCGTGCGCTCGCTCACGCCGAGCACGATGATACCGCCGGCGGTGTTCGCGAATGCGCTGACTGTTTCCCATACGTCGCGGGAAAGCGTCGTGGCGCTCTCCTTGACCTCGACGTTAAGATCGTCCGAGCCCATGCGCCTTAAAGACTCGAGCAGACCGGTCAGCTCGTTTTCGTTCATCTGCACGTCCTTTCGCTCGACCTTGCGGAGAATGCCATGGATAGACTTCCTTCGTCTCTCAGTTGTCTCTCATAATTATCTCTCGTCTCTCTGTTATCTCTCATGTTAGAGATAAGTGAGAGATGAAAGATAAGATGTCTGCCATCTGTTTCATTTAAACATGTTTCTGCTGGTAGAACAATTGGTATTGAGACAATACCATGATTGCTCGTCTCTTTACTGCTCAGTTATCTCTCATAATTATCTCTCATTTTTCTGTTATCTCTCGCATGAGAGATGAGTGAGAGACGAGAGATACGTGAGTGGTGCGTGAGCGTGGATTATTGGACGGTTGGAAAATGAGCGTGGATATTTGGACGGTTTTTGAGCGTTTTGAGGCTGATTTCGTCCGAAAATCCACTCTCGCGCTCCAGGCGTCCGGATTTCCTCGCTCGTGCGTCCGGATTTCCACTCTCGAGCAGCGGGCGTCCGAAAATCCTTGCTCGTGCGACGGACGCACAGAAAGCGCTACCCAATCCGCCAGCATCCTCTTCGGTTCGCCGCAGAGCCGCGGCCCCATATGGGTATACTCTCGTGGATTCGACTCGATTCGCCCCCGTTGGGGCGTCAAAGGAGACTGCATATGTCCACTACCTCAACCGACCCGCGCGCCGCTGCTGCCGCGCTGCTGGTGCCCGGCACTACCTGCCACGGCTTTACCGTCGAGCGCTGCGAGACCGTGCCCGAGCTCGACTCGGACGCTTACGTACTGCGCCATACCACCTCGGGCGCGCGCCTGCTGTACCTGGCGTGCGACGACGAAAACAAGGCCTTTGCCATTGGCTTTAAGACGCCGCCGGCCGATTCCACCGGCGTGTTCCATATTCTTGAGCATTCGGTGCTGTGCGGATCGGCTAAGTTCCCCGTCAAGGAGCCGTTTGTCGACCTGATCAAGAGCTCCATGCAGACGTTTCTCAACGCCATGACCTACCCCGACAAGACCATCTACCCCGTCGCCACCACCAACGAGCAGGATCTGTACAACCTGATGGACGTGTACCTGGACGCGGTGTTCAACCCGGCCATCTATACCAAGCCCACCATTTTTGAGCAGGAGGGCTGGCACTACGAGCTGGACCTGCCGGAGAGTGTCGAGGGCGAGGGCGACGGCAGCGCCGCCAGCCTGCGCGAGGGCACGCTGCGCTATAACGGCGTGGTGTTCAACGAGATGAAGGGCGCACTGTCCGACCCCATGAGCGTGCTGGACGACGCCGTCAACGCCGCGCTCTATCCCGACACCGCCTATGCGCACGAGAGCGGCGGCGACCCGCGCGCGATTCCCGCGCTCACCTACGAGCAGTTCCTGGACACGCACGCGCGCCACTACAACCCCTCCAACTCCTACATCACGCTCTACGGCGACCTGGATGTGGACCGCGCGCTGGCCTTTTTGGACGAGCGCTATCTGTCGCAGCCGAGTGCCGCGAGCCGCCGCATGGACGCTGCCGTTGCCGCCGGCGAGGACCCGTCCACGCTGGCGCCCAATCCGCTGGACGTGCAAGAGCCTGTGACCTGCGAGTATAAGCGCGTCGAGATGGCCACCACGCCCGAGAACGCCCTGGTGGGCCTGGGCCTGGTGCTGGGCAGCGCGCTCGACCGCAAGCGCACGATCGCAGCGGATATCCTGTTCGAGGCGCTGCTGGGCTCCAACGAAGCGCCGGTTAAGAAGGCCATTCTGGCCGCCGGCCTGGGCGGCAACGTGGTGAGCTACACCGCGGCCGAGAGCCTGCAGCCCTACGAGCTCATCATGCTGCAAAACGCGCAGCCCGACGTGGCGCGCGAGCTGCGCCGCGTATTCCAAGACGCCTGCCGCGACCTGTGTGAGCACGGCGTTCCGCGCGAGCGCCTGGAGGCCATCATCAGCAGCAACGAGTACGACCTGCGCCAGCGCGACTACGGCATCGCCGACGGCGTAGCCATTGCGTGCGACGCGCTGAGCACCTGGCTCTACGATGACGACGCCGCGACGCTGGCGCTCAAGTACGGCCCGGTGTACGAGGAGCTGCGCGGCGAGCTGGACGGCAGCTATTTTGAGGACCTGCTGCGCGAGCTGGTGCTGCAGAACGACCACATGGCGCTGGTCGAGCTGGTGCCGGTGGACGCCGCCGAGGGCGCAGAGGGTGCCGAGGCCGCCGAGCTGACTGCCAAGCGGGACGCCATGACCGATGCCGAGCTGGCGGACGTGGTCGAGCGCACGGCCGTACTGCGTGCCGCACAGGAGGCCGAGGACACGCCCGAGGACAAGGCCACGCTGCCGCGCCTACGCGTGTCCGACATTGGCGAGGCGCGCCCCGAGCCGCCGCTGGTCGTGGACACGACCGCGCCCATCCCCTGTCTGCGCCACGGCATCCCCACCAACCGTCTGACCTACGCCATGCAGTATTTCGACCTGAGCTGCGTCGCGTTTGAGGACCTGCCCTATGTGACGCTGCTCTGCCGCCTGCTCAAGCAGCTGCCCACGCGCGAGCACTCGGCCGAGGAACTCGACAACCTGCTCGCCGGCAAGCTGGGCTTTTTGAGCTTTACGACCGAGGTCATGACGCAGCCCGACGTGGACGGCGTGCGCCCCTACCTGCTGGTGAGCGCCGGCGCCCTGTCAGAAAAGATCGACGCGCTGGCGAGTCTGCCGCGCGAGGTGTGGTCGAGCACGCTGTTGCTCGATGCCGACGCCGACCGCGTGCGCGACGTGCTTACGCAGATTCGCATTGGGCTTGAGCAGGGCTTTATCAACAACGGCCACTCGGCGGCGCTCGGTCGCGCGATGAGCTACAGTTCGCCTTCGGCCGTGGTGCGCGAGCAGCTTTCGGGCGTGGACTTCTACCTGTTCCTGCGCGATTTGCTCGAGCACTTTGACGAGCGACTGGACGACCTGCGCGCCAAGCTTGCCGAGCTGGCGGGCCGCATCTTTGTGGCCGACGGCTGCATGTCGAGCTTTACCGGCAGCGATGAGGACTTTGACGCGTACTGGGATGCCGCGGGCGACCTGGGGCTTGGCGCGGGCGACGGCGCCGATGCCGGCCGCGATGCGCTCGTAGTGCCGACGCCGTGCGACCGCCACGAGGCTTTTGTTATCCCCAGTGACATCTGCTTTGCGGCAAGCGCGTACGATCCGCGTCGCCTGGACATCGACGTGACGGGCGCCTGGGCGGTTGCCGCCAACGCGCTCTCCTACGACTACCTGTGGAACGAGATCCGAGTGAAGGGCGGTGCGTACGGCTGCGGATTCCGCGCTGCCGGCGAGCGTCAGGCGGCGTTCTACACCTACCGCGACCCAGCAATCGACCCCTCGATTGAGCGCGTGGCGCGCGCAGGCGAATGGCTCGGCAGCTTTGAACCTGACGAGGCCGCCTTTGAGGGCTTTATCGTGAGCTGCGTGAGCGGCATGGACGCGCCCGTGAAGCCGTACGCGCTCACCAAACGCCGCAACACGACCTACCTGGCTGGACTCGATCCGCACGCCCGCGAGGAGCGCCGCGCCCAGATGCTTGCGGCCACACCCGGTGAGCTGCGCTCGCTCGGCGCCGATGTGACGCGCATCGCAGCCGCGTCGCCCACCTGCGTCTTTGGCGGCCGAGACGTCATCGCCAAGAGCAACGCCGGCTTTAACGTCATCGACCTGCTGGGCTAACGCACAGCAAAGGTAGATTTTTGGGACATGCCTGAAAATCTACCTTTTTTCTGCGGCTTGGGCGGGGCGGCGCAGCCCACCGCGGCGGTTTGTCTCAATCTGTAACATCTAGACGGCAATATCGGCTCCAGATGTTACAGATCGAGACGTTTTCGAATGTCGCCGGCTCTTTGTCTCGATCTGTAACAGCTAGGCCCATTTTTGCCGAGTTACTGTTACAGATCGAGACGAACTGCCGCAGACGCCCACTCCACAGCACAGACCACCACAAAGGTGCCTGTCCCCTTTCTCAGTGGTGATTCGAACACTTGTTCTATACGTACACATGTTCTATATTATGAGTGTTTGCATCGGACTTAAATTGCAACTAGAATATAGTTGCAGAATGTGAGGCGGGATGACTCGAGCCGATAAACTCATCGCCCAACTGTTTAGCTGCCCTTCGACGTATCGGTATGCCGATTTTTTAAAAGTCATGGTCTCATATGGCTTTGAAATGGACAGCAAAGGCAAGACTTCCGGATCGCGCGTTCGCTTCTACAGGCCCTCAGATGGCAGGATGTTCGTGATGCACGCGCCTCATCCATCTGACGAATTGACAGCGGGGACAATTCGAAACATCGTTCGATTTCTGCAGGATGTCGGAGGCAGTCATGAGTAACGTTTTGGCATACAAGGGCTATTTCGCCCCAGTCGAGTTCGATGCCGAGCAGCGTGTACTAACAGGTATGGTCGCCGGCATTAGAGACGCAATCGTATTTGAAGGCTCCACGGCTGAAGAAGTGGAACAATGCTTCCACGACGCCGTCGACGATTACCTTGAGTTTTGCGCCGAGAAGGGCAAAGAGCCCGAGCGGGCTTTTAAGGGCTCGTTCAACGTAAGAACGGGCTCTGAGCTCCACAAACAGGCGGCGCTGGCAGCGGCAAAGAAGGGCGAGTCACTCAATAAGTTTGTGACCGAAGCAATCGCCGCAGCGTTGTAGCGTTATCGCATAGGCACAAACCACCACGAAGGAGGCAGTGAACTGCACCCTCGTGGTGGTTTCGACATTTGCCCAGATAAAACCTGCCAAAATAAACCTGTCCCTTTTTGGTAGGTTTGGGAGAGGGAGCTGGGATGGATAAGGCTGAGTTGCGGCGGGCGGTGATTGCTCGGCGCGATGCGATTGATTTGGATGTGCGGGCGGCGAAGTCCGCCACTATCTGTGCGCGGCTTGTTGAGCTGTTGGATCGTCTGGATGCCGCGGCGCCGCACACCGTTGCCGTCTATGCCGCGATGGGTTCCGAGGCAGACCCTGCCGCGTTTGCCGCTGCGGTCGCCGCGAGCGGCTGGCGCGTGGCCTATCCGTGCATGCTCTCGGCAATTGATGCCGCAGCTTGTGGCCAGCGTATGTGCATGCGAGCAGTTGCCGCCGACGATGCGTTCGCGGCTCCGTTTATCGCCCACCCCGCGCGGGCCTTCGCGGCCACGGACATCGACAGCGACCGCTTCCCCATCGTGCCTGCCGAAGCACTCGACATGATTGTTGTGCCGCTCGTGGCCTTCGATCAAACCGGCGCGCGCCTGGGCTACGGCGGCGGTTGCTACGACCGCTACCTGCCCATGCTCTCACCCGCATGCCAAATCATCGGCATCGCCTTTGACGAACAACGCATCAACCACGTCCCCACCGATGCCCACGACCTGCCGCTGCCCAACATCATCAGCGCCTAATCGCCGCCACATCAACCACGGCTACAGCAGTACCATCGCAGCCTAGTGCTCCTCGCCGGCGCGGGCTAGGTCGTAGGGCGTGGTCTGGTAGACGTAATAGTTGAGCCAGTTGGTGTAGAGCAGCTGAGCTTGGCTGCGCCAGACGTTGCGCGGCTCGGCAGTGGGGTCATCATTCGGGAAGTAATGCGCCGGCACCTGAGGGTTGAGCCCGCGCTTCACGTCGCGCTCGTACTCCAGGCGCAACGTATCGGTATCGTACTCGGGATGGCCAAAGACAAAGAAGCGACGACTGTCCGTCGACTTGACGATGTACAGCCCCACCTCGTCGGACACGGCCACGACCTCGAGCTGCGGCTCGGCCTCCACGTCCTCGCGGCGCACATCGGTGTTGCGCGAATGCACGGCATAGAAACGGTCGTCAAAGCCGCGGACCAGCGGGCTTTGCGGCTTGACCAGATAATGCTCGAACACGCCGCTCGCCTTTGCCGGCAGGTCATACTTCTGAATGCCGTAATGATGGTACAGACCGGCCTGCGCGCCCCAACAAATGTGCAGCGTAGAGTGCACGTGCGTGGTGGACCAATCCATGATCTGGCAGAGTTCGGGCCAGTAGTCGACCTCTTCGAACGGCATCTGCTCCACCGGCGCGCCCGTGATGATCAGGCCGTCGTAGTGGATGTCGCAGATGTCGTCGAACGTGCGGTAGAACGTCTCCAGGTGGCCGGCGCTTACGTGCGTGGCCTCGTGCGTCTTGGTGCGCAGCAGGTCCACCTCCACCTGCAGCGGCGTGTTGGAGAGCTTGCGCATGATCTGCGTCTCGGTGGCGATCTTGGTGGGCATGAGGTTGAGGATGAGCACGCGCAGCGGACGGATGTCCTGGTGCAGCGCGCGGTACTCGGTCATGACAAAGATGTTCTCGCTCTCGAGCTGCGCGGCGGCAGGGAGGGCGTCGGGGATGCGAATGGGCATGGATGCTCCTTACGAGTCAGTTGCAGCTATGGTACAACGACCGGCCCCATCCGCGCGAGCACATCGCCCGGCGATGTCGCCGGCGGCCCAAATCACTCCAAAAGTAGAGATTAAAGCATGTCCCAAAAATCTACTTCGCTTTAGCCTAGCAAAGTGACGGCAGGAGGCTACAATGGTTCGACGCGAAAAACTCGGCCGAAAGGATACATATATGTACCAGACGCGTAAGATCGGTGTGGTCGGCCAGGGCCACGTAGGAGCACATGTCGCCAACAGCCTGCTCATGCAGGGCATTGCCGATGAGCTGTACCTGTGCGATATCAACGAGGCCAAGGTGACGTCCGAGGTCCAGGACCTGCGCGACTCCCTCTCGTTTGTCCCGTATAACACCAAAATCGTCAACTGCTACGACCACTACGAGGAGCTGGCTTGCTGCGACGTCATCGTCAACGCCGCCGGCAAGGTCGCGCTGGCCGCCGGCAGCCGCGACGGCGAGCTGTTCTATACCACCGATGCAGCGCGCACCTTTGCCAAGCGCATCGTCTACGCCGGCTTCGACGGCATCTTCGTAAGCATCTCCAACCCCTGCGACGTCGTGTGCACCGAGCTGTGGCATCTGACCGGCTACGACCCCAAGAAGATCATCGGCTCGGGCTGCGGTCTGGATTCCGCCCGCCTGCGCACCGAGATCTCCAAGAAGGTCGGCGTGAGCCCCAAGTCTATCGACGCCTACATGATCGGCGAGCACGGCTTTAGCCAGCTGGCTGCCTTTAAGTCCGCAACCATCGCCGGCAAGAGCCTCACCGAGCTTCAGGCCGAGAACCCCGACAAGTACGCCTTTGACCACATGGAGGTCGAGGAGCTCGCGCGCAAGGGCGGCTATGTGACCTACCAGGGCAAGCAGTGCACCGAGTACGCCGTCGCCAACTCCGCCGCGCGCGTCTGCGCTGCCGTTCTGCACAACGAGCACGCCGTGCTTTCCGCCTCTACGCTCATGACCGGCCAGTATGGCGAGGAGGGCATCTTCACCTCCCTGCCGTGCGTGATCGGCGCCGAGGGCGTCGAGGAGGTCTACACGCTCGACCTGTCCGAGTACGAGCTCGAGGGCTTCCACAAGAGCTGCCAGCACATCCGCGACAACATCGCCCAGCTCGACTGGTGGGATGCCGAGGCCTACGACGCAAAGTAGGCCGCCACTTGACGCGACACCTCGCACACACGGCCGCAATGTAGAGCGGGCCGCGCCGGAAATCCCCGGTGCGGCCCGCTTTTTATTGACCCCAACAGCATGCCTGCAGATTTAGGTCTAATACTTTTCCTGCAAAGTGAACGAGCCAAATCGGACCCCCGAAGCATCGACACTTTTCAGACGCCATTTCCTGCGATTTCGTCGAGATTTACCTGCGGTTTTGGCACCAAAAAGTGCGGATGCTTCAGGGATCCAAAATAGGTCGTTCACTTCTGGGGAAAAGCATTTGACTTCATTATTCGACAGCTGGGACGGGGTGCCGCGACGCAGACGGGACCCTCGTTTGGCGAAGGCCCCGTCGTAAAAGTTCGCTTTCCCCGCTACTTAGTACTGCTCAACGCCCATGTAGCGACGAACCTCGGGGCTGTGGTCGAACACCTTGCCGCGGGCGGCGCGCAGCTCGCAGCTCATTGCGTAGAAGAAGATCGGCTCCAGGAACGAACGCACGCTGGCGGGCACCTCGCCCACGCCGTACTCGAGGGCGTCGAGCACCATAATCGTATCGGTGTGCGTGTTGAGGAACGCAAGTGCGCGCTCCTCCATGGGGCGGCACTCGCCGGCGCCAAGCTGCACAAAGTAGAACACGCCGGGCTCGGTGGCCTCGAACGGGCCGTGGAAGTACTCGCCGGAGTGAATATAGCAGCAGTGCTGCCACTGCATCTCCATGAGCGAGCAAATTGCCATGGCGTAGGTCTGGCTAAAGTTGGGGCCGGAGCCCAGGATATAGAAGAACTTGTGCTGTTGACAGAGCTCGGCAAAGCGATCGCCCAGCTCGGTGTTGACCTTCTCGCGGGCGGCGGGCAGCAGCGCATCCATCTGCTTGAGGCCCTCGTACATGTCGGCGAGTGCCTCGTAGCCTTCCTGCTGGTCGAGCAGCTCGGCAGCCATCAGAACGCCGATGCCCTGCGGAACCTCGGCCTGCGACTCGCCCTTGCCCCACGGATAGACCCAGGTTGTCCACTTGCCGCTGTCGATCTTGGAGCCCGCATAGTCGGTCATGGTCACGACCTCGGCGCCGGCAGTCAACGCCATCTCGCAACCGTCGATGACCTCCTGCGTGTTGCCACTGTGGCTGCAGGCGACGACGAGCGACTTCGGCCCCAGGCTCTTGGGGGCCATCAGGCAAAACTCGCGCGCGGTGTAGACCGTCGAGGCAAACGTAGTGGCCTCGCGCTTGAGCAGCTCGTTAGCCGGCATCAGGTCGATCATCGAACCGCCGCAGGCGATCCAAAACACGTTCTCAATCTTGCCCTTGCGCTCGATAATTTCCTGAATCAGATCGTGTGCGTTCACCGTGACGCTCCTCCTTATGTGGCAGCTTTGAACGACAGCAGCTCGTACCTGCTGTCGTTCTATGTTGTTCTATTTATAGCATGCGAGCTGTCGCAGGTGAAGTCATTTCAGCAAATTTGTTCTATGTTGTTCTATCTATGGACGTTAGATGTCGAACACGTAGCGCGAGCCCACGATCTTTTGGCGCCCGAGCAGCAGGGGCCGCTCGTCCTCATCGGTAAAGTACGCCTCCATATAGAAGAGTGGCTCGCCGGCCGGCACCTCCAACAGCGGGGCCGCCTGAGCATCGGCAAGCGCAATCTCCACGGTACAGGGGTCGGACTTGAGCGGCGCGCGGCCCGAATGCTCGGCAACGAGCGCAAAGATCGAGTTATCGGCGAGGTCCTCGTCGGCAAGCGTCTGCAGGTAGGGATGGTCGGCCAGCACAAAGGCGTTGTTCTCGAGCATGACGGGGATGCCGTCGGCCGTGCGCACGCGCTCGACCACGATGAGCTCGCAGCCGGGCTCCACGCCAAAGAACGCCGCATCCTCGCGCGTCGCCGCGACCACCGTACGCGACACCAGACGCGCTCCGGCCACCATGTCGTTGGCGGCACAACCCTCAGTAAAGCTCTGGACGTCGCCTTTCTGGACAATCTTGCGCTTGAGCTTGGGAGCGCACACAAAGGTGCCCCTCCCCTGCTGTCGGTTGAGATATCCCGCGCGCGACAGCTCCTCGATGGCGCGGCGCACGGTGATGCGTCCCACGCCGTAAGACTTCGCGAGCTCCATCTCGGAAGGAATGCGCGAGCCGGCCGCATACACGCCGCGCGCGATCTCGCCCTTCAGGTCGTCCATGACCTGCTGGTACAGCGGTACGGCGGATACGCCAGCGCGGTCGGTTTTATCGTCGGTTGCCATCGTTACGCTCCATCCCGCGCATGCTCGGACTCAAACTCTTCAATCGCCGCCATAAACTGCTCGCCAAAGGCATCGGCCTTTTTCTCGCCGATGCCGTTGACCTGAATCAGCTCGTCGCGCGTTTGCGGGCGCAGGCGGCACAGGCCGCGCAGGGCCTTGTCGGAAAAGACCATGTACGGCGCCATCTCGAGCTCGGTCGAGATCTCCTTGCGCAGGGTACGCAGGCGCTCGAACAGCTCGGCATCGTCGCCCACGCGCGGGCGCTGATCCAGCTCGGCCTCCTCGCGCAGCAAATCCACCGCACGGCGAGCACGGGCCGAGGCCTTGCGCTTGGACGCGCGACGCTTAACGGTAAAGGCAAACGCCTCGTCCTCGACCTCGCCGGCACGCGGACCCAGGCCCACGACCGGATACTGCCCCTGTGAGGTGGCCAAATAACCGCGGCCGCACAGCTGGCCGATGATGTCCTTGATGCGGCCGACCGATTCGCTCGACAGCTCACCATAGCCGCGATCCTCGTCCAGATGCATCTGGCGAATGCGCTCGGTGTTGCCGCCGTGAAGCACATCGGCGATGAGCGACTTGCCAAAGCGCATGGGACGCGTGGCCACATAGCGCACGGTGGCGCGGGCCATATCGGTGACGTCCTCGACCTCGAACTGCGTGAGGCAGTTGCTACAGTTGCCACAGCCCTCGGCCTCATCCGCGGCGGCGCCGCCCACGGCCGCATGCTCGGCCGCGGCGGCGCCGCCAAAGTAGCGCAGCATGTATTCGCGCAGGCAGCCGGTGGTATTGCAGTAGCCTTCCATCTGACTGAGCAGGCGATATCGGTTCTGGAGCGCCCACGCGCGCTGCTCGTCGTCGAGCGTCTCGTCGGCCGCATCGCCGCGGTCGATCAAAAAGCGGCGCATGCGAAAATCGTTGCCGTTCCACAGCAGGTGGCAGCTGGCCGGATCGCCATCGCGGCCGGCGCGGCCCGCCTCCTGATAGTAGGCCTCGATGCTCTCGGGCACGTTGTTATGGATGACGTAGCGCACGTTGGGCTTGTCGATACCCATGCCAAAGGCGTTGGTGGCGACCATCACCTGAATGTCGTCGTCGATAAAGGCACGCTGGCTTTGGCGGCG
The DNA here is from genome assembly GCA_900540855.1 of uncultured Collinsella sp. Classification (GTDB taxonomy): domain Bacteria; phylum Actinomycetota; class Coriobacteriia; order Coriobacteriales; family Coriobacteriaceae; genus Collinsella. The sequence continues at coordinate 200,492 of UQHK01000002.1, forward strand.
GGCGTCATTACCCATGCCGGCATGGTAGCGGCCAACGCGAATGCCGCTGGGACCCAACGCCTCAGCAAGCTCTCCTGCCAGCGCATCGACGGTCTTGCGGGTCGAGCAATACACGATGCCGCTCTCGCTCGAATGCGCAATCACATAGTCGCGCACCCACGCGGTCTTAGCCTTGTCGCCCATCTCCTCGCAGCCAAAGTAGAGGTTCTTGCGGTCGAAACCCGTCACCACGCACGCGGGGTTTTGCAGGCCGAGCATCTGCTGAATGTCAGCACGCACGCGCTCGGTCGCTGTAGCGGTAAAGGCCGCCACGATGGGGCGCTGCGGCAGGGAATCGATGAACTCGCGAATCTGCAGGTAGGCGGGACGGAAATCCTGACCCCATTGGCTCACGCAGTGGGCCTCGTCAATGGCCACGAGCGGAACGCCGATGCCGCCTTCGGCCGCAGCTTCCTGCGCAAAGGCCAGAAAACGCGGCTCGAGCAGGCGCTCAGGTGCCACATACATAAGCTGGTAGCGACCCTCGCGCGCCCGCTTGAGCACGGTATTTTGCTGAGCCGGCGTAAGGCTGGAGTTGAGATAGCTGGGGCGCGCGCCCGCCGCGAGCAGTGCGCGGGTCTGGTCCTCCATAAGCGACAGCAGCGGACTCACCACAAAGGTGATGCCGGGCAGCATGAGCGCAGGCACCTGGTAGCAAATGGACTTGCCGGCGCCCGTGGGCATAACGCCCAGCGCGTCGCGGCCGGCAAGGATCGCATCGACCATGCGGTCCTGCCCCGGGCGAAACGAGGTGTAGCCAAAATAGGCGCCGAGCGTGTCGAGCGCCATCTGCTGCATGCTATCGGTCATGGTTTCCTAACGTCCAAGTCATCTGCCGCCGATTATACGCCGCCACGCGGACCGGTGCAGAACTGCGACCAGCCACGGCCAACGCGATCAAGAGATTAGTCATTGGGGACGTTCTTAAACGACTAGTCAGACGAGCGTGCACTCATTGGGGACAGACTTAAATGAGTGCCCCCAACGACTACTCATTTAAGTCTGTCCCCAACGACCACCTGGAGCAAGACAATGCCGCAGGTAGAGGACGGACAGACACTATGACCCAATCCAGGGGCACGGAAACGACAGGAGCCCCCACTCGTGA